>NZ_JBOZWO010000007.1:0-195024 GCF_050864975.1 Paenibacillus sp. GXUN7292 | reverse complement strand
AAACCAAGTAAAACTCGGTTGTTTCAGCGTGTGCACCGCGTTGTCTCAGCGGCGACTTTTATAATATATCACAGGCGCCTAATATAATGCAAGTGTTTTTTTATTTTTTTTTATTTGTTTATTATACCCAATTCATAACCACTATATGTACTCATCTAAAGTTAATTATTATCTAGATGTTGCTTTCAGGCTGTTAAAAAACGTTATGTAGACTATTAAGTGCACAAAATGTACTTAACTTCCACGAGCATGGATGTAGCACCTGTCCGCACCTTTCCATTTCTTCATTGTATACTTTTCCAACAGCTTGAGCTATAACGGTAATTCCTTGCCACAGTCTATCTACTGACTAAGCAAATAAAAAACGGACCTATTATAGAAGATCCGTTTCCTTTTTTAGTTATTCCATGTCGCCACTTACAATAACGCTGATTCCATTATACTCGCCTTTGTTGTTATAAGCCTTTTCTATACTATTTAATATTCCCGCTTCCTCCATTACAGCTGTTACAGGCAGATTCCCTATAACAAGCTTCTCACCCTTTTTAATATATAGATTATATTTAGCAATCGGATAGCCATTGTCAGACAGGCACTTGTAAATCTTCGTTACCTGTTCGGCTAATGCTTGCAGGTTTATTTTTTCTGCTTCATTCAGATCAATGTTTACATATAAGTAAGCATCAATCGGAAGCGCAGCATCAAATGGCATGTCGAGTTCCAGCAAGTCCTTGTATTTCTCAATTTGTTCTGCTGAATAGGCTGCCCGGATTTCTTTGTACCGCTTATCCACCTGCTCATGAAGAAGCTTTGTCACTTTTTCAGTATATTCATCGGATAATCGCATCAATGTATTAGAATATTCAAGCACATTCAGCTCATAATTATCCCACTGAACGATTCCATTCCGGGTGCTAATCATAAATTGCAAATCCTTGACGGTTTTGGACTGAACGACTGATACATAAGTTTTATCTTTAAAATTGAATTTCGCTTTTCTTACAACCTCCAAGTCAAGCTCACTGTATTGGTTTTCTATATATTTTTTAACCGCATGATTCGCTTTAGCCGCTGCAAGCGGATTTCCCGCAAACGATACTGTTATATAGCACAATAAACCGATCAATATAAAGGCTGCTGCTGCCGCAATAACTCTGCTCCATTTTCTGCGCGGACGCTTCATAATTCTGTCTCCTTCCCAAAGGCAAATTGTAATAATGCTCCTATTGCAAGCCCGATCCCCGCTAATACGGAGTATACCGAGCTATAAAAAATTGCGTCATTAAAGGCATACATAACATTGCCTTCCTCTATAAAAACCTTTGCGAACTTCCAGCCATACGCAATAACAAAAATAACGAGCGGAAAGCTGTACTTCCATTTGCTTCTAAAGCTAAAAACAGCAAGCGCTCCTACAAACGGCATTAACAAAAAGTTATAGAGCATTTCAAATGAATCGGTGATCGCTACGCCTATAACGGTGCCCGCTACAAGAATCATAAGCTGAGTAAGCATAATACTGCGCTTCATAGCATTAATAATACGAATATCTCTGGCTGGCGGGAGTGACAGCTCTTTATTTTCAAAACTAAATTCTTCGTATTGATCAAATTCATGCTTTAACTGTTCATCCTGCTCCAAGTAAGCATATACAAGCTTAACGGAATCCTCGCTGGCAACGCCATCTTTCACTAATGGTATTAAATCTCTTATTACGTCTGAGGTTACCTTCATACTAGTCCCTCCTTCTTCAGCCTTTCTCTGAGCCATTGCTTGGCTCTATAATCAATGACTCTGGCACTGCTTTCAGACAACTGAAGCTTTTCCGCTATTTCTTGAAAGCTGTACCCCTCCAGCCTCATTTCGACGACTAATTTTATGCGCTCTCCCTTTTCCTCTAATAAACTGCCTACTCTTTGCTGCAGCTCCGCGTTTATATAATGGGACTCCACACTTGTCTCAACATATCTCTCAAGCTGTTCATTATAAGAGATAACATGCTTTTTACTGCGCAAATGGTCCAGCCATTTGTTTCTGGCAATCGTAAACAGCCAGGTTTTGATCGAGGATTTACCGCGAAAGCTGGAAAGTGATTTTATAGCGCTAATAAAGGTTTCAGATAATAAATCCTCAGACAAGGTTGGATTTCGAGTTAGCGAAAGCAAATATTGATATATATCCTGCTTATGCAGCTCATACAGCTGCTCAATTGGCTTCATCTCCATCCTCCTTTGTCTATTAGTCGCATTCGATTATCGTTTCGTTACAATTTTTTTAAAATTTATTAATTTCCAAAAATAAGATATCTTTACCGTTCTTTTTTTAAACTTACAATACAACAATACGAATATATGTAATATGTAATTAATGTTTTGCAAGCTATAAATTCTTATAATTTAAAAAGAAAAAAAGTGAGGCTGCTGCTGCAGCACTCACTTATGTTTTCACGATTTCCTTAATATGCAAATGTCTGTCCTTCGTCAAATTAATAATCTGACCATGAACTGAAACCCAAGGCCTAGTCGGATGTAAACGATCAGAAAATACAATTTCGCCGATCCGGTCATCGCTTAATCTGACTACGGTGCCTTGATGAAACTGGGTAACTTTTTCAATAAATACAGTAACATAGCTCGGATCAAGCTTACCGAATGCATCATTTTGCAGTTGCTCCAAAACCAAATATGGCGATTCAGCTTTTCTATAGGCTTTATTTAAGGTCATTGCGTGGAATATATCTGCAATACTTACGATTTTGGCATACGGATGAATTTTTGTAGAATCTATTCCGAGCGGGTAGCCCGTCCCATCAACTCTTTCATGATGCTGCAGGGCAGCCAGCTTCACACCTTCATTCAAAGCCGCAATATTTTTCAAAAGCTGATAGCCTTGAACGGTATGCTGCTTCATTTCTTCTGTCTCTTCACGAGTAAGCGGTGTAGGCTTAGTAAGTATAGAACGATCCAAGCGAATATTTCCGATGTCCTTCAGCAAGCCTGCAAGCGCGATTTGCATCCATTCCTTTTGCTTAAAGCCAGCCCACTGCGCTAATTGATACGACGTCAATGCAGAGCATACACTGTTATGAATATAATAGTCAGTCTCCGCAAAGCTTCTTGGTGCAAAGGAAAGTATATGGTAGGACTTCATTTGCAGCAAAAGCTTCTCAAGCTGCGTACGAATATCCATAATAGGGAAGCTTTGACCGCTTATATAGGAATTAAAAACCGTGCGAAGCGTCTTCACCATCTGATCATACTCATCGTGCAAATCGGATGATACCTGTGCCGCTGAAGGCTGCTGCGTATCATCCTGCACTGCAGTCATTTGACCCTTAGCTGCTTGAGCAGTATCTTCAATGACTGCACTGGACACAAGAAAGGCTTGCATAATTTCCATTGTCCTTGGTGTAATCACTTCACCCTTACGCAATAGTACACCGCCAAACGGAGTGAGGACATCTTCCCCAAGTTTGTCACCTGACTTTAATTGTGATAGCAAGACTGTGACCACATTTGTCCTCTCCCCATTGGTTTTTAATGAATTATACTATGTGCCAACTAAGATTATTCAGCAGCAGGACCATTCTCCTCATTGCCATTGTCCTGTATAATCTCTGTTTCTTCCAGCTCATTATCATTAGTATCCTCGCTGCGAGCTACACGGGTTACAGTTGCGACTGTATCATCGTCACGAGTATGGATCAGTCTGACGCCTTGAGTATTGCGGCCCATAGTAGAAATACCTTCCATGCTTGTACGTATTAATGTGCCAAGCGCAGTCATAATCATGAGATCCTCGTCATTTTCTACTACCTTCAGAGATACGATAGGACCGTTCTTATCTGTAACATTCAATGTTTTAATCCCTTTACCGCCACGGTTCTGGATACGATATTCATTCATAGGTGTACGCTTGCCGTAGCCTTTGGACGTTACGATAAGCACATCGCGGTCATCTACGACAACATCCATATCGATTACTTTATCTGTATCATCAAGCTGGATACCTTTAACACCAGTTGCCGAACGGCCCATCGAGCGAACATCCTGCTCGGAGAAACGAATCGACATCCCTTCTGCTGTACCCATAATAATCTCTTGGTTGCCATCAGTTAGCTTAACGCCAATCAAATCATCATCTTCACGCAGTGAGATAGCTATCAAGCCGACTTTGCGGATATTGACATAATCATCAAGCGGAGTCTTTTTCACTACACCTTGGCGCGTAGAGAAGAACAGATACTGATCTGAATTAAAGGCTTGAACAGGAATAACAGCATTTATCGTCTCGCCTTGTTCAATTTGAATCAAATTGATAATTGGCGTACCGCGTGCTGTACGGCTAAGATCAGGAATCTCATAAGCCTTCAGGCGATACACTTTCCCTTTGTTTGTAAAGAACAATAGGAAGTGGTGGGTATTGGATACAAACAAATGCTCTACGAAATCGTCATCCTTCGTATCCATGCCAACTACGCCGCGTCCTCCGCGCTTCTGGCTGCGATAAGTCGTAACTGGCAGCCGCTTGATATAACCGGAATGCGTAATGGAAATGATAACATCCTCGCGAGGAATAAGGTCCTCATCCAGGATTTCTTCATCGCTGGCTGTAATTTCAGTGCGACGCTCATCACCGAAACGCTCTTTCAGCTCCTCAAGCTCCGTGCTGATAATATCCAGAACTAGCTGCTCATCTGCAAGAATCGCTTTGTATTCTGCAATTTTGCGCATTAATTCTGCATATTCAGCTTCAATTTTGTCACGTTCCAAGCCAGTCAGACGCTGCAAGCGCATATCAAGAATCGCTTGTGCTTGCTCATGCGTCAGTGCAAAGCGCGTAATTAATCCTTCACGTGCCTCGTCAGCTGTTTGTGAAGCGCGAATTAATGCAATGACTTCATCCAGATGATCAAGCGCAATCCGCAAGCCCTCTAAAATATGCGCTCTTGCTTCTGCTTTTCTAAGCTCATATTCCGTACGGCGGCGAATAACCTCGATTTGATGCTGAATGTAGTGATACAGCATCTCTCTTAGATTCAGTGTTTTTGGCTCGCCATTCACAAGCGCAAGCATATTAATACCGAAGTTGGATTGCAGCTGTGTTTGTTTATATAAATTGTTAAGCACTACATTTGGATTTACATCACGGCGCAGCTCGATCACGATACGCATGCCGTTACGATCGGATTCATCACGCAAATCTGTAATGCCGTCTATTTTTTTCTCGCGAACAAGCTCCGCAATTTTTTCGATTAAACGGGCTTTAATTACCTGATATGGCAGCTCATGTACAATAATGCGAGCTTTGCCGCCGTTTTCTTCAATAATCGCTCTTGCTCTCATTGTAACGGAACCGCGGCCAGTCAAATAAGCTTGTCTGATACCTTGTCGTCCCATTACAAAGCCTGCTGTTGGGAAATCTGGACCTTTTACATATTCCATTAGCTCAAGCGGCGTTATATCGGGATTGCGAATAAGCGCCTGTGCTCCATCAATAACCTCGTTCAAGTTATGAGGAGGTATATTAGTGGCCATACCTACAGCGATGCCCGTTACCCCGTTAACAAGCAGGTTAGGGAAACGCGCCGGCAAAACAACCGGCTCATGCTCTTCACCATCATAGTTGGGAGCAAAATCTATAGTCTCTTTATTGATATCGCGCAGCAATTCCATTGCCATTTTGGAGAGACGTGCTTCTGTATAACGCATTGCTGCCGCCATATCGCCGTCAATCGAACCAAAGTTACCATGACCATCTACCAGCGGATAGCGCATAGAGAAATCCTGCGCCATTCTGACCATAGATTCATAAACCGCGGAATCACCATGAGGATGGTACTTACCGATAACCTCTCCTACAATTCTCGCTGATTTTTTATGCGGCTTGTCAGGTGACATTCCTAGTTCCGACATCGCAAATAAAATGCGTCGATGAACGGGCTTCAGTCCATCTCTTACGTCCGGAAGCGCGCGACTTACTATAATGCTCATCGCATAATCCATAAAGGAATCGCGCATTTCCGTTCCAATATCACGGTCTTTTATTGACATACGTTGTTCTTCCGCCATGCTTTACCTCCCTGGCAACATCAATCTGCATAACTTAAGCTATTATCTTTCTTTCACAAACAAGGTTAATATAAACCTGCTTGCGTATAGCTGCTATATTTTGCCTTATATTACATACAACTGCCGAATGGCCGATGCGATCCGCCAGGATGACACCAGCTCATGGTTTCATATACTTGGGAAAGCTTTATCCCAAAATTGCCCTATCTATTATTATAACATTCATTGCAGACTCTGTCTTGTAAAGGTTATGAAAGATAAAGCAATAATCATGTTTCACGCTTATAACTGCAATATAAGCGGCTTAGCCATTGTTAGGACATGCGCGCAAGGATAAACGGCTCCGCCGTCCATTGGAATGGCGCGTTTACCGATGAATTATAAAATCTATAGAAAAAACTTATAAATTGTTATAATTTTAAGTATAAACAGCCATCCTGGCGAATGGCTGTCTATTGTTTCTATATATCGAGGTTTGTAACATAGCGCGCATATTTTTGAATAAAATCACGGCGCGGCTCAACGTTATCGCCCATAAGCGTATCAAACACGACATCAGCCTCAATGGCATCCTCAATCGTTACTTGAAGCATAGTGCGGCTTTCCGGATCCATCGTTGTTTCCCATAGCTGCTCCGCATTCATCTCTCCAAGACCTTTATAGCGCTGAACGTTTACCTTTACGCCTTCACCGAATTCCGCAATAATATCATCGCGTTCCTTCTCTGATTGGGCATAGCGGATTACTTTATTGCGTTCAATTTTGAATAGAGGCGGCTGTGCGATGTAAATATAGCCGGCTTCGATAATTTCCCTCATATAACGATAAAAGAACGTCAACAGCAGCGTGCGAATATGTGCGCCGTCGACATCGGCATCGGTCATAATAATCACTTTATGGTAACGCGCCTTCGTAATATCGAAGTCATCGCTAATGCCTGTGCCAAGTGCTGTAATAATCGCTCTGATCTCAGCATTGCCAAGAATACGATCCAATCTCGCCTTCTCAACGTTCAATATTTTTCCGCGCAGCGGAAGGATAGCCTGGAAATGACGATCCCGGCCTTGCTTCGCAGATCCGCCTGCAGAATCACCTTCAACGATGTACAGCTCACTTATGGACGCATCCTTGGAAGAGCAGTCGGCAAGCTTACCTGGCAAGGAACCAACTTCCAATGCGCTCTTGCGGCGAGTCAGCTCACGCGCCTTGCGTGCAGCCTCGCGTGCTCTTGCAGCCTGCAGGCCTTTTTCGACTATCCTTTTAGAGACAGAAGGGTTCTCCTCCAAAAATTCCATCAGCTTTTCCGCAAAGAATGATTCAACGATTCCGCGTACCTCACTGTTGCCAAGCTTGGTTTTTGTCTGCCCTTCGAACTGAGGATTTGGAATTTTCACAGAGATGATTGCTGTAAGTCCTTCACGCACATCATCTCCAGAGAAGTTGGAATCATTGTCTTTGATCAAGCTGTTCTTGCGCGCATAATCATTAATAATACGGGTCAAAGCACTTTTAAAGCCGGATTCATGCGTTCCGCCTTCATGCGTATTAATGTTGTTGGCAAAGGAATAAATATTTTCCGTATAGCTGTCATTGTATTGCAGCGATACTTCAACTTGAATATTGTCCTTCATGCCTTCCACATAAATAGGCGTTTCATGGAGCGCTTCACGATGTTTGTTCAAATGTTTAACAAACTCGATTATTCCGCCCTCATACAAAAATGTGTTCGAAACATCGGTTCGTTCATCCGTCAAAATCAGCTCGATGCCTTTATTCAAAAATGCAAGCTCGCGAATGCGCGTTTGCAATATATCATACTCAAAAATAGTTGTTTCCGTAAATATTTCTTTATCCGGCAAGAAGGTAACAATAGTACCTGTATCCGCCTCATCCGCCTGGCCTACAATCTTGATGTCGTATTGCGGGGCTCCGCGGCGATATTCCTGCTGATATATATTTCCTTCACGTTTAACCTGAACAATAACCTGCTCAGACAATGCGTTTACGACGGAAACACCAACGCCATGCAAGCCGCCGGATACTTTATAGCCCTCTCCGCCAAATTTTCCCCCTGCATGAAGAACAGTCATGACGACTTCAAGCGTAGATTTTTTTAGCTTTGTATTCTCGCCGACCGGAATGCCTCGCCCATTATCGATGACCGTTATGCTGTTATCTTTGTGAATAATGACTTCGATTCTATCGCAATAACCAGCTAGCGCTTCATCGATACTGTTATCAACGACCTCCCAAACGAGATGATGAAGACCTTTTCCGCTAGTTGAGCCTATATACATACCCGGACGTTTACGTACCGCTTCAAGCCCTTCAAGTACCTGTATCTGACTCTCGTCATACATTTGCTGTTCCAAAGACATGCAAGTTCACTACTCCTCTCAACTGCTCTTACTCAATTACTTTCACCGTTAGCCGCCTGTAACAAATTGATGTGCTCTTTTTTTCAAAGTGGAGGATGATATTGGCGAATAGTATATTTTTTTCTCCGTAACGACAATCGACTTGGGCTCTTCCTCGCCGATCGTTTCCACATCTTTCCGCTTGCGTGCACCCGCTACGAATTGCTTTGATAATTTAGAAGATTGCTCAATAGAAACATCAAAAATAGCGACCAGCTCTGTCGCCCTAACAATCTTCTCCCCACCCAAATGGATGTACATGCGCTTCGTTTCACCTCTCCTAATTGCACATTAACGGCTAACCTTGCCGTTTTCCACATGAAAAATGCCTACATCCTGAAGTTTATCAAGACGTACACTATCAAGACTTGTAGTCGTAATAAATGTTTGCACTTTATCTTGAAAGGTTTCTATTAGCTGCGTTTGCCGATTATGGTCAAGTTCAGACAATACATCATCTAGAAGTAAAATCGGGTATTCGCCGATTTCCTCGCGAATCAGTTCAATTTCTGCTAGCTTTATCGATAATGCAGTCGTTCGCTGCTGACCTTGAGAACCGAATATTTGGGCTTCCTTGCCATTAATAAAGAAGGCCAAATCATCACGGTGCGGGCCTACAAGGGTAACCCCTCTGCGAATTTCCCCATCTTTCACCTGTGATAACTTTATCATAAATTGCTGAAATAAAACAGTTTCTTCTTCTTCCGGCTCTGCTTCAAAAGAGGGACGATAGTGGATTTCAAGCTGCTCCGTGCCATTTGTTATACCAAAATGAATTTGTTCTGCATAGGTTTGCAGTTTTTGTATAAAGTGTTGCCTCTTTTTCATAATTTTAACACCATGGGAAGCAAGCTGCTCATTCCATATATCCAGCAATGCTTGATTAAGCGCAGCGCGATCTGCGCTTTTAAGAAAATTATTTCGCTGCTGTAATACTTTGGAATATTGTTGCAGCGTATACAAGTAACCGGGCTGTACTTGTCCGATTTCCATATCGAGAAATCTTCTTCGCACGCCCGGCGTTCCCTTCACAATCTCCAAATCCTCTGGAGCGAACATAACCACATTCATAGAACCGACAAAATCACTTAGCTTGCGCTGCTCTAAGCTATTGATTTTCGCTTTTTTCCCTTGTGCTGAAAACATAAGCTCCAGCTTGACGCTGCCATATTTTTTATCCACAGTGCCTGTTATAGCTGCATGGTCTGATTGCCAGCCAATCAGCTCCTTATCCTTTGAGGTCCTATGCGACTTGGATAAGGCCAGCACAAATATGGATTCGAGCAAATTCGTCTTGCCCTGCGCATTAGGACCTAAAAATACATTAACCTGATGCTCAAGCGGCAGCTGGAGCTCACTATAGTTACGATAATTTTGCAATTGAATTTGTTTTAAAAACACAATGGAACCTCCCGGCTCTGGCTCACTTTGCCTGTACGACAATGAATTTGCCGCAGCCCTCTACCACTACTTGATCGCCTGCATACAGCTTTCTTCCGCGGCGCTGATCCTGTTCCCCGTTAATATGAACGGTAGTTTCAGCTAGGAAGAACTTGGCTTGCCCGCCAGTAGCAATGCATTCGGACAGCTTTAAAAACTGCCCTAACGCAATATATTCCGTTGCGATTGCTATTTCTTTCATCATGTATTCTTCCTCTCTGTTCAAGGATAAACACCAAAATACTAGTTAGTTGTTCGGTAAGGCAGTATGACGTACATACTGAAATCATGATCAATAGGCTTAATAATAATTGGGCGCATCGCTCCGGTAAAGCCGATAAATATTTGCTCGCTGTCTACTGCTTTAAGCACATCCAGCATATATTTGGAGTTAAATGCAATTCGCAAAGGCTCGCCTTTAAACGATAAAATATCCTGCTGCTCCGTTACTCTTCCCAAATCCATTGAGCTGGATGAAATTTCAACGGTCTGCTCATTTAGCGTCGCAAGACGCACTACATTCGTCTTTTCCTCACGTGACATCAAATAAGCACGATCAATAGCATCCATTAGGCTTTTAGTATGCAGCACAAGCTCTGTCTCAAATACTTGAGGGATGATTTTTGATGTATCAGGGTATGTGCCATCCAATATCCGCGTATAAAAAAGCACATTATCGACTTTAAATAATACTTGGTTATCCGCTACTACAATATCAATCAGCGTGTTTTGATCCGGGATAATACGCGACAGCTCGCTCAATGTTTTGGCAGAAATAACGATATTGCTGAAATGATAATCGTCTGGCACATCAACGGATGTTGTTCGGCTAGCCAATCTATGGCGATCTGTTGCTACGAACTTAAGTTCTCCTGCGTGGAGATTCCACAGCACACCTGTTAGTATTGGCGTTTGTTCGCTTGTAGATGCAGCAAGAATCGTCTGTCTGATCATCGTTTTCAATAAATCGCCGGGAATTTGCAGCACTTCATTTTGTTCGATTGAAGGCAGCACTGGGAATTCTTCCGGATCAAGCCCGACCATTTGAATTTCTGTCGTTCCGGAACGAATTGTCGTTTGAAATTGAGCATTAACCTCTATTGTTACTTTATCGGAAGGCAGCTTTTTAATCATTTCCACAAAAAACTTAGCAGGCAGAACAACACTGCCAGGCTTTTCAATTTGGGCAATAATAATATCTTCTTGTTCTACCGGGATGAAGCTTTGAATAGATATATCTGTATCACTGGCTGTTAGTGTAACGGTTTGATGAGTTACGTCAATTTTAATACCGCCAAGTATAGGAATAGTAGGTCGGGAAGAGGTTGCCTTCGCCACTTGCTGTATAGCATCATTTAATTCATTTCTAGAGATCGATAATTTCATTATTTCACCTGTTTCTACTAATTTTGTGACATACGCATTAAATAATTATATCTATTATACCGTTTCTGCAGCATTTGGCGATATAGTCGGATTTGTTGCTGCCGGTTTACTTTTAACGCTGAATTTGGATGGCTGCTGCGTATGCGGTTTATGATGATATTTTATTAAAGATTTTAATAGCAGTAGTAGTAGGGGCTGTTAGTATGTGGATATGTGTAAAACATAGTGATAAATCAAGCCTATCCACATGTGTATATCGTGTGCATAGGCTTGTTCAAGTTATTCACATATTATTTTTGATTTTTTCAGTCAGGTTTTGCATGATTTTGTATAATTCAGGATCATCCTTGACGAGCTTTGATATTTTTTCGTGAGCGTGGATGACAGTAGTATGATCCCTTCCGCCAAAGGCTTCGCCTATTTTGGGTAATGAAAACTCAGTCAGCTCTCTGGAGAGATACATAGCAATTTGCCTCGGAAAAGCGATTGCTTTCGTACGCTTGCGCGCTTTGAAATCATCCAGCTTAAGGCCATAAAATTCGCCAACCTTAGCTTGTATATCCTGGATCGTTATAATTTTTGGCCGGCTTGACGGAATGATATCCTTCAAGGCTTCGGCTGCCAAATGCGAGGTTATGTCTGCATTAATGAGCGAAGAATAAGCAACTACGCGTATAAGTGCGCCTTCCAGCTCTCTTATGTTCGTATCAATTTGTCCTGCAATATAGTTCATTGCCTCATTCGGAATATCCAAATTTTCGGATTTGGCTTTTTTGCGCAGGATAGCGATTCTTGTCTCCAGGTCAGGAGGCTGAATATCGGTTATTAATCCCCATTCAAAGCGTGAGCGCAAGCGATCCTCTAGCGTTGGAATTTCTTTTGGAGGCCGGTCGCTTGATATGACGATTTGCTTCCGTTCTTCATGCAGGGCGTTGAATGTATGGAAAAATTCCTCTTGCGTCTGCTCTTTCCCCGCTAAAAACTGAATATCGTCGATTAATAAAACATCGATATTGCGATATTTGGTCCTGAAGCTTTCGCCCTGGCTATCGCGGATCGCATTAATAAATTCGTTAGTAAATTTTTCAGATGAAATATAAAGCACCTTTGTATTTGGATTATGCTCCATGATGTAATGGCCGATTGCATGCATTAAATGCGTTTTTCCGAGCCCTACACCACCGTATAGAAACAAGGGATTATACGCTTTTGCAGGTGCTTCGGCTACAGCCAGGGAAGCAGCATGCGCAAATCGGTTGTTTGCGCCGATTACAAAGGTATCAAATGTATATTTGGGATTAAGCATATGCGTAAATGGTTCTTCAGCTGGGGCTTGCGGCAGCACCGGCTTAGGTGGTACCACAATGCTTGCTTCTGTTCCAAGCGGCTCTTCAATAGAGAAGCGAACGTCAACCTGCCTGCCTAAATATTCAAATAAAGTAGTTCTGATTAATTTGGTGTAGCGTCCTTCCAGCCATTCAGCCGCAAAAGTAGTTGGCGCTGTGATCTCCAGTAAGGAATCGTCAACAAAAGAAGCTTTTGTCGCCTTAAACCAGGTATCAAAGCTTGGCTTACTTAGTTTTGTTTGAATAATAGAAAGGATTTGCTGCCATAAATCATACGTATGGCTGTCCACAGACTGTCACTCCTCTTATTTCAATCGTCGCGTGGGCGCAGTTGCAAGAAAAAGCTGTCGAATGAATGAATAAAGTTAAGAAATCATTCACATTATGACGGAATAAGTGTAGGTAAGTTATAAAGAGGGGATAACTTTGTTCACAATATTATCCACAGGATGTTAATAACTTTAAAAGAAAAATGACTCATCCACAGAGAAAACATAATAATCATAGCAAAAGATGCCTTATAATTCAACGGCTTTCGGGATATTATCCACAACCTCAATAACTTGTGTATAAAAGTTATCTACAACACAAGATATTGTTTATAGGTTGTTAAGAATTCGACAAAATTCTATTTTGTTGTGGAAAAACTGTACACATGTTATTAAATGAAAAATAAAAAGAGGGAGAGTTCCGTCGATTGTGGATGAATAATGAAAATCGAATTGGATATATGAATTGGATATATAATGTAACGGGTGCTATGATTGACTTTTGGGCTGTAGCGTGGTTTAATTATAAAAGCGATTTTTTGATATAGCGGGAGGTGCAGCGTAATGGGTCCTACATTTAGACCAAATGTAAGCAAGAGAGCTAAAAACCACGGTTTTCGTAAGCGCATGAGCACGAAGAACGGTCGTAAAGTTTTGGCGGCTCGCCGTCAAAAAGGTAGAAAAGTATTGAGCGCGTAAGAAAAAACTTGCACATGAGGTTTTTTCGTAAAATATAAGCTTAATGAGTTAGAATATATATAATCTTATATTTTAAGCAGAAGACCACCGAGTGTGGTCTTTTTTTTTGTCATAAATACGTTTACTATAGATAAGAAGTAATAATAATGGCAATACTTATTAGAACAATTAGGGATTAGGTGAACGTTACTCGTGCAAAGAAAACTGCGTCTGCGCAATCGAGCAGATTTTAGTCGTGTCTATAGAGGTGGAAAGTCCTTTGCCAATAGTCAGTTTGTTGTGTATTGGTCAAAGCATAAATTAGCGGAGCCATTCCGACTTGGCGTTTCTGTAAGCAAGAAGGTCGGCAATGCTGTCGTGCGCAATCGGATGAGGAGAGTTGTGAAGGAAATCGTTCGTCATTACGAAGGAAAAATTGCACCTCATACAGATTTGATTATAATTGTAAGAAAGCCTGCAACAGCAATGAAATTTACTGAATTAGAAAAGAGTATTGCGCATGTGCTTCGCAAAGCAGGATTGTTAACTACTAAATCATCTTAGAAGGTTATGCATGTAGTTTCCTTGCGCAGCAAATTATGTTATAGTCTATCTTGAAATAAAAAGTAGAATATAACTTTGCAAGGGCTCTCAGAGAGGAGATTTAATGTTGTTTCGGAATAATAAACAAAGATGGCTGTTAGTATTAGGATTGATCCTGCTTATGGGCTTAATCGCGGGCTGTGGCGGTGATATTAATAATACTAAGGAAACAGGAGATTTATTAACGGGTAATTTCTGGGAGAGAAACGTAGTTTATTATTTTGCTATTACCCTTGACGCGTTCGCTAGATGGTTTGGCAATTCGTATGGACTTGCGATTTTGCTGCTGACTATTATTGTTCGTACGCTTATTTTGCCATTAACACTTAAACAATACCGTAGTTCTAAAGCGATGCAAAAGCTGCAGCCACAGATGGCAGAAATTAAGAAAAAATATAAGGATAACCCACAAAAACAGCAAGAAGAGACGATGAAGCTGTTTCAGACACATGGGGTTAATCCTCTCGCAGGTTGTTTGCCGCTAATCGTACAAATGCCGATATTTATCGCGCTTTACAATGCGATTTATTGGAACAGTGATATTCGTACACATGAGTTTTTAGGCTTGATGCTTGGTGAGCCAAGCCCTTGGTACTTCTTGCCGCTGTTAGCTGCTGCAACTACTTTTATTCAGTCCAAAATGATGCAAAAACAGCAAACGCAAGCTATGCCGGGCATGTCTATGATTTTGACGATTTTCCCAGTATTAATTTTCGTAATGTCTATGTCATTCCCTGCAGCACTTCCGCTGTATTGGGTATTTAGCAATTTGTATACAATCGTTCAAAATTACTTCCTGTACGTACGTCAGTCTGACAAAGGTAAGGAGGTCGCTGCTAAATGATGAAAATCACCGCATCAGGCAAGACGGTGGATGATGCTGTTCGAAATGGTTTAACACAATTACAAGTAACTGAAGACCGTGTAAAGATTGTCGTACTGGAACAACCGTCAAAGGGATTGTTCGGATTGCTTGGCGTCAAAGAAGCTAAAGTTGAGCTGGAGCTTATACCGGATGCTGTAGAAGAGGCTGAGCAATTTCTATTAGAAGTAGCTGGAGCAATGGGATTGCAAGTATCGGTTGACCGCAAGGAAACGAAGGAAGGACATTATATGTCGCTTTCGGGCAGCGGAGATATGGGTATGCTTATTGGACGACGAGGACAAACATTGGATGCATTGCAGTACTTGACAACGATTGTGGCAAATCGCTTATCCGACAGCCATATCCGAATCGTTCTTGATGCTGAGGATTTTCGCGAGCGTCGACGCAAGACGCTGGAGGATTTAGCCGATCGATTGGCTGGACAAGTAATTCGTACTAAAAAAGAAGTGATGCTGGAGCCGATGACTCCGCTTGAGCGCAAAGTCATTCATTCGAAGCTGCAAAATCATCCTAAAGTTAAAACTTATAGCAAGGGCGAGGAACCTAATCGCCGAATCGTCATTATGCTTAAGTAATGAAGCACTAAACACAGCAATGGCTCTTAGCGGTCATTGCTGTTTTTCCATTTGAAATATAGGAAAGTATAACATTCTGCCATACTTTCTCTATATTTCTCCGGAATGAAACGCGTGATCGCCAAAGGACGGCGATATCCGTTTCACCTTGAAATATAGGAAAGTATATATTTTCACTTTATACATGTTCCTATATTTCATCGGTAAACGCGCTTGTCCAAAGGACGGCGGAGCCGTTTATCCTTGATATATAAGAATTTTAATATTTTTTGCATGTTTTTGTATGTTAATGATGGCATAGTCATCTAGAAAGGAGTGGTTAAACCGTGGAGCATGACACAATAGCAGCTATATCTACTGCTGTTGGAGAAGGTGGAATAGCTATTATTCGAATTAGCGGTCCGGATGCCATCAGCAGCACGGATCGTATTTTTAAATCGTCAAAAAGGCTATCAGAAGCTGATTCACATACGATCCATTATGGGCATATTATTAATCCGGAAAGCGGCGAATCGTTGGATGAGGTGTTAGTTACCTTAATGAGAGGACCGAAGTCCTTTACAGCCGAGGATGTCGTTGAAATTAACACACATGGAGGAGTTATTGCTGTAAAAAAAGTAATGGATGCAGTATTGCAGCTAAATGCAGTCAGAGTTGCCGAGCCTGGCGAATTTACGAAGCGTGCCTTTATTAACGGACGTATTGATTTGATGCAGGCTGAAGCTGTTATTGATTTGATTCGTTCCAAATCAGACCGGGCATTTTCTGTAGCAAAGAAGCAGGCTGAGGGCGTGTTGTCGCGTAAAATCAAAGCGCTGCGCCAGACGGTTATCGAGCTGCTTGCTCATATTGAAGTGAATATTGACTACCCTGAGCATGATGTTGAGGAATTGACAGCTGCTTTTATAGAGGAGCAATGCACAAAGGCTATTGCTGAAATAAATAAACTGCTAAAAACGGCTAGCGAGGGGAAAATACTGCGTGAAGGGATTATGACGGCCATTGTTGGTAGACCTAACGTTGGCAAGTCTTCCTTGCTAAATGTTTTGGCACAAGAAAACAAAGCGATCGTAACGGATATCCCTGGTACAACTCGTGATGTTATTGAGCAAATTGTAACGATTAACGGCATTCCGTTAAGGCTTTTGGATACAGCCGGCATCCGCGAGACCAGTGATATCGTTGAACAAATAGGGGTAGAACGATCTCGTGATGTGCTGCAGGAAGCTGATTTGATCTTATACGTGCTCAATTACAATGAGCAGCTGCAGCCGGAAGATAAATTGCTGCTGGAAGGTATGAAGGGACGTTCAGTTATCGTCATTGTCAATAAAACGGATTTAGAGCAGAAGCTTGATTTGACAGAAGTTGAAGCTATATTGGACCGCTCCGTTATCGTTCAGATGTCGATGCTGGAGGAGAAGGGCCTTGAGGAGCTTGAAAACAAAATAAGCGAGCTGTTTTTTGAAGGACAGCTGGAAAGCGATGATCTTACGTATATAAGCAATGTAAGGCATATTGCTTTGCTGAAGAAGGCTCGCCAGTCGCTCCAGGATGCGATTGAGGCGTCACAGGCGGGCGTGCCTATAGATATTATTCAAATTGATGGACGGATGGCTTGGGAAGCGCTAGGAGAGATTTTAGGGGACGAGGCTGGCGATTCATTAATTGATCAAATTTTTTCACAGTTTTGTCTTGGAAAGTAGGAGGTAAATTATGGGATATGATGCTGGACAATATGATGTCATTGTCGTTGGTGCCGGCCACGCTGGCTGTGAATCAGCGCTGGCAGCAGCAAGAATGGGATGCAATACGTTATTGTTGACGATTAATCTGGATATGATCGCATTTATGCCTTGTAATCCGTCAATCGGCGGACCGGCTAAAGGGCATGTTGTTAGAGAAGTGGATGCGCTTGGCGGTGAAATGGGCCGCAACATTGATAAAACCTTTATTCAAATGAGGATGCTGAATACCGGGAAAGGCCCTGCGGTGCACGCGCTGCGCGCGCAAGCAGACAAGGTGCTGTATCAGCAGCAGATGAAGCATACGATTGAAACCACGCCTAATCTTACACTTCGTCAAGGCATGGTCGAAGATCTGATTGTTGAGGATGGACAATGTCTCGGGGTCGTAACAAAAACTGAAGCGAGATATTATGCTAAAGCAACGGTTATTACGACAGGCACTTATTTGCGTGGAAAAATAATTATGGGTGAGCTTGCTTACGAAAGCGGGCCAAACAACCAACAGCCTTCAATTAAGCTTGCTGAAAGCTTAAGAAAAAATGGTCTGGAGCTAGTACGTTTTAAAACCGGTACACCTATGCGTATAAGCAAGCAATCGATTGATTTTTCCAAAACAGAAATTCAACCTGGGGACGAAAATCCGAAGTTTTTCTCCTATGAGACAGAATCCTCGGATAATGAGCAGCTGCCTTGCTGGCTGACCTATACTTCAGAGCAAACGCATAAAATTATCAATGACAATTTGCACCGTGCACCTATGTATACGGGAGCAATTGAAGGGGTAGGCACAAGCTATTGCCCTTCGATCGAAGATAAAATTGTCCGCTTTGCAGATAAGTCCAAGCATCAAATCTTCTTGGAGCCGGAAGGAAAGCACACGTCAGAATATTATGTTCAAGGCTTATCCACAAGCATGCCGGAAGATATTCAATTGAAAATGTTACAATCAGTTCCAGGATTGGAAAAAGCTGAGATTTTAAGAGCGGGATATGCCATTGAGTATGATTCGATTATCCCCACACAGCTATGGCCATCGTTGGAAACAAAGGTGCTGCCAGGATTATTCACAGCTGGACAACTTAACGGAACGTCTGGTTATGAGGAAGCTGCAGCTCAAGGTATTATGGCGGGAATAAATGCAGCCAGAAAAGTACAAGGGGAAGAGCCAGTAGTTATTTCAAGATCTCAAGGTTACATTGGGGTTTTAATTGATGATCTGGTTACGAAGGGCACGAAAGACCCTTACCGTTTGCTCACATCTAGAGCTGAATATCGCTTGCTTCTGCGTCATGACAATGCAGATTTAAGATTAACTGAAATAGGCCATTCAATCGGATTAATATCAGACGAGCGTTTTGAAAAGTATTTAAATAAAAAGGCGATGGTTGAAGCAGAGGTAGAGAGGCTGCGCTCGGCCAAAATTAAAGTTGATGATGCCAATCCGGTATTAGCTACAATTAATTCAACGCCTTTGGAGCATGGTACGGATGCCTTGTCATTATTAAGACGTCCTGAAGTGACTTATGACATTATTGATCAATTGACTCCATCTTCAGAAGCCTTAACTGAGGAAATGAAGGAACAGGTTGAAATTCAAATTAAATATGCCGGTTATATTGATAAACAGCTGCTGCAAGTAGAAAGATTAAACAAGATGGAGAAAAAACGCATCCCTGCTGATATTGACTATCATGAGATTCAAGGTTTGGCTAAGGAAGCCCGCCATAAGCTTAGCCAAGTTAGACCGTTATCTATTGGACAGGCATCTCGAATTGGTGGGGTAAACCCAGCAGATATTTCTATCTTGCTAGTTTATTTGGAGCATTACAATCGTGTAACAGCGGCAAGGGGAGCGCAATGAATCAAACAATACAATGGTTTACTGCTCAATTAGAGGAGAGAGGCATGACTCTCTCTTCAGCCCAAATAGAGCAATTTGAAACTTACTATCGTCTCTTGGTACAATGGAATGAGGTTATGAATCTTACTGGAATTACTGAGTATGATGCTGTTTATGAAAAGCATTTTTACGATTCCATTACAGTTGCCTTTTTTGCACCAATGGATAATATAACGAGCATCGCTGATATTGGCTCGGGTGCGGGATTTCCAAGCATTCCTCTTAAAATCTGTTTCCCTCACTTAAAAGTATTAATTGTAGATTCGTTAAACAAACGAATTCAATTTTTAAATACGGTAGTGAATGAGCTTCATTTGTCCGATGTTACTTGTCTTCATGGAAGAGCAGAGGATGTAGCTAGAATGGAACAATATCGTGATCAATTTGATCTTGTTACAGCTAGAGCAGTGGCAAGACTAAATGTGCTTAACGAATTTTGTTTGCCTTTTGTAAAAAAAGGCGGCAGCTTTATAGCGATGAAAGGGTCTCAATTAATAGAAGAGATTGCTGAAGCGGGCAAAAGCTTAAAGGAGCTGCAGGGAAGCATTCAATCGCAGCATAAGCTGCTGCTGCCCAAGGAACAATCAGAAAGACATCTTGTATGTATTAAGAAAAATGCAGCAACTCCAAAAAAGTATCCTCGAAAAGCAGGCACGCCTTTAAAGCAGCCGTTAATGTAAAGGGAGGCAGTAAATGTTTCACGTGAAACATTTACTGCTGCATTTTGGAAAGTAAAAACTTTCATCTTATAGCTACTCTTATATTTCGACGGAAATAACTAAAAAGTTAACTAGATAGATTTCCACGACCGTAAATATTAAAATGTTTTTGCTAGAAACAGAAAGTTATATGAAACAGAAAGTTATATGCAGCATGCATATTATTATACATTTCCTACTAACATGGAATCTTCCTTAATAAGAGGATAATTTCGTGCTGATTATCATTGAAAAATCGGTTATATCTAATTGTATTTCGTTGTCAAGCAGGAGTTCAAAATGATAAAGTAGAATTTGTTACATATAAAGATTCTTTTATCACATGATCGGGTGGTAATCATAAATATGAAAGAGCAACTATCTCGTTTGTTTGGACTTTCCGACCAGAAAAGTGGACAAGAGGAAGTTCGACAAATACCTATTGATGAAATTGATACTAGTCCTTTTCAGCCTCGTACTATATTTGACGATGAACGAATAGAAGAGCTTTGCCAAACTATTCGTACGCATGGTGTTATTCAGCCCATCGTAGTCCGGGTTCGTAATAATCGATATGAGATTATTGCCGGAGAACGCAGATGGCGTGCTGTCAGCAAGTTGGGATATGCTACAATTCCAGCCATTATTAGAGAATTTAATGATTCTCAAACAGCATCGATCGCTCTAATTGAAAATTTGCAACGGGAAAATTTAACAGCAATTGAAGAAGCGATTGCTTACCAAAAGCTTATTGAACTGCATCAATTAACACAAGAAAGCTTGGCGCAGCGTCTAGGTAAAAGCCAGTCAACAATTGCCAACAAACTGCGTTTGTTAATGCTGCCAGAACAAGTTAAAATGGTATTGATGGAGCGTAAAATCACGGAACGGCATGCGAGAGCGTTGTTGTCGTTGGAAGAGGAAGAGCTTCAGCTTAAAGTATTAGAGGAAATTATAACGAAGGACCTTAATGTAAAGCAAACTGAGGTTAGAATAGCTTTTTTGAAGGAATCTACTAACAATAAAAAGGCAAAGCGTATCTCTTTCACTAAAGATGTTCGTTTGGCGCTTAATACTATTCGCCAATCCATTGATATGGTTGCTGGTTCTGGTCTGCCTATTAAAACGAATGAGAAGGACTATGAAGACCATTATGAAATTGTTATTCAAATTCCAAAACGCTAACTT
Organism: Paenibacillus sp. GXUN7292; assembly: GCF_050864975.1. NCBI lineage: Bacteria > Bacillati > Bacillota > Bacilli > Caryophanales > Paenibacillaceae > Paenibacillus > Paenibacillus sp. GXUN7292. Next base: position 173,819 of record NZ_JBOZWO010000007.1, on the reverse strand, counting down.
TACCTTAAGCAGATATTGTTCAAGATAAAAGGATAACGAAAATTATGGGCCGCTCCTTAGGGGGCGGCGAAGCCATTTATACTAAAGTTCCAAACATGAGGTGAGTTAGAAGTGTCAAAGATAATTGCAATTTCCAACCAGAAGGGCGGTGTCGGTAAGACTACGACTTCTGTGAACTTAGCGGCCTGCCTTGCAACATTGGGGAAAAAAGTTCTGCTTGTCGATATTGATCCGCAAGGAAATACAACGAGCGGCTTAGGAGTTAATAAGGCAGACGTTCATAATTGTATTTATGATGTTCTTATTAATGAAGTCCATCCTAGCGATGCTATTGTTCAAACGGATGTTCCAGGTCTTTCTATTATTCCTGCAACAATTCAGCTTGCAGGTGCAGAAATTGAACTTGTTCATACTATTTCCAGGGAACAAAGATTAAAGAAATCATTACATTTGGTGAAACAAGATTATGATTATATTCTAATAGATTGCCCTCCTTCCCTTGGCATATTAACGATTAACTCTTTAACTGCTGCTGATTCGGTATTAATTCCAATTCAATGTGAATATTATGCGCTTGAAGGATTAAGCCAATTGTTAAATACAATCAGGCTTGTTCAAAAGCATTTGAATACAACGTTGCAAATCGAAGGTGTTCTATTAACTATGCTTGATGCGAGAACTAATCTTGGCATACAAGTAATAGAAGAAGTTAAAAAGTATTTTCAACAAAAGGTTTATCAGACGATTATTCCTAGAAATGTACGTTTAAGCGAAGCACCATCTCATGGTCAAGCTATTATCACATATGATCCAAGGTCAAAAGGTGCGGAAGTCTATCTTGAACTTGCGAAGGAAGTGATTATGTATGAACAAGCGGCTAGGTAGAGGGTTAGATGCATTAATTCCATCACTTTCTGTTAATGAAGAAGATAAAGTTATAGAAATATCATTATCTAAACTAAGGCCTAACCCATATCAACCACGTAAAACATTTGATGAAGAGTCGATTAAAGAATTGGCAGAATCGATTAAACAGCATGGTGTGATTCAGCCTATAATTGTACGTACAGTCGTAAAAGGCTATGAAATAATTGCTGGTGAAAGAAGATTCAGAGCTTCGCAATACTGCGGTAATGAAACAATACCTGCTGTAGTTCGCTCGTTTTCTGATCAGCAGGTAATGGAAATTGCTTTAATCGAAAATTTGCAAAGAGAAGACTTGAATGCGATTGAAGTAGCGATTGCTTATCAAGCACTGCTTGATAAGTTCAACTTGACGCAAGAGGAGCTTTCTTTAAAAGTAGGAAAATCGAGATCGCATATTGCTAATTTTGTCAGGCTGCTTAGTTTACCAGAAGAAATTAAACAAAATGTTTCACGTGGAACATTATCAATGGGACATGCCCGCGCGTTAGCAGGTATTAAAAATGAGAAAACGCAGTTAGAGATAGCGGATCAAGCGATTACGCAAGAGTGGAGTGTAAGGGAGCTTGAGGATGCGATTCAAAAGCTGGATAGCAAGCCTGTCGATACAAAAGAAGTAGCTGTAAAAACGAAAAGCAGAGACCCGTATATTGAGCATGTAGAAGAAGCATTGCGTGATCGTTTTAAAACAACTGTGAAAATTAAGCAGCAAAAAGATAAAGGTAAAATTGAATTACAATATTACAGCAAGCAAGACTTGGAGCGCTTATTGGAATTGCTTCAGCAGATGGCTTAGCAAGTAGACAATTGTTCAAGGCATATCTAAGTTGTAATCTTCATTCTGAAGGATTAAACTAAGATAGGCCTTGTTTTTTTTGGAGTGAAGGATCGATAATCACGACTGTCCCGAGTACAACTCATAAAAATCGGACTGCAACAGTGGTCGGAATTCCAATCTTGATCGCAGTGGCACCCCTTTGATAGATGTTGTTTAATAGACATATTAGGATAGATGGAGGCTGAATAACAGTGCAGACTGAAAGTGCGTTTATTTATTTGGATAATGCAGCGACCTCATGGCCTAAACCGCCTGAGGTAATTGAAGCAGTTACCCAAACTATGATGTACGACGGAGCCAATCCGGGAAGAGGCAGTCATGCGATGGCCGTTCGAGCGAGCAGAGTGCTGTTTGATACAAGAAAGCAGCTTGCTAAATTGTTTCATATTAAAAACCCTAATGATATTGCATTTACAAGTAATACGACGATGGCATTAAATATGGCCATAAAAGGGTTCTTAAAGCCAGGCGATCATGTTATTGCAACTTCGATTGAACATAATTCTGTTAGAAGACCTTTATATGAGCTGCAGCGAAAATTAGGTATTGAGGTTACGTATATACCATCCGATGTAGAAGGTAATATTAATATAGCTTTGCTGAAGGCAGCGATTCAAAAAAACACAGTTCTTTTGATTGTTAACCATAGTTCTAATCTGCTAGGAACGATTTTGCCGCTTGAACAATTAGCCGATATAGCGAAAAAAAACCAAATAAAGCTGTTAGTTGATGCTGCGCAAAGTGCTGGGTTGCTGTCTATTGATGTGCAAGCGCTGGGAATAGATATGATGGCTTTTCCAGGCCATAAAGGGTTGATGGGTCCTCAAGGAACCGGGGGACTGTATATAGCACCGGATATTGAATTGGAGCCTTTATTGCATGGCGGAACTGGCAGCCAATCAGAAACACCGCATCAGCCGACAGTCAGACCAGACCGATATGAGGCAGGCACGCAAAACACAAGTGGACTGGCTGGGTTAAAAGCCGGCGTAGAGTATATTCACAAACGATCTGTTGAAGCGATTGGGGGGCATGAGTGGAGCCTGTCGCAAAGGATAATAGAGGGACTAATGCGCAATAATGATGTAAGAGTATTAGGCCCGGCCCTTGGAAAGCCTAGAACAGGAATTGTATCTTTTACAGTTAATCATATAGAACCGTCAGAAATGTCATTTATATTGGATCAGCATTATCAAATTGCAGTCCGATCAGGCTTTCATTGTACGCCTTTAGCGCATGAAATAGCTAAGACAGATGCTACTGGCGCGATAAGAGCAAGTGTCGGCGCATTTTCAACTGAGAAGGAAGCTGATCATTTTATAGCTGCAGTTAATGAAATAACAAAACAGTATTCCAAGGCTTAGAGAAGAGGAAAAGAAATGATGGAATGGGTTGAGGAACCGATAGCAGCTATAGCTTTGGCTGTGGCGCTTGTAATGGCTCTAATTTTGTTTCTAATGTTAATTTGGGTAATAAGGCTGAGCGGCAGGCTAAAGAGGCTTACAAGGCAATACAGGGCGTTTATGGAAGGGTCGAGTGTCGACGATCTGGAACAGGTAATCATAAATATGAAAAATAATATTTTTCAAAATGAAGAACAAATCAAAATTCAAGGTCAGCAGCTTCAGCAGGTTCAAGCTAAACTGCCAACAATGAGCAGCAAAGTGGGGATTAATCGTTATAATGCGTTTGGCGACAGAGGGAATGATTTAAGCTTTTCTATTGCCATTGTTAATGAGACAGAGGATGGCATGGTGCTGACAGGCATTCATAGCCGTGAAACGACTTATGTATATGCGAAGCCTCTGGAAAAAGGCACATCAAACTATCCACTTACTCCTGAAGAGCTAAAAGCGATCAGGGAAGCCAAGTGAAAGCTTGATGAATGCCATCATGATCATTACTTGGGCATGCAAAGTGTGTAACGGTTGCTATAGCCGCTAAAGAGCTGATTTTAAGCAGTTTAATTTTTTAATGGTTGTTTTAGCGGTTATTTCGGCTTTTTGGCATGTTTTTAGCATAATTTTATTGAATAGCGGCAATAGCAACCGTTAGATTTTAAAACACCTTATTTTTTTAAAAATAGGCTCTATGGCAACCGTTATAAGATCCTGTATTCCTATGATATTACCTGTTATTATATTCCGACGGTAAACGCACTTCCTGCGTTCAAGCAAAGGAAGGAGGAAGCCGTTTATCCTTGGGTAGCGGCTGTATGTGCGGAAGCATCGCGATACGAGCGCGCATGAATGGATTGATAAAGACTTCTGCTAATCACTTCTGACATTTTGACAACCAGATGCAGCCGAGTATTTTGCAAAACAAAATACTCCATAAAGCCGCCTACGTTAACAATGCCAGTAATGTGAATATCACCAACCGGGGGAAGCTCTTTATTAACGCCTGCTCCGGGCCTTACAGGGCCCGAGCCTACTTGAATGCATCCAACACTCGCTACCTGTCCCAGGCAAGCGTCAATGCCTACCACAAAGGGGTTATGAAAGACTGTTTGTATATGTTCAATCGTTTCGGCCAGATTCATGGCATGGACAGGCTCTTCTAACGTTCCGAACAGGTGGAACGCAGTGCTGTTATATTTCGCTAGTGCAGATCCGATTAAAGGGCCTAATGAATCTCCTGTGGATCGATCAGTGCCAATACAAACAATTACTAATGGTTGTGCGGCGGAAGCTTGCTGAAAATGCTCAGAAAGACGTTTCGTTAATAGACGCACAATATCAGGTGACGTGTAAGGCAGCTTGAATGAACTGTCATTTAAAAAAGGTAGATTCATAGAATCCCTCCACTATTGAAAAGATAGTATCAGTATATGGAAAAATAAGAATGTTTATACCTGACGGGGGAAGTAAATAAAATTTGGTAAAACAGGAGGTAAGAGATGCTTATCGCATTCGACTCCACCCAGCAGGCGCTGCGTGCAGAAATGCTGCTGGAATATGCAGATATCGAAATTGATATTTGTCCGACACCTAAGCAAATTACTGCTGGCTGTGCCTTGTCGATTGAGTTTCCAGATGACCAACTAACTGCAGTACAAACGATACTAATAGAAGAAAACGTAGAGATTAGAGGTATATTTCAACGCGCAGACGATAACTACGAGCTTATTACTAATTAAAGCAATTTGATGGAGGGGAACGATATGGAGAAAAAGCAATTTGAGCTGGGCGATATTGTTCAAATGAAAAAATATCATCCTTGCGGCTCGAATGAAATGGAAATTATCCGTATGGGCATGGACATAAGAATAAAATGTGTAGGCTGTCAGCATAGTATTCTTTTGCCTCGATCAAAGTTTGAAAAGAACATGAAGAAAGTGCTGCGGACAAAAGAGGAGCAGTAAATAGAAAGTGCTTGCATCCTCATAATGGGTATGGTAATATATTTTCTGTTGCACCATCTCACGGAGAAGTACCCAAGAGGTCCAAGGGGGCTGACTCGAAATCAGTTAGGCGTGTCAAAGCGTGCGTGGGTTCGAATCCCACCTTCTCCGCCACTTTTAAACTAAAATAAGCAAGGGCGTTCATTGTAGTATTTAACTACTCTGAACGCCCTTTTTGACGGTGTTTATGATGGTTTAGTATCTATTGAGGAGTTACTTTCGTCAATCGGAATCATTCAGCCCATGCTTCATTATTTCCAATGCGCAAGTTCATCAATTTTTTTCTTCTTACCGAGTAAGGAGTACAAATTGATCTCCGCATCCCATTAGAGCAGATAAACTGCTTTAATGTCTTGCACCAATCGATTCAACGGAACCACACCTCTCTTGCACCGTCGATAATTATAATGCTCTGTTTTATCGATTTGTATACAAACTGTATGCAAAAAAATTATTTCAAATATTTCCATTTTCGATTATGGTTCGTATTCTTAGGAAATGGCTCGCCTTTTGCAAGCTGTACCATTTGAGGATCTTTCACACCGTCATGATTGCCATTTTCGCCATCCTCGATATAAACGCCGGCTTTTGGAGCTTTGTTGCCCTCTGTAAACATTGAAACTTCACCCATTACGCTCATTCCTTCCTTATGATCTGTTGGGCATACACGGACCCAATTATAGTTTAACTGCATGATGGCTTTGAAATTCCAAGCAATTGTTAGCAAGAACAGTCCGATCAATAATTGCTTGAAACTAACGATTTTATTTGTTAATATAGAGTGATGCGGGCAAATGCCCGTTCCTTGCTCCAGCAATGGGGCCGTTTAGTCCAAAAGGAGGTGAAAAATATGCGCAAATATGAAGTGATGTACATCATTCATCCGGAAGTTGAACAAGAAAACGTTCAAGCTCTTGTTGAGAAATTTAATGGCATCATCTCCAATGGCGGAGAGGTCACTAAAACTGACGTTATCGGAAAACGCCGTCTTGCGTATGAGATCAACAAGCTTCGTGATGGTTATTTCGTTCTAGTTAACTTCACTGCAACATCTGAAGTTGTTAACGAACTTGATCGTAACATGAAGATTTCGGATAGCGTTATCCGTTCGTTGATCGTTAGAGACGTAGCTTAATTGCAGTCTGCTGACAACGCAAGAAGATTTATTGGAGGGAGGTCTGTACAATGTTGAACCGTGTCATACTGATTGGAAGATTGACGAGAGACCCTGAATTACGCTATACGCCTGCAGGAGTTGCGGTAACGCAATTTACGCTTGCAGTAGACCGTCCATTTACATCCGGACAAGGCGGCGAACGTGAGGCGGATTTTATTCCTGTTGTTACGTGGCGCCAATTGGCGGAAACTTGCGCAAATTATTTGCGTAAAGGTCGTTTGACAGCTGTAGAAGGTCGTATTCAAGTAAGAAATTACGAGAATAATGAGGGCAAGCGTGTCTATGTAACAGAAGTTATTGCTGACAACGTAAGGTTCCTGGAGTCTAACCGCGAAGGCGGTGCACCGCGTGAGGAAGGAAATAGCGGCAATTACGGAAGCAATGCTGGAGGCGGCGGATCATATGGTGGAAACACCAATAATTCGAACTCGAACTACGGCGGCGGAAGTCGAGGCAGTAACCAATCACGGGGCGACAATAATGATCCTTTTAAGGATGATGGACGCCCGATCGATATATCTGAAGATGATTTACCATTTTAAACAAGAAAGGATGGGTTAAGATGAGCTTCAAACAAAGAGAAGGCGGCGAAGAACGCGCAGATCGCAAATTCGGCGGCCGTAAAGGCGGACGCAACAAGCGTCGTAAAGTATGTTTCTTTACAGTTAACAAAATTACTCACATTGACTATAAAGATACAGATTTGCTTAAAAAGTTTATCAGCGAGCGCGGCAAAATTTTGCCACGTCGTGTAACTGGAACAAGCGCGAAATACCAACGCTTGCTTACAATTGCAATTAAACGTTCACGTCAAATTGCTTTGCTTCCATACACAACTGAGTAGTATATACTCATGAAAGCCTGATCTGGAGTTCATTCTCCGGACAGGCTTTTTTTGATTTTATTGCATAAAGAGGAAATGTAAATATTGGAATATGGTAAATGTTGAAACAATTATGCAAGTTATTCGTCTGAATAAGTAGATCATTGAAAGGGCTTGGAGGTGAAGCGAGTTGCTCATTAAATTCAGCAGTGCCGCATTAATAAGGACCGCAGCCAGCATATCGATTAGCGTTGGCGTAATATATATGCTGGCTATTATGCATTTAACGGATTCATTAACTGGAGTCAGCTCCATTTTAGTTATGCTGGAAGGGCAAAATTTGGTGGCGAAGTGGGCGGCCTATGCTTTATTCGGAGGAATGGCTGTATTAATAGGCTCATTATTTATGAATAGTAAGAAATCAGTGCTGTTTAAACGTTTTATGCTAGGTGTTGCATTAATTGCCGGCTTGCTTCTGATTGTAGCTCAGCTTCCGCCGTTGTTTTGGTGGATCCTTGTAAACAGCTCTACATTTTCCTGGTCAGGCGGTTTATTTTTTATATTGCATTTAATTATTATGCTCGTTTCATTATGGCAATCTTTAGTTACCATTTATGCATTGGAACGGTCAATTGCAAAATAGTAATAACAAAAGATGCTTTGTCAGCGCCTCAAGCGGTTGCCGTCAAAGCATCTTTTTGTTGAACGATTAACCGATCATAATATTATCTTCCGGATAACCAATCTTACTTGTTGTTTTCTTTTGTGAAAGCGCAAAGGCAAGGGTTAGCGGACCGAGACGTCCTATAAACATCGTTATAGCTACAATAAATTTGCCCAAAGGGGACAAGTCATTGGTAAGCCCCATGGAAAGTCCGGTTGTGCTGAAGGCTGAAGTTGTTTCAAACAGCACCTCCAGGAAATGATCCTCCAGCATATCCTCTGTAATAGTGAGGACGAGCGAAATAAATAATACAAATGCTAAAGAGCTGATTACAACAGCAAGCGCGCGCAGAACGGTATCTTGAGATATTTTGCGTCCAAAGGCATGAATCTGCCCGCCGCCGCGAAACGTATTTAACGTAGCCAGCAAGATAACGACAATTGTATTTGTTTTAACTCCGCCGCCTGTTCCTCCTGAAGAAGCTCCGATAAACATTAAAATAATAAGGACAAACTGCGAAGTCGTCAGCATGCTTCCGATATCAATCGTATTAAAGCCCGCACTACGCGGTGTCAGCCCTTGGAAGAAGGAAGCCAGCAAGCGTTCCCCGACATTCAAATCGCCAAAGGTAGCCTTATTCCAGCTCTCAAGCATAAATATAATGAGAAAGCCGCCTATGGATAAGATAGCAGATGTAATTAAGACAACCTTAGTGTGCAAGGAAAGCTTTCTCCACGATCTTTTTCGGAAAATATCTACGATAACGATGTATCCAATCCCGCCAAGCACAAATAAGGTAACTATCGTAATGTTGATAACAGGATCACTTACAAAGCTGGATAAGCTGTCCGACCATAGTGAAAAGCCTGCATTATTGAAGGAAGATACGGTATGAAACAGCCCATAGTAAAAGGCTTTGCCTAAGCCCAGCTCGCCGCTCCAACGAAGGGTAAGAATAATCGTTCCGATAACTTCCAAAGTGAGCGAAATGAGAATCATATAAAGCGACAGCCTTACTAAACCTTTAGAGGAAGAGGACTGCGTTGTCTGTTGAATAATAAGGCGCTGTTTAAGGCTGATTTTTTTGCCAAGCAGGATGGCAACCATGACGCTGAAGGTCATAAATCCAAGCCCGCCGATTTGTATGAGAATCATAATAACAATTTGTCCGAACATGGAAAAGGCGGTTCCCGTATCTACAACGACGAGCCCATTCACGCATATCGCAGATACGGCTGTAAACAGCGCATTTAAAAGGCCTACGGATTGTCCATTGCCAGAAGCAAAGGGTGATGCGAGCAAAATGGTGCCAATCGCAATCAGTATGGCAAAGACAGAGATAATAAGCCTTGGCGGGCTTAATGGAACACGTTTTTTATCTTTTTTCTTATGATGATGATGCAAAATATGCAGTGTGTTATTTTGCTCGCTCATAGGCATTCTCCAAATCACGAATTTCTTCATTGCTGCCGATTATAAGCAGAATATCGCCAGTATGAATTTGATCATCCGCTCTAGGGGAAATGTTAATTTTTTGTCCAGTTTTAATCGCCATAATCGTACAGCCAAAATTAGCCCGAATATCGAGCTCTTTAAGCGATTTGCCATTCATCGCAGGCGGGGCTAAAATTTCTGCCAAATTGTAGTCAGCTGACAATTCGATATAATCGATTAAATTTTCCGAGCTTAACTGATTAGCAATCCGGGCACCCATATCGCGCTCCGGATAAACAACTTGGTCAGCGCCGATTCTTTTCAGTACTTTGCCGTGCATTTCATTTTTGGCCTTCGCTGTTACTTTAGGCACCTTAAGCTCTTTCAGCAGCAGCGTCGTCATGATGCTGGCCTGGATGTCATCGCCTATAGCGACGATCGCATGTGAGAAGTTGCTGACGCCGAGCTCCAGCAGCACCGATTCATCGCTGCAATCAGCCTGCAGCGCATGAGTGGCGATAGGAGCTATTTCCTGCACATAATGCTCATCTTTATCAACCGCGAGCACTTCATGCCCATTGGCGATCAAGGTGCGCGTTACGCTGGATCCGAACCGGCCTAATCCAATTACAATAAACTGTTTTTTCAATATGTCACTTCCTATCAGACGTTAATCCGGACTAGTTGAACTTTCATTGCTGCCTAACATGATAGGAGACGAACTTATATTTGTCAAAGGTTGAAAACACGAACAAAACCGATAAAATTCAATCTCCAAGGTGCTCAGTTCATTATTCTGCCATTACAGGCACAAATTTAATATATTCTCGAGGTAAATGAAGAGAGGCTGGATTTTGATTTGATGAAAACATAAACGGATTGCCTTCCGATGCTCGTACCTGCTCATATTGAGTATGATTGACCCATGTCAGCAGCAATGCAAGCATTGCGAAAATAAGGAGACAGACAGCGGATTTCAATCGCAGCATATTATTCACACTCCCGTTTTATTCAGTAAAAAAACCGAATGTAATACACAAAGTAATCCCCAATTGGCGGTGTTTCCATTCCTAAACGATGACAAAATAATTTTGACAATTAAGGAAAGACGCGATATACTAAATTGAATTTTGGGAAAAATGAATACTGGGATTTAATTGGAGGAGCCTGTCACTAACAGGCTCTTTTTGTGTTTAAAAGGAGTATTAGGAGGGAAAAGGGGTTGTCTGCGTATCATTTTATAATTATTCTGCCATTTATTGGCGCGTTTTTATTGCCATTTATTTATCGAAGCCTGCCTCGTGTTCATGCGGGTTGGTGTGTGCTTCCAATTCCTGTTGTGCTATTTGTATATCTGCTAGGCTCTATAGCTGATTTGAATGAAGCAGGCAGCAGGAACGCTAATTGGTCCTGGATGCCGTCTTATGGCATTGATTTTAATGTATATATAGACGGGCTGGGTTTATTATTTGCTTTGTTGATTACAGGAATTGGAAGTCTGGTTGTCTTTTATTCCATTTTTTATATGGACAAAAGAAGGGAGAAGCTAGCCTCCTTCTACGTTTACTTATTGCTTTTCATGGGAGCTATGCTAGGTTTAGTGCTTTCGGACAATATGATGGTGCTGTACGGCTTCTGGGAGCTTACCAGCTTGTCCTCCTTCTTGTTAATTGCTTTTTGGCACGAGCGCGGCAAATCAAGGTATGGGGCGCTTAAATCGCTTGTTATAACTGTTGCAGGCGGCCTTGCGATGTTTGCCGGCTTCCTGCTGATTTACGTTATGACAGGAACGTTCAGTATAAGAGAGGTAGTCAGTCAGCTTCCTGCAATAAAAAGCGAAGGACTGTTTATTGCTGCTATGCTGCTTGTCCTTCTTGGCGCATTCACGAAGTCAGCCCAGTATCCATTCCATATCTGGCTGCCGGATGCCATGGAAGCGCCGACGCCAGTGAGCGCGTATTTGCATTCAGCCACGATGGTTAAAGCAGGGCTTTATTTGGTAGCCCGTTTTTCACCTGTTTTTTCAGGGCATATGCTTTGGTTTTGGCTTGTTTCAGGCATTGGCCTTGCGACATTAATTTATGGCTCATACAGAGCTATGAAGCAAATCGATCTAAAAGCGATTCTAGCCTACTCTACAATAAGTCAATTGGGTCTTATTATGTGCTTGCTGGGACTCGGCTCCGCGGCTGAGCTGGCAACCTCTGACATAGCTATCGCCACATTAATGAATGCTACGCTTGCTGCTGTATTTCATTTAATAAACCATGCGGTTTTTAAAGGCTCACTGTTCATGACAGCAGGCATCATTGACCATAGCACGGGCACTCGCGATATACGCAGGCTTGGCGGCTTAATGGCGATCATGCCGATCACTTTTACGATAGCTTTGATCGGCACCTTTTCGATGGCAGGGCTTCCGCCATTTAGCGGCTTTTTAAGTAAAGAAATGTTCTTTACAGCAGTTGTTAAAATTACCACACTGGAAGTGAAGCATTGGGAAGAGCTGCTTTATATTTTTCCTGTTGTCGCATGGATCGCCAGCGTATTTACATTCTTTTATAGCATTCGCTTGCTGCTGAGAGCATTTGGAGGCAAAGGAAATATCGAAAAGCTTGAACGAAAGCCTCATGAAGCGTCGTTAGGTCTACTTATACCGCCTGTAATATTGGCATCGTTAGCCGTTCTGTTTGGCTTGTTTCCGAATGTGCTGTCCTATACGATACTTGAGCCTGTGCTGCATGCCGTACATCCGGCATTAATCCCTGCAAATAAGCAGATACAAGTAGCTATTTCATTCTGGCATGGCCCTACTGTTGAAGTATTTATGACGATAGGCGTAATAGGATTAGGCTTAACCCTATATTTGCTGTCTCCGAGACTGGCTCTATTCGTTAAGCCGCTTGGCAGCCGCTGGTCGCTAAATAGTCTGTATGACCGGGGAGTTGCAGGCGCGCATCGATTGGCTGGCTTGGCAACAAGGCGATATATGACTGGTTCGATCCAGCACTATATGCTGTATATTTTGATTACGATGCTCTTGCTCATAGGAGTGACATTTGCACTCGTCAGCGCATTCCATATCGACACGACCGGATATGCGGATGCGACGGTGTTTGAGATCGTAATTATTGCAGCGCTTATAGCTGCTGCACTGGCTGTCCCCTTTGCCCGTACTCGATTAACGGCTATATTGCTGACAGGGCTTACAGGATATTTGGTTGTGCTGTTTTTCGTTATTTTTCGAGCGCCGGATTTGGCTCTCACTCAAATTATTGTGGAGACGGTGTCGGTTGCGCTTTTCCTGCTATGTTTTTATCACCTGCCTAAGCTGAAGCGGGAAAAGTTCAGACCTCGCTTTAAACTATTGCGATTGTTGGTAGCCTTGGCGGTTGGAGTGACGGTTACAATCATTGCTCTAAGCGCCAGCAGCACAAAGCTGTTCGACTCTATTTCCCAGTATTATGTTCAAAATAGCGTGAAGCTTGCAGGCGGCAGCAACATTGTTAATGTCATTTTGGTAGATTTTCGCGGCTTCGATACGATGCTTGAGATTGTGGTACTTGCGATTGCATCTTTTGGCATCTACTCGCTTATTAAAATGGGGGAGCAGGAAAAAACGTCCGACAATGCCGGCATGCCGGCAGAAGCTTCCAGCCCGACTTATTATCTCGGCAGCAATGATGTCATGCTGCAAACGATCGGAAAGCTGGCTGTCGTGATTATGCTTTGCTTCTCGCTGTATTTGCTTTATTCGGGACATAACCAGCCGGGAGGGGGCTTTATAGGCGCCTTGGTAGCATCCTCTGCGTTCATTTTGCTGGCGATGGCCTTTGGCATGAAAAGCTTTGAGCGCTTCGTTCCAGTTGATTTCCGAAAAATAACAGCCTTTGGCTTAATGATTGCATTTTTGACCGGTGCGGGCTCCTTTTTATTTAAAGTGCCGTTTCTGACACATAGCTTTGGTCATATCGAGCTGCCGCTTATCGGCTCGCTGGAGCTGGCAACCGCTATGATATTTGATCTAGGCGTTTACTTAACGGTGCTAGGCGTTACGATGACGATTATATTTACGATTGGGAGGGATCGAACATGATGGAGTTATATATGTCTGTCGCTATAGGCGTCTTGTTTACAGTAGGCGTGTATCTGCTATTGTCCAAAAGCTTACTGCGCATTATTCTCGGCATGTCGCTCTTAACCCATGGCGTCCATTTGCTTCTTCTGACGATGTCCAGCTTGAAGACCGGCGCGCCGCCGATCGCGGGCGAACAAGCGCAGCGTTTTGTCGATCCTTTGCCGCAGGCGCTTATATTAACATCGATAGTTATTAGCTTTGGCGTAACTGCGCTGTTTATCGTAATCGCTTATCGCGCTTATAAGAAGCTTCAGACGGATAATATGGATGAGCTGAGAGGTGAGCAGGATGAATAATATACTTGTTTTACCGCTTCTGCTGCCTTTATGTACGGCTGCTGTTCTATTATTTTTTGCCAAGCATGTTGCCGCACAGCGTGCAATTAGTTTGCTTGGCAGTGTATTGCAAATGATAGCGTCCATTTATATCGTTGCACAGGTCAAGGAGCATGGCGTTCTTACGCTTCATATGGGCGGCTGGCTTCCGCCTTACGGCATAGTGTTTGCAGCTGATATGACAGCGGCATTGTTAACGGCTGCCGCAGCAATAGTGGGGGGACTGTGCCTGCTGTACGCCATGGGAACGATAGGGGAACAAAGAGAGCGCCATTACTTTTATCCGCTTGTCCAGTTTTTACTGGCAGGCGTAAGCGGCTCATTTTTGACCGGAGACTTATTCAATCTGTTTGTATGCTTTGAAGTGCTTTTAATTGCGTCCTATTCTTTGCTCGTGCTGGGCGGGGAAAAAAAGCAGTTGAGAGAAACATTGAAGTATATGATTATTAATATATTTTCCTCAACGCTCTTTGTCGCTGCAATGGCCTATTTGTATGGAGTAGTGGGGACACTGAATATGGCCGATTTGTCGCAGCGAATCGCTGAGTCGCCATCCGGCATCCTGGAAGTGATTGCTGTACTGCTTATGCTCGTTTTCGCTCTTAAAGCCGGATTGTTTTTATTTTTTTGGCTGCCAGGCTCGTATGCTGCACCGCCTGCCGCCATAGCAGCTTTATTCGGAGCGCTGCTGACGAAGGTCGGTATTTACGCTTTAATAAGAACGTTCACGCTGTTATTTCCTTTGGAGGGCAGCTATATACAGCTTTGGCTGGGCATAATGGCAGGGCTGACGATGACGCTTGGCGCAATCGGAGCGATTGCCTATTCGGATATTCAGCGCATACTAAACTATAATGTCATCATTAGCGTAGGGTTTATCATCTTTGGCCTGACCGTGGCTGTTCGCGCCTCCTTGGAGGGGGCCATCGTTTATTTGCTGCATGATATGGCAGCCAAGGCGCTTCTTTATATGCTTGGTGGACTCATTATATATGCTTCAGGAACGAATAAAATTACGGAGATGGGCGGTTTGCTGCGCAAATATCCGCTTCTCGGATGGATGTTTTTCCTTACTGCCCTCGCTATCGCAGGCTTGCCGCCGTTAAGCGGCTTTCCGGGCAAAGTATTGCTCATTAGAAGCGGGCTGCAGCAGGAGTATTATATACTTGCGGCGCTTTCCCTGCTGTCCAGCTTTATTGTGCTGTATTCCTTAATCAGAATCTTTATGCATGCCTTTTGGGGGGATGAAAGCAAGGAAGGTCATAAGCCGGCGCTTATTCCGCGCAGCGCCTTAGGCTCGGCCTTAGGCTTGCTAGCTATCGTTATCGGTATGGGGATAGGAGCAGAATGGTTGTACAGCTTCATTGAACAGGCAGGAGCGCTGCTTGTCAGCCCAGCACAATACATTGAGGCCGTTTTAAAGTAGAGGAGGGGCAATATGGCACTATTACGTAAAATCTGGCCAGCATTCAAGCTGCTGGCATTGTTTAATAAAGAGCTGTTTTTATCCAGCTATGCTGTGCTGCGCCATGTCGTCTCTCCACAAATGCGCATGCAGCCAGGCATCGTGGCGCTGGAAACGCAATTAACGTCCAAATGGGAGGTCACGCTATTATCCAGCTTAATTTGTTTAACGCCGGGGACGCTGACACTTGATATTGCTCCTGACGGGAAAACATTATATATCCACGCGATGGATATTGAAGATGCCCAGCAGCTTATCGATCAAATGAAAAATACGTTTGAGCGGGCGATTATGGAGGTGAGCCGGGCATGATAAAGCCGTTATTGATGATCGCCTTGGCATTGCTGGCGCTTGCGATTACAGGCAGCATGTACAGATTGCTGAAGGGGCCGTCGATCCCGGATCGAATTGCTGCGCTGGATATGATCGGTGTGCTTATTTTGTCCATGGTCGCCATTATTGGCTTGCTGCTCGGGACGAGGGCTTATTATGATCTTATTTTGGTAATTGGAATCGTAACATTTGTCGGTACCACCGCATTTGCCAGATATATTGAAAGAGGAGGCGTGTTTGATGTGGGAGACGATAAAGACAGCTAGTGAAATTGTGCTTTCCTTATTCATTGTTGCGGGAGCTTTCATCAGCTTGCTTAGTGCAATTGGCGTCATACGCTTTGCCGATGTATACTTGCGTTCGCATGCGGCGACAAAAAGCGCCACATTAGGCGTACTCATTATTGTAACCAGTGTGTTTTTGGCGGAATGGATCATAAACGGACATTTTAGCATGAAGCTGATTTTAGGAATCATATTTGTGTTTCTAACCTCGCCTGTAGCGGGCCATCTTAATGGCCGTGCGGCATATCGGTCGGGAGTTCCGCTCTGGGGCAAGAGTGTAAGGGATGATTGGAAGGGAAGCAAAGAGGGACAGAAAAAAATATAATTGGAAGAAGAGCCTGCTGTGTGATAAGATCGCGCAGACAGGCTCGTGTTCATTGATAACCGCGCTGTCCAAAGGACGGCAAAGCCGTTTTTCCTTTGACAAGGCTTAGAAGCGTCGAACCTGCTCATCAACAAAGTCGCTAATAACGGGAATGCGAATCGTTCTGCCTTGCAAAGCAAGCAGCATAAGGGCAATCCACAAAATAAATGTCAGCGGTCCAACGATGATGCCTAGAAGCCAGCCAATAATTGGTATAAACGAAAGAATTAAATTAATGGCTGCCAGTCCGCCAAACACAACCGTTGACTGCATGGCATGGAATTTTACAAAATAGCTCTTCTTTTCTACAATAAGAAATATAATGCCTGTAATGAAGCCTACCAGATAGCATAGCAAGCCTGCTACTTTAGGGTCTAATCCCGTTGAAGACGGATCAGGAGTTACATGTACTGGCTGCATGGAGCGTCATCCTTTCTTGGACATATTCTTGCAATGATTGTATTCCATGCCAGCTGCCGTTATACCTTTTTTATAAGCCAAAAAATTTGTAAAATTTTGCAGAGTGTTGCAAGAACAATTATAATGAGGAAAATTTATATTCGTGATGCAAAAATATGTCGATCTGTAGTGAGCAACAGTTGGAACGAAGATATGCGGGCGGAGAGCGATTTATTACAATTTTTTAATGAGAAGTATTAAAATTGTAAACGGTTTGTAACTTGTTGCCCTGTTTGTTCGTTTAGAATAATGTCGATAATATTTGCTGCTTGATGTAAGATATTGCAGATTCTTGATTGGAGAGGAAACGACGATGAATAGGAAGAGATGGATCTATGCAGGCAGCGCTCTTGCTGTTGCATTGATTGCGGTGCTTTATTTGAATAGAGGAGCTCTGGCTATGCTCGGTTTTGACTGGTTTGTGGAAGGCCATGTTAAGGAGCAATTAGAGAAGACATACCAGCCACTAGAAGGCAGAGAAAATAATTACCCTACCAATGTTGTGAATAAAAAAGCAGACCCAATCGCGTTTCTTCTAATGGGAATTGACCAGAGAGGAAAGGAAACGGGCCGCTCAGACACTTTGCTATATGCAGTAGTTCGTCCATCAGACGGCAACATACTGCTTGTTTCTATTCCTAGAGATATGTATGTTGAGATCGTCGGACGCGACCGGAAGGATAAAATTAACCATGCGTTTGCTTTTGGCGGCGCAGGCATGTCTATGGATACAGTAGAAAAGCTGCTGGATTCTCCAGTGCATTATTATGCTTCAATTAATTTTGAAGGGTTTAAGCAGGTTATCGACGAGTTGGGCGGCATTGCGCTGCCAATCGAGAAAGATATCGAAAACAAAGACCCTAATCATGATTATTTCTTTATTAAAGGCGGCCAAAGTCTTTATAACGGTACAGATGCATTGAATTTCGTCCGATACCGCGAGGATGCCGGCGGGGATATGAGCCGTACGGAGCGCAATCAGCAATTATTAAGTGCAATGATGGATAAAGCAACCAATATGAATCAGTGGATGAAAATTCCCCAGCTTATTAATATACTTGGCAACAACTTTCAAACCGATATGAGACCGGATAACCTTGTCGACTTGGCTCAAGTCATGCTACAGTCTAAACAGAGGAATATTTATAATCACACACTAGCCGGCGAAGGACACCGTCTGGAAAGCGGCGGAGCCTGGTATTATTTTGCTGACGAGAAGGATTTGAGCAAGGTTCAGGCCATGATCAAAAATTGGCTGGATCCATCCGTGAAGGATGCAAATTTGATTTTGCCTGAAAAATATTTGAAGGATAAGGAATCGCAGGTTCAGTCAATTACTAGTGCTGCTGATAGATCGGAGTGAAACAGTTCATGAATATAGCGTTTTTCTTGCTGCCTAAGCAAGAGGTGATTAGTGTGGCACATGATGCTACACTGAGGCAGACGCTTGAACGAATGGAATATCATCGCTACTCGGCTGTCCCTATTATTAATGATGAAGGCGGATATGTAGGTACTGTTACGGAAGGCGATCTGTTATGGTTTATGAAAAATCGTCCGGACCTCACCTTTGAGGCAACCAATAAAGTAAAGCTAAGTGATGTTCCGTTAAGGATGAATAACAAGACCGTGCAGATTGATGCTAATATGGAGGATTTGATTTCTCTGGCCAAGCAGCAGAACTTCGTTCCCGTTATTGATGACCGCAATCATTTTATTGGTATTGTACGCAGAAGTGAAATTATTGATTACTGCCAGAAACGTCAGGAATACTGGAAATAGCCAGTATTTCTGGCGTTTTTCTTTTTTGTTGCTCTTATAGCTTGTCACCGTGCGGTACCGCATAAAATCGTCCAGGTGTAACCTGGTTGGTCAGACGTTCCGTTATAATGCTGAAGGTAGCAGTTTTAAGGCGGTAAAGTGACAGACGTTCCGTTATTGGCTAATAATTGGCTGAAATCGCCCCAATTATAGCTGCATAACGGAATGAGTGTCAGCGAAAATTGAAAAAAGGTGATTTTAGGGCAAATAGCGGATCGTATGACCACTACAGTTACCTATATAAAGCTATCTCTTCTGCATCAATTGCAATGTGACTCTCAACCTCTAACAACCAGCATTTTTGTATATAAAAACGCAGCGCCGCCAAAGCTGCACCATTCTTGGCTCACTTGGGTGGAATTAATATCTAATATAATGCGTTCAAAATGATTTATGTTATAATGGAGGAATAGTGATTTGATAAGCGGTATGCTCTGGAAAGCTTATAGAATGTAAGCTAATCTATCCTGGAAATAATAGAAAGTATAAGTTTTTAACTTATCCTGTTTCTATATTCATCGGTAAACACGCCTGTCCTATGGACGACTAAGCCGTTAATCCTTGCATACTTTGATTTGAGGAAATTTTTTACACTTTCTTCATGAGCCAAACAAAAAATGAATATGTAAATTCTAAGAGGTGAATCGTTTGAAAACTGGCTTGAAACCAGTGCTTTGGAGTGCAGCCGCTCTAATTACACTATTGCTGCTTGTTGTGCCTGTACTAAACTTCCCCGCACTATGGTTCATTATGGTGCCTTTTGTAGTCCTCTACACGACATTGCCCAGGAAATCATTTGTATTATGTCTAATACCGATTGCGGTAATAGCAAGTATAATTATAAATCCGGCTATTATGATGATAGGGCTGTTTTTCGTTGTGCCTTCAATCGTCATGGGGCATTTATATCAGAAGGGCGCATCGGCAGGCAAAGTTATTCGCACAGTGTCGATCGTATTTTTGGCGCAAATTATGCTGGAGCTGTTATTGTTCAAGCTTCTGCTTGATTATTCTTTGATTAAAGAAATAGGCGACTATATACGCACGTTATTCCAGCAGCTGGCAGACAGCAACTTGCTTATGCCGAATTGGAACAGCGATATGACAGAACTGATGATTCGCACGGTGCTGAACGCAATTCCATTATCGTTTATTATGCTTTCATTTCTTTATACGGTATTTACTCATTACATTTCCAGACGCATTCTTAACAAGCAAGGAATGGAAATTGCTGCATTTCCACAAGCTAAGGATTGGCGATTGCCGCGTATCCTGGTGTTCTATTACTTGATTGCTTATGTAGGGGATATGATGATTTCACCTACGGACCAGTCATTTATAGCGATTGCTTTGTTGAATCTAGTACCTCTGCTTTCCTATGTATTCGCCATTCAGGCCATCGGATTATTTTTCTTTATCGCTGATCAGCGCGGCTGGCACAAGTCAGTACCTTTATTGCTGGCCATACCTGTGCTGCTATTTCCGCCGCTTAGCCTGATTGGAGTGCTGGATACCGCATTTCCAATCCGCAAGTCATTTACGAAATCATAGCACGGGAGCGAGTGAGAAATGCCAAAGTTTTTGGTAGCAAAATGGAATGGAACGCATCAGCTGTGGCTATTTGCTGCCATGCTTGTCATGGCTGCCGCGCTAGCCTGGTTTAATTGGCTGCTTGGCGCTGCTGCGCTGCTGCTTGCTATTGCTACAGCCATATATTACATCATGGTTGAGAAACAAAACCGCAAGGAACTGAAAAATTATATTGCCACGCTATCTTATCGATTGCATAAGGCCGGGATTGCGATTAGCAATGAGCTCCCGTTTGGCATTATTTTATATAATGAAGATCGCAAAATCGAATGGCATAATGGATATATAGCGGGTATGCAGGAGCGGGAATCGCTGATAGGCATGCCTCTTACAGAGCTTTTTCCGACCTTGCAGCACGGCAAGGACCGGGATGGCATCGTAGAAGCGGCAGTCGGCACGCAAATGTTCAGCCTGCATTTCAAGCCCAAAGAACGCATATTGTTTGTAAACAACATAACGGATTTATGGCAAATCAGCCGCAGGTACGAGGATGAAAAGCTGTCTCTCGGTATTGTGATGATCGATAATTTGGATGAGGTTACAACGGGGCTCGATGACCATCAGCGCAGCTCACTCCTGTCAAAAGTAACGACAGCCATTACCGAATGGGCGCAAAAGTATGAGATATATCTTAAACGGCTTAATTCTGACCGTTTTTTACTTATAACAGATTTGCAAAAGCTGCGGCAGCTTGAGCAGTCGCGCTTTGTTATTTTGGATGAAGTACGGGAGATGACTTCTGATCAAAAAATTCCAGTTACACTGAGCGTAGGCTTTGCGGCACTCGCTGAGGATGCTGTAGAGCTTGGACAATGGGCACATATGAGCCTTGATATTGCACTTGGACGCGGGGGCGATCAGGCGGCGGTCAAGATTGGCAGCAGACAGTCATTCTATGGCGGCAAGTCGAATGCTGTTGAGAAGCGGACCAGGGTGCGCGCCCGCGTCGTGGCGCATGCGCTGCGGGATTTGATGAAAGAAAGCCATAACATTGTTATTATGGGACATAAAATGCCGGATATGGATGCGGTGGGAGCTGCCATAGGTGTGCTTAAAGCTGCACAGCTATTCGGCAAAGAGGCTTACATTGTGCTGGAGGGCATAAACCCAGCTATTCAAAAAATGATGGAGCTGCTGCGGGAGGATGAAAAGCTGTCTCGGCGATTTGTATCGCCAGAGCAGGCTGCCAATTTAATCGCGCCGCAATCGCTCGTTGTTGTGGTCGATACCCATAAAGCATCTATGGTGAAGGAGCCAAAGCTGCTGCAGCAGACCGATCGTATTGTCGTAGTTGATCATCATCGCAGAGGCGAGGAGTTTATTGCCAATCCGATTCTTGTATATATGGAGCCGTATGCTTCATCCACCTGTGAGCTTGTCACGGAGCTGCTGCAATATATTCATGATCGTGTTACCCTTGATGTACGGGAATCTACAGCGCTTCTAGCAGGAATAACCGTCGATACAAAAAGCTTCTCGCTCCGCACGGGCGCCAGAACCTTTGAAGCTGCTTCATTTCTGCGCCGTCATGGGGCAGATTCTGCGATGATTCAACGCATGCTGAAGGAAGATTTGCAGGAGTACATCATTAAGGCAGAAATAATTAAGCATGCTGAAGTTTACTATGATCATATCGCTATTGCTATCGCAGAGAGCGGCCGTCAATATTCGCAGCTGCTGATTGCGCAATCGGCAGATACACTGCTTAATATGACTGGCATAAGAGCTTCGTTTGTGATCGGCGAGCGTCCAGACGGCTTAATTGGCATAAGTGCCCGTTCTCTTGGTCAAATGAATGTTCAGGTTGTCATGGAGCGTATAGGCGGCGGGGGCCATCTAACCAATGCTGCTGCTCAGCTGGAAACAACAGTTGAGGAAGCTGCTGATCAATTGAAGGCTATATTAGCGCAAATTGAAAAGGAAGAGGGGTTATTTGAATGAAAGTAATTTTTCTTAAAGATGTTAAAGGTCAAGGCAAACGCGGTGACGTAAAGGATCTGTCCGAAGGCTATGTACGCAATTTTTTATTGCCGAAGGGCCTCGTTAAAATTGCATCGGAAGGCAATATTAAGACGTTAGAGGTACAAAATGCATCTGCAGAAAAGCGTAAAGCAGAGGAAAAACGCGAAGCGGAAGCGCTTGGCAAAAAGCTGGAGGAAATGACCATCGTAGTAAAAGCGAAGTCAGGCGAAGGCGGGCGTTTGTTCGGAGCGGTTACCTCTAAACAAATAGCGGAAGCTCTCGCTGCCAGCAGCATTAAAATTGATAAGCGTAAAATTGAGCTGGATGAGCCTATTCGCACCTTAGGTGTAACTCAGGTTTCAATTAAGCTTCACCCGGAAGTGAAAGCGAAGCTTAATGTTCAAATTGCTGAAGAATAAGGATAAATAGCTTTCGCATCCCATGCAGTTTGAAAGATGGTTAAAAATGAAGGAGTAGTGCGCAATGAGTAACGAGCTGATGTTTGATCGTATCCCTCCTCAAAACTTAGAAGCGGAGCAGGCTGTTATTGGTGCAATTCTTCTCGTGCCAGAGTCATTGATTACGGCTATGGAGAGATTGAGAAGCGAAGATTTTTATAGCTCAGCCCATCAGCGCATCTACGAGGCGATGATTGAGCTTGGCGAGAACAATCAGCCGATAGACTTGGTCACGCTCACTTCACATCTGCTCGATCAACAGCAGTTAGAGGATATAGGCGGCGTTAGCTACTTGGCCAAATTGGCCAATGCAGTGCCGACAGCCGCGAATGTAGATTATTATGCTCAAATCGTAGAAGAAAAGTCGATGCTGCGCAGATTGATACGAACGGCTACGAATATCGTATCCGATGGTTATGCGAGTGCGGATGATATCGGCGTGCTGCTTAGCGATGCTGAGAAGCAAATTCTTGAAATATCCAATAGACGCTCCAGCAGCGGGTTTATATCAATACGCGACGTATTGATGGAAGTTTTTGAGAAGGTAGAGTTCTTATATTCCAATAAAGGCGGAACCTCTGGCATTCCTTCCGGATTTGTGGATTTGGATCGTATGACAGCGGGCTTCCAGCGAAGCGATCTGATTATCGTGGCGGCCAGACCGTCCGTAGGAAAGACGGCGTTTGCCCTTAATGTAGCGCAAAATGTCGGCGTCAGAGCTCGTGAAACCGTAGCGATATTCAGTCTGGAGATGTCGGCGGCACAGCTCGTACAGCGTATTATTTGCGCCGAGGCGAATGTGGATGCCACCCGTATGCGTACAGGAAGTCTTGAAGGCGATGATTGGGAGAAGCTTACGATGGCGATTGGCGCATTGTCGGAGGCTGAAATATATATCGATGACACACCTGGCGTAACCGTAGCGGATATACGCTCCAAATGCCGGCGTTTGAAGAAGGAACGCGGTCTGGGCATGATTCTGATCGACTATTTGCAGCTTATTCAAGGGCGCGGCAAGGCGGGGGAAAATAGGCAGCAGGAAGTATCCGAAATTTCTCGTACGCTCAAGATGATCGCGAGAGAGCTGGAAGTGCCGGTTATCGCTCTGTCACAGCTGAGCCGCGGCGTAGAGCAGCGTCAGGACAAGCGTCCGATGATGTCCGACCTTCGGGAATCCGGTTCGATTGAGCAGGATGCCGATATCGTAGCGTTTCTGTACCGTGACGATTACTACGATAAGGAATCTGAGAAAAAAAATATAATTGAAATCATTATCGCTAAACAGCGTAACGGTCCTGTTGGCACGGTTGAGCTAGCATTTTTGAAAAACTTTAATAAGTTCGTGAACTTGGATCGTTCGCACCAGGAGCCGGCTTCATAATATATAATGGAATGGATAAAACCCGCCAGATGGAGAGGAACGAAATGTTCCTTATCCGCTTGGCGGGTTTTCTTCACTTTATATTTCTACAATTAAGCCATCATACGCTGTTGTAATGCCATGACGTTCGAAAATAGCTTCCAAGTCTTCATGCAGTAATTGTGCATTATGAGAGAAATGTGTGACTATGACTGGTGCATTTTGTTTCAATAATTGCTCTAGGCGCAGCTTGGCGACTGTTTCCAATACAGCGTCAACATTCATATGAGTAAGCCGATAATGGTTGTAACCCATTGTACACTCCAAAACAACCAAATCGAGCGGCAGAGCTTCCTGCTCCAGCCATTCCCACACATCAGAAGGGAAATCCCCGCTGTCATGCCCATATAGAATGGCTTTCCCTTCCTTTTCAATATAAAAGATAAAGCAGGTCTCCAGGGGATCATGGCTTGCCGGCAGAGGAACTATGCTGGCCGTTTGCAGCATTGTCCTTACAAAAGGCTGCAGTCTGTTCAATTGGAACTTTTGCTGCAAGCCACCGTTAACAGCCAGTATATGCATACATTTGGATAGGACAAGATCGTTTCCATAAAGCTGTAATGTATGGTCGAGCGATTTGCCATAGCCCGGCAAGCGGGCAGCAAGATCTTCCGCATAGAGATGGTCGGAATGAGAATGGGTGAATAGGATGTCTTTTACTTGCTCATAATTGAGTCCAAAACGGTGCATATGATGCAAGGAATCTGGCGGAAAATCGATTTTCAGCTCATTGTCGATCATAGCGGATGTGCGGGAACGAATATTTTTGCCGCCAAGCTGAATAGCTTTTTTACATAAGTCACAAGTACAAAATAATGAAGGAATTCCCTCAAAAGCAGCGGTTCCCAATAACTGCAGTTTCAATGACTTGACCTCCAATCCCTATACGTTAGCCCTTCACAGCTGAACTGACTGTCAGTGCCCGTTCCACTTGCTCAGAGAAAATCAAATATACGATAATGGTAGGCAAAGTGGACAGAACCATGACAGCTCCCATCGCTCCCCAATCTGAAGTAAATTGTGTTTGGAAATAGAGCAAACCAAGCGGTATTGTCTTGAGCGCAGTTTTACTGATCATAACAAGCGCTACTAAAAACTCGTTCCATGCATTCAAGAAAACGAAGATGCTGACAGAAGCAACAGCGGGCTTAACAAGCGGCAAGATAATACGAAAGAATGTCGTATAAATACTTGCTCCATCAATAGCTGCCGATTCCTCGATTTCGTAAGGCAATGATCGGAAAAACGCATAAAAGACGATGGATGCAAACGATAGCTGAAAGGCTACATAAGGCAATATTACAGCTAAATACGTATCTTGCAAATGAAGTTGTCTGTTTAGTATTAATAAAGGAATTAAAATAATTTGCATCGGGATAAACATACCGGCTGTCATATAGATCCGGCTGATCTCAGAAAATTTCCATGTCATGCGGGCGGTAGCATATGAAAACATTAATGCTAAAAATACAGTAATCGCGACCGTTCCTGCTGAGACAATTAAGCTGTTTTTAAAGTGCAGTATAAGATCAAACGCCGCAAAAGCATTTTTGTAGTTTTCAATCCGCCAAATCTCCGGTATTCCAAAAACGTTAGTTGAGAAAATTTCTTCATTGTTTTTAAAGGAATAAAAGAGCAGCCAAACTAGCGGATACAGGCTGACAATGACATAGAAGGATAACGGACCGTAAGCCAGCGCCCTCTTGGATGTTCGCATTAACATATGATCCTCCCCGTCCTAGTAACTGATCTTCTCTCGTGCTATTAATTTGTTAATAAGAATCGTCATAATCAAACATTGAATAACAAGCACAGCAGCAGCTGCAGAGCCATAGCCGTATTCACCGGAACGGAAGGCGGCTTTGTACATCATAAATGTAAAGGTGTATGAGATATTGCCAGGTCCGCCATTGGTCATAACGAACATGTTTTGGAAAGCATTCAGCCCGCCTGTAATAGCTATAACTAAGCAGAACTTATAGGTTTCGCCTAATAACGGGATAGTGATGCGTGTATGGGTTTTCCAAAAGGAGGCGCCATCGAGCGTCGCTGCCTCATACAAATGTTCAGGAATGGATTTGATCGCAGCATAAATGAGCACCAAATGGACACCCATATTTTGCCAAGCATTAGTAAATGCAATAGCCCAAATCGAAGTATGCTCTCCGCTAAGCCATGCTTGCTGATAATTAAACCCGAATAAGGAAAACAAGCTGTTCAATAGTCCGCCATCTGCGTTATATATCGCGATCCACAATTGAGAAACAACAACACCTGACAATACAACCGGGATGAAATAGCTTGTTCTAAAAAATTTGCGTCCACGCAATGTCTTGGAACTCATCGCAATTGCGAGCACGGTGCCCAGTCCGATCTGATAGATAACGAGTACAAAGGCAAAGATGAACCCGTTCTTTAAGGAAACCCAGAAGTCATCGTCTTCCCAAAGTCTTGTATAGTTATCTGTGCCGATATAAACCGGTGCCGTCAGACCGTTCCAATCAAAGAAGCTTTTCTGAAAGGTTTGAATGATTGGATAGACAACCATGACAGTGAAAAATAGCAGGGTAGGGACAGTAAATACAAGGACAGCCAGTCTGTATTTCTGTTTTGCAGTCATAGGGTCCTCCTCGAAATAACAGGTTACCCCGGTTAGCACCGGGATAACCTGCTGTTGGTCATTATTTGCGCGCTTGCTCTAACGCCTTGTTCGTTTCTTCAATAAATTTCTCTGGCGATTGACCTGCTAGCAGTTTTTGCGAGTTATCCTCGATCATCGTCTTGAATTTAGCATTCTCATAACCCCAAGCGAAAGTAGTCATCGTTTGGAAATTAGCAGATTGCTCCGCATAAAATTTTTGAATAGCCGTGAATCCGCCGTTAGGCTCGATATCTTCAACCAAGATAGAGTTCGGGTCGCCGATTTGAATAACGCGTTGCTTGGCAAATTCGATAGAGAACAGTGCCGCGTATTCAGCTGCGATTTCTTTGTGCTTGGAATTTTTAGATACGGCAAAGCCTTGGTTGAAACCGCCGCCGCTTACATTCCACTTCACATTGTCGGCAATATCAGCATCCTTCAGTGGTGTGAACAGCATGCCCAGCTTATCGCCAAGCTTTTCTTCTATGCTGCCCATTCCCCATGAGCCATTAACGAACATCGCTGCTTTTTCGGAGGTGAACAATGCATTGGCATCGTCTGCAGTCGTGTTAAATGCATTTTTGGACAAAAGACCGGCAGAAACCAGCTCGGCTACTTTATGAACCGCTTTGGAGAATGCTTCGTCAGAGAAATTCCCTTCGCCATTGTCCAATTTTTTGATGCCTTCAACATCGTAGCCGACAGTTGCCATATCCAAAAGCAGAACACCAGGCCACTTTTCTTTAGCAAATACAGACAAAGGAGTAATATCTGTTGCTGCAAAAGCTTTTACTGCTGCTAAAAACTCATCATAGTTTTCTGGAACTTTTACATTGTGCTTTTCAAATAAATCTTTGTTGTAATAAATAACGCCTGCCCACTGACCAACGTTTGGTACTGTGTAGGAGTGCCCATCCTTATTGCGAAGCATCGGTTTGGAGGACTCGTTCAGCAAAGATTCAATATTGTGTTTTTCTACATACTCGTCGAGAATCATCAAATGCTCGGATTTTTTCAACGTCTCAATCAAGCCGCTGGAAGCAAAGAAGATGTCTGGCAAAGTGCCTGCTGCGGCATATGTTTTAATTTTTTGCTCATCATCCTGTGCAGCTACTTCAAATTCTACTTCAACGTTCGGCATCACTTTTTTCAGCTCGTCGCGCGCTGCATCATAAACTCCTTTTTCTAAGCCGCTGTATTGAGCGTAGAAGTTAAGCTTGACAGTTTCACCGCTGTTGTCCGGCGGGTTTTTCGTTTCGGCATTATTGTTTTTCTCTGTATTGGACGGATTGCTTGATGGAGCAGGCTCCTTGCCGCCTCCACATGCGGAAAGCGTTAACATTACTAGCATAATTGCAAACAGTAACAGTGAAGCTTTTTTGGCTTGCATGATTATTCCCCCTAGTTACGTGATAAGCCTATTGTATATAGCGGAGCTGGAATCGATAATGGACGATTCGGAACATCCATGTCTTTTTACGTTCTATTTTGAGCGGAGCACTTCAAATTCACTTGGTGACAAGCCTGTATATTTCTTAAATCGTTTGCTGAAATGGCTGGCGTCATTGTAGCCGCTCATTTCGGCTACATCGGTCAAGCGTAAATTTTGTCCGCTGCTGAGCAAGCTTTTTGCCTGCTCCATCCGCAGTTCCAAAATATAGTCACTGACGCTTTTGCCCAGCTCTTGATTAAAAATTTTGAGCAAATAACGAGGTTGTATATAGACATGCTTGGCTACATCCTCCACCTTTAATTGACTGTTGGTGTAGTGAACTTGAATAAAAGCCAGTGCCTGTTTGAGTAAACGGTTGGATTTGGAAGGCTTCGACTGTTTGGATTTATCGCATACCGTTATATAGAGCTCCCTGATCCAGCCGAAAGCTGCTTCGAGTGATGGCTGCTCCAGCACATCCTGCGGAGAAAACTGCTCTAGCAGCATATCCTCCGTTGATTTGCCCAATTCATAAATATAAGTAAGCGCTAATGATACGAGGCTGGATAAAATAAGCTGTGTATATTCCATTGCCAGCTGATGTGAAGTGACATGTGCTTGAATCGTTTTTAAACTGTTCTCAATTCCCGCTGTATCGTGGCTGCGCAGTTGAACTAGCAGCTTTTCATTAATTTCGCTTGGATAGAAGCCTGCATTGGCGAAGCGTTGCTTCATCTCCTCAAAATAGAGCACATCGGCAAGCTGCATCGTCATTTTGTTCGAAAGAGCAATTACGGCTTCCTTGTATGAGCTGCGAATACAGGATAGACCAAGCCCGGCACTGCCTGCACCGATCGTTACACTAAATCCGAAATGCCGTTTAATCAGTGAGCATAGCTTTAACAAAGCCGCGTTCGTTTGCTCCTCCTCTTCTTTCGACAATAATGCGGTATGATCGTATCGTGTTGTCTCCTTGTTGAATTGAAGCAACAGCACGACTCTGTTTTCCGGGCCGTTGCCAATATAAAATTGACCGTCGATCTTAATTAAATCTTGAAGCAAGTTGGCAATAATCGATTTAAATAACCGAATATCATGTGCGCTTGGTTCGTGATCCTGCAAATGATCAATTTCGACTGTGAACACTTGAAATACCCCATCGGTTTGTTGGAGATAAGCTGTAATTTGCTCACGCATCAAATCATTATTTTCTGAAAACTCGTTGCTAATTAATTGATTCAGCATAGTTTCACGCCAAACGGTTTGTTCTTTTAATGCTTTATTATGCTCTTGTCTTGTTTTTTCAAGTTTGCTTTTCACCTTGGCAAGCGCAGTTTGCAGTTCGTCCTCATCGAATGGTTTTAAAATATAATCATCCACATTCAGCTTAAGCGCCTGGCGAGCATACTCGAATTCACTATGCCCCGTTATCATCAGAATAGCTGTATGTGGGAACTGCTCTTTAATAGCAGCAGCCAAATCAATGCCGTTCATAAACGGCATATTAATATCAAGCAGTGCAATGTCCGGCTGTTTGTCCCGAATGAGCTCAAGCGCTTCTTTGCCGTTGCCAGCCTCCCCCACGATATGGAAGCCATGCGCCCTCCAATCAATGACATGCCAAAGAAATTTACGGTAAACCGCTTCATCATCTGCAAAAATAACTTTATACATAAGGAGTTTCTCCAATCATCGGAAATTCCAGCAGCACTGTTGTACCTTCTCCTTGCCTGCTGGTTATGGTTACGCCATATTGGTCGCCAAAGTAAAGCTTGATCCGCTCATGTACACTGTGAAGACCGAAGGAATCTTCATTGTTATCACCTTGTAACAGTCCAGCCAGCTTTTGCGGAGCAATGCCAAGTCCGTCATCGGTAATTTTTAATTGTATGATTTGCTGGTGCATAACGCCAGTGACGGATATATGCCCAGCTGTTCCGTTTTCTTTCAGCCCATGATAAATCGCATTCTCAATTAACGGCTGCAGCGTCAATTTGGGAATGGAGCCGTTCAGCAATTCATTTTGAATATGAACAGAGAAGGTAAACATATCCGGATAACGAGCCTTTTGAATATAAAGATAACTGTTCACATTGCGAATTTCTTCCCGAATTGAAATGATTTCCTTCCCGTTGCTAAGGCTTACTCGATAGTAATCGGCAAGTGCCTTGACAGCCCGGCTTGCCTCAACGCTTTCGCCAGATTTGCACAAAACATAGATCAAATCCAATGTGTTATAGAAAAAATGAGGCTTTATTTGCTCTTGGATTAAGGCAAGTTCGTATTCGCGCTTTTGTTGCTGTTCTTCCTTAATTCGTATAAGAAGATCGTTCACTCTGCCAAGCATCATATTAAGTCCCGCACCGAGAATGCCGATCTCATCACTGCTCCTTACCTGGACCGGACGGTCTATATTTTCGTCGCGGATCCGATTAATATGCTTGGCAAGAGAAATAATTGGCGAAGCAATTGCTTTGGAAAGAATAATAGCGCCAAGCAAAGCAAGCAGCAAACAGATGCCGGCAGCAATTAGAATAACGGAGGATACTTTACGGGTTTGCCTTGTTAGCTCCATGAGCGGAATTTCATTGACGAGCGTCCAATCCATCTTGTCAAAATGCATCGTGCTCCGCAAAAATTGGTCTGAACGATCTGCTAGCTCTGAGTCGGATAAGACAGGTTGTAAAATCTGCTCACTTCGGGAGGAGGAAATAATCATTCCTCGATTGTCTGTAATGTAGTAACCATTCGATTGCACAGGCCCTACTGGAGCATAGACAGAAGATAGTGTTTTCTCATTAATGTTGACGAATAAATAACCAAGTAAATCAAGCGATTCGGTGTCATATATTTTTTTGCCTGCAGTAAGCACCGGCTCCTCGGGAGCAAGCGACCAAAACTCACGTTTTTCCATCGAAAACCAAATGGGCAATCCGTTGCTGGCAGCAACAGCTTCAAACATCGGGCTGGAGAATCCCTTGATAGAGCCTGCAACAAGCCGATGATCGGTCACATAAACATTGTAGCTGCGGTCAACAAAAACAGCGGATTCTACCTCCGGAAAAATAAGCTTGGCGATGTCCAGCTTCATTTCTATTTGGTTGCGGATAATATAATCCGGATTGATAGGAATTTGTGTCATAGGCTTGGGTGCTCCGTCTTGCAGCTTTAGTCCGGCTTCCTTGTTCAAATCGAGCATCGCATTATTGGCAAAGCTTTCAGCTGCTCCCAATATGGCATCAATACGGGTCGTTATAAGTCCGGACTCATCCCGCATATTTTTTTTGGTTTGGGCAATAACAGCGTCCGTATTGATCTTGTAAGAAAAAAAGCTGAGCAATAAAAGGGGAATGAGCACCAGCGGAACATAAATAATAATAATTTTGTATTGAATTTTTTGTTTGCGAAACCACGCAATCGCTTTCATCTGCTTTGTTCATCCTTCCTTTTCTGAACATATAAAAAGTATAAGGACGGCGGAAGCCGTTTCTGCTTGACAGCATAATAATTTGATATGAATTATAGGACTGAAATGAGGCGCAGACAAGAAGCAAGGAAAAAACATATGTCCATTTACCAAAATATCATAGTTTAAATTACATAAAAAAAGGATATTTTCACAGAAACAGCTGTCCAATAAAGTGAAATCGAAAGGCAGCAAGACGGGTATGCAACTCTTTCATGTTGACCATAATGAAAGATAACTAGATATTGTGAAACGTTATTCTATGAAATGTGTCTGCTCTGGCGGGAGGAATAGTGGTTCGTCGGAGGAAGGAGTGAGGGTATGTTTAAACGCGCTATAGAGATAATCAAATTGGCGGCAGCAGTCATTCTCATCAGTACGATAACGATATGGACAACGGGTATTATTGTAACCCATTATCTGGATTCGTTATTGAAGCAATATAATATCCCTTTTGATACGAAGCCTGTCGTAGTATCCGGTTTTTGGGGGACATTGTGGGGAGCTAACCCGCCAGTTAAGTCAAATTCCACTCAGGAGCCGGGTGATGCAGTAGAAGTGTTTGGTCAGCTTCCAGACAGCTTTGAGAGCGATTCTGAGTCTGATAATACGAATACAGGAACAGAAACGGAAACGGAATCGGAAACAGAAACGGATACAGAAATTGACGGCAATCAAACGGATCCTGCTGGCGCAGATGACGAAGGGGATCTGGACCCGCTCATTAACGGAAATAAAGGAAGCTCGGATATAGATGGCGTAGATACGGCTATGACTATGGAGGAAATAACATCCGTAAAGGATAGCATCAGCCCTGCGGATAAGGAGCAATTATTTGCGATGCTGGTAGGCAAACTGCCGGAAGAAACATGGCAGCAGCTATCAGAAATCGTCGAAGACGGCGTAACGGAGCAAGAGCTTTCGACGATTCAGCAGCTGATGGCGATGCATCTGGATAAGGCTGAATACGAGGAAATGATGAATATTCTGAAAAAATATTAATTTTGTGTTTAGTTTGTAAAGGTTGCCCCATTAAAGAATGATATGATACAGTAATAGGCGAGTGCTCCAACGGGAGAATTCGTCTTTTTTCTCGTTTGTACTCGTAAATCTATCAGCGGAAGTGCGAAAAGGAGACAATCATGACCGATTTCAGGGACATGAGTCGTATTAAGAAATTCTGGAATCAAACGATTCAGTATGTTCGTGGTACGCGCTCGCAAGACTTGAAGGGCAAGAGTGATCAACAAGAAGCCGCAGCAGTTGCAGCACCGCTTTGGCGTAGAAAGTCAGTTCAGATTATTGGCGGGGCAGTCATTTTATTGACAGCTGCTGGTCTAATAGGCTATCAACAATACACTCAATATATCAAAGCAAATACATTTGAATTTTTCCATGTTTCTATGAATGGACAGGAAATAGGAACCGTTAGCAGCACAGAGCAAGTGGATGAGCTGATTGCCAGCAAGCTAAGCGAAGTTAAAGCAGCTAATCCTGATCTTCAGATGGAATTGAATACTGGATTGATTACATATGAAAGCGAAAGTGCTTTTAAGCCGCAAATCGATGCTGACGCGACACTGTCGAAGCTAGGTTCTATGTTTACCTCTTATGCGGTAGGCGTTGAAGTCAAGGTAGATGGCAAGGTAGTCGGTGTAGTAAAGGACCAGGAAACAGCGGACAGCATTTTGCTTCGCATTCAAGGCAAGTATGCTCCGGAGTTAGTTGCACAAAGCAAAAACCCTCGCTCAGTAATGGCTCTATCCTATAATAAGGATGGCGATGATGAGAAGAGCGCAGATGCAGCTGCTGACGAAGAAGTTAAACCTGGCCGTGTAGTCAGTGAAGTAGAGTTTGTTGAGAAGGTAGACTTGAATAACACAAATATCGACCCGGAAGCGGTTGAGGATCCGGAGCAGTTATATAAAAGATTGACGGAAGGCTCG
Source organism: Paenibacillus sp. GXUN7292 (assembly GCF_050864975.1). Lineage (NCBI taxonomy): Bacteria > Bacillati > Bacillota > Bacilli > Caryophanales > Paenibacillaceae > Paenibacillus > Paenibacillus sp. GXUN7292. The sequence continues at coordinate 140,442 of NZ_JBOZWO010000007.1, read as the reverse complement.
CCTAAGCCTACAAAATATGTCGTACAAAAAGGCGATTGCGTAGGATGTATTGCCCACAAGTTTGATATTTCCCCACAGGTTATTTACGAGAATAACCCTTGGATCAAGGACGATATGATTCGTGTAGGCGATGAGCTTGATTTAACAGCCATTCAGCCTGAGATTACCGTTCGAACAGCGGAGAGCTTGGTCGAGGTTGAAGCGATTGCGGCACCTGTAGAGGTACAGAAGAACAACACAATGCCAGTTGGACAATCGAAAGTAATCCAGGAAGGTGTTGAAGGCTCGCAGCGTTTAACATACCGCATTTCCAAGGAAAACGGCTATGTCGTTAGCGAAGAGCTTATAAGCAAGGAAGTGCTGCTAGAGCCGGTTCCTGAAATTGTCGAAAAAGGAACGATGGTAGTCATCGGAGAAGGCTCAGGCAAATTCGCTCTGCCGGTTACCAATTACCGTATTACGAGCAAGTTCGGTCAACGTTGGGGCCGTCTGCATAAGGGCGTAGACTTTACAGGCAATAAAACGATTCTTGCATCCGATGCCGGCGAAATTGAATTTGTTGGCAGAAAGAGCGGTCTGGGCAATACCGTTATTATTAATCACAAAAACGGCTACAAAACAGTGTATGGCCATTTGAGCTCCTATAAGGTTAGCAAAGGCGATAAAGTGAAGAAGGGCGCTGCGATTGCTATTATGGGCAACACAGGCAACTCCACTGGAACGCATCTTCATTTCGAAATTCATAAAGACGGCGTTGCTCAAAACCCGTTAAAGTACTTATAAACTTATACTCATTATTTTAAACACTGCTCGCCATAATCTGTGGACATTAAGTTCCAGCTTACGGATGGGCAGTGTTTTTGTTTTGCTGACAAAGGGACAATATATAATTATATTTATGAACAAGCACTAGACGTATGTTAGAATAGAATTATTAAGGATAAGCGGACAGGCGGTGGAACGATGCACGGAAAAATATTAGTGGTCGATGACGAGCAGCCGATAGCAGATATACTGAAATTTAATTTAGAAAAGGAAGGTCATCAAGTGATTTGCGCATTTGACGGCGCCGAGGCAGTGCGGCTGGCTTTTGAAGAAAAGCCTGATTTGATGCTGCTTGATTTGATGCTTCCGCTTAAGGATGGCATGGATGTTTGCAGAGAGGTAAGAGCTAAGCTGCAAATGCCAATTATTATGCTGACGGCAAAGGATACTGAAATTGATAAAGTGCTCGGGCTGGAGCTGGGTGCCGATGATTATGTGACGAAGCCTTTTAGTACGCGGGAGCTGCTTGCCCGTGTGAAGGCTCATTTGCGCAGACAGCAAAAAACAAATGAGCTGGCAGAGTCGCCGGATGCTTCAGAAGAGCAGGAACAGCAGCAGGGCTTGAAGCTGTTTAATTTATTTATTGATACGGATATGTATGTCGTATATAAAAACGGTGAGCCGCTTGATTTGACGCACCGTGAATTCGAGCTTGTTTACTATATGGCTCGCAACAGCGGCAAGGTCATGACCCGCGAGCACTTGCTGCAGGCGGTTTGGGGCTTTGAATATTTTGGAGATGTACGAACTGTCGATGTTACGATCCGCCGACTACGTGAAAAAATTGAGGATGATCCAAGTCGTCCTGAATATATTATGACAAGACGAGGGCTTGGATATATGATGCGCAACGCCAAAAGTGGAGGCTTTGGTTAAGCATGAAAATATCCAGCTTTTTTCGTACTATTCAAGTAAAGCTCGTTATCATATACTTGCTGCTTATACTTGTAGCCATGCAGTTAATCGGCGTTTATTTTATAAGCACTGTTAAGCATTCCCTGATTACGAGCTTTACAAGCAATTTAAAGGAGCAAGCCGATATTTTGTCTAAATTCGCCGCTCCCAGCTTGTCGCCTAATGTAGAAGCGGAGGGTGATTCCGCAGAAAGCACAACAGAGGATTTGAATCTCATTGTTCGCAATTTGTTCAGCATTAGCGGCACGGAAGTACAGGTGCTTGATTCGAATGGAAAAATAGTAGCAACGTCATTGCAGGTGCATCAATCGAATATCGGAAAGAAAAACAAGTCGCTGGCAGTTAGCCGCGCATTGCAAAATATTTCCGATAACGAGGAAGAAATTATTGATGAAGACAATATCCGCAAAAAAATGATCGCTCAACCGGTTGTACATAATGACAAGGTCGTTGGCGCCGTCTATGTGGTGGCGTCAATGACTGAATTGTACGAGACGGTAAATCGAGTCAATCAAATTTTTATTTCTGGAACGTTGATAGCCCTTGGTTTAACCGGGGTGCTTGGCATTGTGTTGTCGCATACGATAACAAGTCCGATACAAGGATTGACCAGGCAGGCGGAAGCTGTTGCCGAAGGGCGTTTCGATTTGCAGGCACCGGTGCTGGGGGACGACGAGATTGGCCGTCTGAGCATGGCCTTTAATGAGATGACTATTCGGCTTAAGGAAGCATTATCCGTTAATGAGGAGGAAAATGAGAAGCTGTTCTCTATTCTTTCCAATATGAGTGACGGCGTGCTAGCTTCTGATGAGCATGACAATATAATCGTATGGAACCGCAGAGCCTTGGAGCTGCTGCAGATCAAGAAGTGTGAAGGCATCAACTTGTGGGAGCTGCTCGCTCTTACGGAGGAAAATCAAACAGAGCTGATGAGCGGGCGCAGACAAACGGTTATTATGAGAAGCAGTGCAACCGGTGATGCAGAGGATGACAAAGAAGACAGCCTGCTTCGAATTACTTTTACACCGATTCATCGCAGAGATGCAGGAATTGTAGGAACAATAGCGGTTATTCAAGACGTAACGGAGCAGGAAAAGCTGGAGCAATCGAGACGGCAATTTGTTGCCAACGTCTCTCATGAGCTTAGAACGCCGCTGACGACGATTAAAAGCTACGCCGAGGCGCTGCAGGATGGAGCGCTCGATGAGAGGGAGCTGTCGCAGCGCTTTGTAGGGGTAATCAGCAACGAAACCGAGCGGATGATCCGATTGGTTACCGACCTGCTGCACTTGTCTAGGCTCGATTCCAATACAGGACCGCTTCGCAAGCAGCGTATCAATTTGCATGAAATGCTTGATGAGGTTGCAGACCGTTTCTCCTTCCAGCTGCGCCAGAAATCAATAAGAGCGGTTGTAACAGTTGAGCGAGGTCTTAAGACCGCGTGGATGGATAGGGATCAGATTGACCAGGTGCTCGATAATTTAATGTCCAATGCGATAAAATATACACTGGATGGCGGTTCCATCGTAATGGCCGCAAAGCGGTCAGCAAATAAATCTGATCTTGAAATTAGCGTGAAGGATACAGGAATAGGCATTCCGCATAAAGATTTGAATCGTATTTTTGAACGGTTTTATCGCGTTGATAAAGCTCGTTCCCGCAACATGGGCGGGACAGGACTTGGACTTTCGATTGCCCGGGAAATCGTGAAGGCGCACGGCGGATCGATTTCGCTGCAATCGGAGCTGAATGAAGGAACTACGGTAACGTTTACTCTTCCGTTAGTGCACGAAGGAGGAGAGCAGGCTTGATGGAAAAGTTAAAAACGACAGCGCTTATTTTTCTTGTTGGGCTAAGCTTGCTGCAAAGCTATTTTCTTGTATATCGCATGCCTGGCCTCGCTGCAACGATGCGCAGCGATCAAGATTATGTCAATACGGAGCCGATGGGAGCATCATCGTCGGTTGAAAGTTTAGTTTTTCCTGAAAAAATTATTATTCATCTTGGAGAAAATACACACACTGTTCTCGATCCCGGCACTCAATTTTACGATATGATTTTGAAGCAGCGCATCGTTGGCCGTGAATTTAAAGGCTTCCAGCGCGGTCCTGAATCGATGATTGATTGGGACGATGTTCGTAAAAACGATATCGGGCTGGAGCTGCGATTTTCCAATGGCATTGCTGTAGAACTGCTGCAAAAGCTGTTGAAGCTTGAAGGCGATCTTTTGTTTTTAAATGAAAAAATAGATCGTATATGGATTTACAAGGTGGCAGATACCGAAGAAGTGCGCACTTTCTTTTTCAGCAGCGGCAACAAAATCGTTTACGAATCGGTACGAGCCGACTTAACCGTGCGAGATGTACAGGATTACGTAGGATTTGGACAATATTTGCCAAAATACGAAATGACTGCAGATGGTTTGTATATTCCGACTGAGCCCATTCAGGCAACGGAAATGGTGTTTGATTATGAAGCCTATTCTCCTGAGCAAATGCAGCGTAACTTTTTTGATCCAAGCACAACGCTAGCTGTAGAAGATCGCAGCGGCTCATTAATATATACAGACGGCAAGCGCGGTTTGCAGGTTGAGCAAAATGGCATGTGGATTAATTATACGAATCCGGCTGCCTCACAAAGCACTTCCAGTCATATAAGCGAGAATGTATATGCATCTATAGAATTTATTAACCAGCATGGCGGATGGGATGGTGTTAATCGTCTTGTTAACCCTGTTTCCTCCAGCTCGGAAAAATATGTTACATTCCGTAAATATATTGAGCAGTATCCAGTTATAGAGCTTCCGCCATTTCGTTATGGTTATATGAAGCTTACTTTGCAGCAAGGCGTCGTAACGGAATATGCCCGTTCGCTTATTACATTAAGCAGTACCGCCGAGGAGAGAGAAGCACGGTGGCTTCCAGGCGGACAGACGTTAAAGGATCAGCTCAAGGCTCATCGTAATCGAAAAGACATCGTCGGGTTATTCCCGGCACTGAAAGCAATGCCTATTGATGACAGTAAAATGAGATTCGTTCCGGTATGGGCAATCAAGCTTAAGGACGGCTCTGAGCAAGTGTTGATGGAGGCTTATCCTGCAGGCTTTAAGCCTGGCAAGCTGCCGAGTGAGCAGCAGGAGGAAGCAGATAAGAAAGCTGTGGGGCAGGCTGTTGACAGCAAGTCTGATGAGTCCGCGGAAGAGCTTTCGGATAAACAAGCAAATTAGGTTGGCGGGGTGAAGGTAAGTGGACTGGGGTAGAGCGAAAAGCGTGCTTATATTTTCATTTCTCATGCTGAATATACTGCTTGGCTATCAGCTGTGGCTGGATATTCGCGAGCAATTGAATGCCAATGTAAATTCTGCGGAGCTACCTGCCGATAAATTGCTTATTATGCAGCAAAAACGCATATCGCTTGCCGCTAACTTGCCTTCTGAAACCCCGGCGCTTGGCGATTTAACGTATTTGCTGCACTCGGAAAGCCGTTCGCAGAAAAAAACAAAGCTGAAAAATCCAGCAGATTCAGCGTTTATCTTTAACAAGTCAGAGCTTAAAAAAGCGTTTGGTCAAGAAATTGCGGAAATAGATTTATATGCCTACGACTTATTGGGCAGCTCAGAAGGCGTATTCGTCATGTACAGAATTGTAGATGGGTACCCTGTTTTTAATGTTAGGCTGGAGCTGTTCAACAGCAATTTAAAAATTACAGCCTATCAGCAGGACCGGATGGAGCTAGTGAGCCGCGGAGAAGCGAAGCAGGTGCTTCCCGCTAACAAGGTTGTAGCCAGCCTCATTGAAACGTATTTGGAGGACGGCTCGACGATATCTGATATTCAGCTTGGCTATTATGGCCAAATATTCGACTCGGACAAGCAGGTATCTGCGCCGACATGGCGCGTGATGCTGGAGGACGGAAAAACGTACTATGTCAATGCTATTAGCGGAGAGGTAGCAACTGACGCGGAGAACGACGACCCTGATGCAGAAAACAAGGAATAAATGCGCAGCGGCGCCAAACATTTACTTTAGCATTAACGGGTCAGTTATGTTATGTTAGCGGGGAAAGGACAGGACAGACAGCTATGGGATTACGATTTACGGTTTTGGGGAGCGGTTCAACCGGCAATGCCACAATTGTACGTGGCAATGGACATACAGTTATGGTGGATGCGGGGCTGAGCATGAAGAGGCTGGAAGTGCTTATGAAGGATCAAGGATTAGCGGGTCATGACATCGATGCGTTATTTGTGACGCATGAGCATTCCGACCATATTAAAGGCTTGGGCGCTTTTGCGCGCAAGCATCAGCTGCCGATCTATGCCAATGAAGCGACCTGGCATGCGATGGAACGGCATGTGGGAACGATCGCTGACGATAAGAAAATAAAAATCGAGACCGGTGAGGAAGTTTGCTTTGGCTCTATGAAGGTGCAATCCTACCCGATCTCGCATGATGCAGCAGAGCCGGTAGGCTACTGCTTTGTAGAGGATGGAGAAAAACTGAGTCTAGCAACCGATTTGGGCTATGTTAGTGATAGAGTTCGCAATCAAATCATAGATTCCGATGTGCTAGTGCTAGAATCCAATCATGATACCGAAATGCTTCGCATGGGCAGATACCCATGGAATATTAAACGCCGTATTTTAAGCGATATAGGACATTTATCAAATGTAGCGGCAGGAGAAGCGCTGCTTGAGCTGATGACCGATCGTACGAAGCGGGTATACCTGGCACATTTGAGCCTTGACCATAATCAAATTGATTTGGCCATGCTGACTGTTAATTCTATTTTGGAGAACAACGGAATATTTTATAAAAAGGATGAATTTCCTTTGCGAGCGACCTATCATGACCGTCCTACAGCTTGGGATGAGGTGCGCCGAAAATCATAGATTCCAGCTTTTTATCGATAGCGGAAGCTTTGCTTTCCAGCTCTTCCAGGGTTAAAATCTTTTTTTCAATAAGCAGCTCGAGCATTGCGCTAAGCGTGAGCACAGCATTGTAATTGTCCTGCTTTAGGTCAGCCAGCTTTGCAGCTAAATCGACATGCTCCCAAGTGGAAGAGTTTATGGAAGAAGATGAGGATTTCATAATGTTTTCTCCTTTATACGTCATATAAGGTTATAATAGTAGGCGTGGAACTGCACCTTTTCAGAAACAGATTCGAATCTATTAATAGTGTAGTCACGACTAATCACAAATATTCCAAATTTCAAAAATATAAGAGAGTATAAGTTTTCACCTTATACTTATATCAATGTTTACTATGGCGGTATAGAGAGAGGCGATAATGATGAGCTTGTTCGATGATGATTTTTACTCAACGAAGGTATCCAAACGCATAAAGCGAGAAACAAAGGGGACTTCGCTGAAGCTTCCGTTTCAATTCCGTTTTCGCTTTCGGGGATATAAATTATCAACTTTGCAAATTGCTCTGTTATCGTCACTAGCCAGTTCAGCTATCGTCGTCATCCTATTCGTGCTGTTCACCGGCGGCATTAGCGGCAGCGGAAAGCTGGGCGCCTCTACATCAGGCATCGATCCTTCAGAAAGAGCGATATATGCGACCTCCAAGGTAAGACCTGCTGTCGTAAGTGTGATTAACGAGCAAACCTTCCCCGTAGGGGCAGGCGGCAAAAAATCCGGAAAGTCAGAAGATGGGAATGGCATACTGCGAGAAGCTGGCGTCGGCTCTGGCGTTATAGTGGAGAAGAAAAATGGGAAAGCCTATATTATAACGAACCATCATGTTATTGCAGATGCGGAAAAGGTTAAGGCTGTACTGACCAGCGGTGAGATACGCGAAGCGAAAATCGTCGGATCGGACCAGATTACCGATTTGGCTGTGCTCGAAATTGATGCCAAAGGCATCAATACCGTTGCTGAAATAGGCGATTCCTCCACACTGCGGGCAGCCGAGTTCGTTATGGCAATGGGTAATCCGTTAGGGATGGGCGAATCGATCACACTGGGCATTGTCAGCGTTATTCGCGAGGTAGTTCCAGTATCGCTTAGTCAAAATGGCATTATGGATTGGGAGCAGGAAGTTATCCGCGTAGACGCTGCCATCAATGAAGGCAACAGCGGCGGTCCGTTGATTGATCTCAACGGCAAGGTTGTCGGCATTAACAGCATGAAAATTGCTGATTTCGGCGTAGAAAGCATCGGTTACGCCATTCCAATTAACAATGCCATGCCAATTGTGGAAAGCATTATAAGCAAAGGCTATGTGCCAAGACCGTATCTTGGCGTTTATACGATAGATTTGGAACAATACTGGAGTCAACAGGAGCTGCAAAAATGGCTGGAGGAAGAGCAGCCAAGTACAAACGAAGAGAATGAGGATGGCGAAGAATTGGGCGGCGATCAAGGGAATGGCAGCACTCCTATGCCTAAGCTTCAGCTGCCGGATGAAGTATTTTCCGGGGTTATTGTGCTCGAAGCCGTTGGACCGGCCAAAGATGCAGGCTTGCAGTACAACGACGTCATCGTGAAGCTCGACAAGAAAAAAATCGGCAGCACAAGAGAGCTGCGCAAATACCTCTACAACGACAAAAAAATTGGCGACAGCATTGAAGTAAGCTACTATCGCGAAGGCATGCTGCAGGTTACGTCGTTTAAGCTGGGGGATAAGGCGGAAGAGGAGTAGAGCTTAGCTCATTTTTCTCAAAGCAAACCTTAGTAATGTAAATACAAAAAGAGCGGAATAACCATAGCCCAATTTTAAATACAAATTGACAAATTCCGCAGAGGCGACAGGCTTGTCGAAAAAAATAAAATAACCGAGATATAAAAGAAATAAAATGGAACCGGCAAACAATATATCGACAACACGTTTTAGCACTTTTATTGCCATATAATCACCTCTTTTTAAACTAACTATACTATATAACTTTTTTCCTGATTATGGAGGTGCAGGAAGGCGTTATGGCATTATTTAACGACCGTGAGCTGAGGGCTTGCGGTTTTTTTGCTTGTTTAGGAAATTATGCATCAGTTAAAATTGTAGATAATTATGTCGAGCTCGAATTGATCCTAATGATGCGGACATTTATGGCCGTTAGCGCTCAATTTTCGCCAACTTCCACTTTCTAGCGGACAGAAATATCCGTTAGCGGGAAAAAAGCTAGAGAATTCGACAGAATGTTCTTCTAATGGTCATAAATGTCCGCATACGCAACAAAAAGACTGCTTTTTGGGTTCTAACGGTCATTGATGACCGCAGCGTAATGAAGGCATAGATTTTCAGCAAATATCTATTCCTACATTTTATCAGTAAACGCGCCAGTTAAAAGTAAAGCAGAGCCGTTTATCCATGTATCAGTTATTTTTTGAGGGGATGTGTAATGTTAATATTATTACCTGGTTTGATTTGCTTATCGGCCGTTGTATTCTTTGTCAATTTCATAGCACTGCTTAAAAAAATGAAAGCTGATCAAAATATAACTAGACAGATTATGCTTAATGAGTAGGGTATACACCAAGACTGTCTTTTAATTGTGGATAGGGAAACAAGCAAGCGAAAGGGATGCACTGTGATCAAGTTTGGGATTCCGACCGCTGTTGTAGTCCAATTTTATTGTTGAATAACCCCTGTAAAGGATAAAATTGGTCTACAAAGGCGGACGCTATCGCTTCTCCATTCCCAATCTTGCTCTTTCGTTCCCCTTTCTTATTGCTTATCAATAGTTGCCCATAATTATCGATAGTCTCAAGCCAATAGTTACTGCTTTCGAAGCATGTCGTTTTTTGATATGCTATATACATAAAGAGCGGAACAGCTCGCAAAATGAATCCACTAGATAGGAAGCGAATTATTGTATGTATTGTGTTTGCAAACCATGTATTGAAAAAGCTTTGGAGCGATTTGTCGACGAATATGAGGATGCTCCAGATGTAGTAGATTTAAAAGAAACGCAGTTTGCGGATTGGGATCCGCCTCGCAAATGTGATTTTTGTGATGCAGCTGCGGAATATTTGGTTGTATAACGTAAATAATGAGCCTGCTAATGCTTTGACCGTATGGTGAGTGAATTAGCGGCTTTTTTGTAATTATAGGGCGGTAAAAGTAGAAATAACACTAGTCGCTTATCTGGCATTAAATAAAGCAAAACGAGGATGTGTAGCATTTGCATATACAGATTGCAGCGGTCGGCAAGCTGAAGGAGAAATATTTGGTGCTTGGCATAGCTGAATATGCCAAGCGTCTCGGGCCTTACGTGAAGCTTACGCTCACGGAAGTGCCCGATGAGAAGGCACCGGAGACGATGAGTCCGGCGGAGGAGGCGCAGGTGCGCGAGCGGGAGGGCGAGAGGCTTCTGGCGCAGATTAAGCCAGATGCCCATGTAGTCGCGCTCGCGATCGATGGCGAGCTTTGGTCCAGCGAGGACCTCGCGGACCAGCTCGATAAGCTGGCCACGTACGGGCGCAGCCACGTGGCCTTTGTCATTGGCGGGAGCACAGGGCTCGCTCCCGCTGTTCTTGCGCGCGCCCAGCAGAAGCTGAGCTTCGGGCGCATGACCTTGCCGCACCAGCTAATGCGGCTGGTGCTGGTGGAGCAGATTTATAGGGCGGTGAAGATAAATCGGGGGGAACCTTACCATAAATAGGGCGAAATTTAAGTTTCGTTACAATCAATAGTCATTAATAATACCTTATACAACAAGGTTTTTTTGTTTTTAAAGAGGTTGCCCATTAAGTATATAATAATTATAATAAGGGCAGTGTTACAAGGAGGTAGTAAGATGAAATCTTCAATAAAACACAAAGAGACTGTAGTTGAGATATTAAAAAACGAAGGTGCATTATTAGGTAGTGAGCTAAGTCAAATAATAATCGAAAAGTTGAATGTATCAGCAACATATTCAAGACAAATAATTCACAGATTAAAAAATAACAGAGAAATACTTAATACAGAACCTGTAAGGTTTCAAAAAAATCAAGTCTTATATTTTCTCCCAGGACAAAACATTAAAAAGAAATTGAGAGAAGTTATGCCCGATCACGCAAAAACAATTGAGAGGGTTTACCAAGCGCTTGTAGAACTTGATGGATTTCTGTTTTGGTCAGAGTTTGCAAAGGTTTCTGCTGGTGTTGTCAATCAAGAACAATCAAGTAAAAAAAGCGCTATGAGTATTTATAAAGATATGAAAAATCTTGGAATGGTCAACGAACTATATGATTTTCATGGACTTCCTGTAGTAATAGCTAATAAGAATTGGATTCCAGATGTAGAAGTGAATGCATTCTCACTGATGAAAAGAGAGCAGCAATTATCATTTACAAGAAAATTTACAGCAGATCTTTTACAGTGGCTAGAGAGATTGAATTTTGTTGGTTGGAATTCAACACGACTCACTGGAGATGATGAGTTTGAAAAGGGGTATAATGGGTTCTACTGGGATGCTATTGGATACTCTTATTTATGGGGATTATATAGAACGAATAAAAAGGACGGACTGTATAATCCAGCGGAAGAAAAAGCGGGTTCTTTAGTAGTCATAGAATCGATTATTCATAGAAAAACCAAAAGACATGACATCAATGGTTTTATAAATAGAGTTGATAATATTTATGGTCCAGTTAAAAAGGATAAGTATTTTAAGATAATACCTGTTTGTTTTGTTGATTCAATTGAGGACGACGCATTAATTCTTGCGAGAAAACGGGGAATCTTGGTGATAAGGCTAGTTGAGGTTTTTGGCACTAAGATTGTCGAGTCATTAAAGCAACTAAGAGATATTGATCCTCGTAATATCGATGCTGAAATGTTAGCTAAAATATTGAAAAATGCTGACGATAGTGGTCAGGATGGTAAATTTGGTACTCTAAAGGGATACGTATTTAATTTTCTTGTGGCATATATTTTTAGTCAATTTCAATTCACTCCAAAAGTTGGTGTGAAGTATCACGATCCTGATTTAATAACAAGAAAATGTGAATGTGATATTATTGCGCCAGTAGACGATAAATGGATGATTGTATGTGAAGTAAAAGGATACAGTACTGGGAATGAAGTTATGTTAGGTGAAACCGAAAACGATTCGGATTCAGTTAAAAAATTTTTCGAGAAAACTTGTGACATTGCATCAAAGTCCACGCGAAGAGATATTATACCTCTTTTTATTACATCTTCAAGTTTTTCAAGTGAAGCAATTGAATATATGGAGAAAAGAATAAGTAAAAAACTGAAAAGCAAGCTTAAATCAATGAATTTTCCATCGAAGGTTTTCTATGATCGAAATGATCTTATGGATTTGTTTGGAAATGATTCAAAATATACAGAACTTAAAAAAATTTTAAAGGAGTTCTTCAAAGAACAGAAACAAATTACTAAGCCTGAAAAACATCTTAATGGACAGCGGGTAATATAACTGCTTTATCAAGCAATGTGCCCATTTGCTCCTGTTGATGCGTTAGCTCCGTCAGTTGGATATCGGTTCGATAATCAGACCATCCACACCGTAAGAGAGTATCGTCTCAAGTGCTTTTATTTTCTGAACGATATCATTGTTGGGATTAGCGAGCAGTAGCGAATAGTAAATGTTACATTTATATTTGAAACTAGACATTTGTTTGATACAATTGCACTGGGAAGGTGTTGATATGGGAGCAAATAATACTATACTTAGTCGTATCTTTACAAGAAATACTTTCAACGAATGGGTTTCAAGTGAGGAGACTCCCGTAATTATTCAGGGAGTTCAAAAGTATCTAAGCAATCCAAACTTAAAAAATAGGAATGTAATCTCGGAACTATATGATATTATGCAAAAATCTTATAGAAATGAGTATATATACAAAAACACTTTATTAAATAAGATTTTATTAGGAAGGCACAGTATAAATACATCAACAGCACTTACTGAGGTCCCAATAGAAAAGTCAAAAGCGGACTTTATTGTAATTAATGGTAAAGCAATGGTATATGAAATAAAGACGGAGCTTGATAATTTAGACAGATTAGAAGGTCAGTTGAGCGATTATTACAAAGCATTTGATAATGTCTGTGTGGTAACAAGTGATTCATATTACAATGATGTTTTAGATCTACTCAAAGATACTAGTGTCGGGATATGTACACTCACATCGAGAAAAACAATTAGTACTAAAAAAGAACCAGAACCTAATAAATCATTATTGAATCACATTTCAATGTTTAAGATCCTCAGAAAGAATGAATACGAGCAGGTTTTGTTAAAATACTACGGAGACCTGCCAAAGACGACACAAGTGAAGTATTATAAAGAGTGCTTAAAGTTATTTTGCGAAATAGAATTAGATATTGCTTATAAATATATGTTAACAGAACTAAAAAAGCGGAGTAAATTATTTCAACATGAATTTCATTCAGTACCTTATGAGATAAAGTGGCTAGTATACTTTTCGGAATATAAACCCCATGATTATGCTGAACTCGAAAAGTTTCTTAATAAAGATTTCAGGGGGTAACTATGTACTTTCCATACTTTAGAGGAAGACAATTTGAGTTGATAGCTTTGAGAGAACTACTTGATTTAAAAGTCATGCATGAAAAGATCGTTCCCATTATAGAGCCAGTTAAACTGTCTTCCACACTTACAAAAACGTTAGCTATGTTTCTTAATGAGCACAGAGAGATTGCTGTAATTCATAATCCTCAGGTGGGTAGTTTTAAATTAGAGGTAGCAAAAGAGAGTTCTTTGAAAGAAATATATATCTCACAGTTAGAAAATACTCTGATAATTAAATCACATTTAATAAACAGAAAGTCGGAAACAGAAATCTTAGAATTGAATACATTTGGTGTAATGCCACAAGATCTACTTACACTTACTTTAGACGTGGATAATCTAGAATACTTTGAAAGATTATTTGATAATTCTTGCGGAAGACTTAACATAATTCCTGATGAAAGACAACTAAAAAGAAGTGTGACGAATAACAAAGTTTTAATAGAAGATAGTTTTATAAAACAAACTAAAAACTCAGACTACAAAGACAAACCGGATGAATTTTTTTCTGACAATCACTTGTATTTTAATGAAGAAGGATATGTAGGTTTCTCTGATTATTCGGTAGTTGGAAATATCTATTCAGAATCGGGCTTCGCTCCTTATGCAGTGGCAATTCATATTGTTTACTTTGATACAAAGAAAAATCTTCGTATCATGCATTTTGTTTCCGATTCAAATGATGACATTCAAGATCCTGGCGGAAAGTTTTATGAGGCAGTTCGAAAGCTTTACGTCTGGAGCGAAGAAAACACAATTAGAACATATGGGCTCAATGAACTGGTTAAGCATTACCGAAATCAAACATATCCTGGTTTGGGAACAGTGAAAAAGTTATCTATTATGCATCATATGGAATTAATGAGTCAATACTTCCGTGGAGAGATTTAATATGAAATGTTGTGTAGAGTGTTTCATTGACATAGAAATTAAATCAAGAATCACAGGGCTTAAGCAAGTAGGCAATTGTAATATTTGCGAGGCGGAGAATGTATTTGTATATGATACTCATCTCTTAAGTGATGACTTTGAGGCATTACTTGACACCTATAAACCAGAATCGATATTACCTGACACTTTTCCCAAAGAACTATTAAAGCTACTCAAGGATGAATTGGTAGAGAATTGGAACATTTTTAATTTAGATTCAGATAGAGTTGATAAGCTTATCAAGGTAATATGCCAATCAAAGTATAAGGAAGAACCAGAACTTTTTGAACAGAAGATAGGTATTAGTCAAAAATGTGATCCTCAATACTTAGAGCAGTATTCACTACTTGGTAAATATAGCTGGGAAAGTTTTGCTGAATCAATTAAACTAAAAAATCGCTTCCATAGTAAGCAACTTAATACTTCTGTCTTCCTTGATTTCTTAAACTACTTAAGGAAACCGTACAAAAAAGGTTCGGTGTTTTATCGTGCAAGAATTTCAAATAGCAGTATGGGATATCGGAAAGAAGAAATGTTTGCTCCCCAGCCTGGGCAAGCTTCGGCTGGACGTGTAAACCCAGAAGGAATTAGCTACTTGTATCTTGGCAGTGACAAAACAACTACATTAAATGAGGTTAGAGCTGGACTTCATGACTTTGTAAGCATCGCAACCTTTAAATTAAATCAGGATATTGATGTTGTTGACTTAACAAGAATTGATAAAATTAGCGCGTTTTCAAGATTAAATCCTACACAACATGCAGTTAATAGAACACATTTAGTAAAGATGAGTAGAGATATTGCAAAACCATTAAGGCGTCAGGATAGTCACTTAGAATATTTGCCGACGCAGTATTTATGTGAATTTATTAAGATGAGTAGATTCAATGACGGTACTGAATGTAGTGGTATTGAGTATGGAAGTACAATGAGTAAAGAGGGATACAATATCGCAATGTTCAATAGTGAATTATTCGAATGTATTGAAGTAGACGTATATGATGTACAAGGACTAAAATATACAGTAGATCCCAGTTTGTAATACAAAGAAAGGCACCCAGTAGGGTGTCTTTTCAATTCGCCGTTAGAGTGATACGCTGAGCCGTATCACAAATAAAGGAGATAGAAAAACTGCAAAAGAGTGACTCCTCACAACTTTTGCAGTTTTTCTATTTATGAAATATTAAATTTTGAAGGAACAGTTTGTTCAGTAAACTCATAGCTTCTTTCAAGTGGATCGATACTTGCATGAAGTTGAAATTTACATATAAATTTAACTTCTTTATCGCTCAAAGGAGTGAATTCAACATTTGATAGAAAGTTCGTATATTTCTTTATATTAATAAAAGAACTTAGTCTTAAAGAATCGGTACTTTGTATCCTATTTAATTTAAATTCTTTTTGAACTGAATGAATGAAATCACTTAATTCTGCACTTATAAAAGGATTAAGATCAATTTTTATACTATCGCACGCTTTATCTATAGATGTCAGTAAATCTCTGTATTGTTGTTCTAACCTTTCTTCAGTGAGTGTTTTTGAAGAGAGCAATTCATTTTCTAATTCAACTAAAGAAGATTTATTATTTTCATCTATTTTAAAGAAGTCACCATTATAATTGAAATAATAGTTTTCTAATACACCGTATCTTAGAACAAAAATATTAGCTACTTCAAAAGCCCTAATTATTTTATCCATTTTTCCGACTACTGTATGAATTTCTTTGAGTTTAGAAAGCATATGTGTTTGAAATACACCTAAGTAATTCATTATTCCTAATAAAATTATTTTTCTTTTTTTGTTTATATCATGTTCTCGTGTTATTTTATCAATGATTAACAATAGAGTTTCATTTTTAATGTTTAAGCCAATAATTTCAGTAATTATAGTATCGAGATTAGTTAATAAAGAACCTATTAATCTCATTAAGTCAGAATCTAATCCTTCTTTTGCTAAAAATTCAATTACTTTAACATTTGAAGTTATTGTTTGTTTTACTTTACCATCAAATATTACGTCATAATCGACTATAGCACGAGCATCAATAGATAAACTTTTAGCCAATCGATAAAAAGCATCTACTTCATCTTTTCCTCCAACATCTATAACTGAAACGCCTCTAGCATCTATATCTATACCACGTATTTCTTGTAACTTGTTTATAAATATCTTATCAGTATATCCTTCTACAAATACTGGTTTTGGGGAAAAGTAAAATTGATTATGATAAGAATTTATTCTGGGCAGTACCTTATTAATTCTATAGTTATCTTCTTCATCTAAATCACTAATCCATGTAGGACGTGTAAAAGGATTAAAAATAATTAGTTTCTTTAAATCTTTAGTATTAGAAATATCTAAAAAATAAGGTGAATGAGTGATTATTATGAATAATTTTTTTGTTGAATCTTCGATTGGATTACCAGCGATTCTTTTTATTTCAGATAATAAAAATTTTTGATACTGTGGGTGTAAATGTAACTCGGGTTCATCTAGAATAATACAATTGTATTCATCGTCATAAATAAATGTAAGTAGACTAAGTAGTTCTTTTAAACCATGACTTTCATGTTTTGTTAATTCGTATGTTACTCCATTATTCATAGATTGCAAATACGGTTTTAGAAAACCACCTTCTTCTCTTAATTCTAACGATCTATTAAAGTATTGTGATAATACTGCTTCTATCCTTATTTTAATATTTAATTTTTCACTTAATACTAACCAAGCATCAGCTGCTAATCCATAATCTGCCCCATAGGTTTTTATATCTTGTTTATTTGATAAGTTAAAACCTTGACTTAAAGGTGAACCATGAGTGAAGTAATGATAAGATTGTTTTTCTAATCCTGATAATCTTTCAGCATTTAAGTATCGAATTTTTAAATTCTGCCTATGTAAATTGTTTTTAATTTGTTCTGCAAACAATGATTTTCCAGAACCATTTGGACCCACTAGATAAGTTATATCTGAGATGTTATCTTTTTCAATAGACTCGCCGTTCCACATATATGGAATTGAGACATTTAATTGGATATTCATTGAATAACTCCTCTCGTTAATTAACTTAATTCTAATTATATAGTAAAAAATCAAGTAATCACTAAGTAGTTGGAAAATCTCACTTACATCCACGACGGTGAACCGCATCACAAATAGGGTGAATTGGTAGTATATACATTTTTGTGTGGAAGTAAAACATATTTGGATCTACATACCTTGTTAGAGGATAATAATGAATTATGTCGAATAGAGTAACAAATAAAAACTAGAGTATATATTACAAATGGGGTGAGTTTAATTTGATAGTTGGATTACTCTGTAGGCACTATAAAATATACCAAGGGTTGTACTTTATACCTATTTGCGATGATTATGAAACTCCTTTTTCATTATTCATAGGAAATAACGCAGTAGGTAAAAGTTCAGTGCTGGAGAGCTTAAATACCTTTTTTAATAATACCAATTGGAATAGAACAAAAGGGACAAAAGCTGATGAGACATATATAGCTCCAGTTTTTTTATTGAAAAAGAATGATTTACAAGGGAATATAGATAATATTGTATATCAAAAACTGGACTTGATTAGTCAATACTTTTGGGCTGTAACAGAAGAAGCTAATTCTAATCTCAAGAGTAATGAAGAGTTTAAAAAGTTTTTTCAAATTAGGGACGAGTTAAAACATAGATATGGGGAAAATGATTACTTATTTTTCTTGTTAGGGTTGCGATACCAAGATAAAACTGAAGTATATTTTAGCACTTTCGACGACGATATAATCAAAAAATTAAAAAGCCATAACTTGAATTTTAAGGATATTGAATTAATTAATGAAATAAAAAAATACCTCACATACATTTACATTCCAATAGAGTCAATTACTAGTGAAATAATTAAAATAGAAAATAAAGAGATGCAGGCATTAATGAGCACGGATATTCTAGAAGAAATTGATAAAATTTTGGATGAGAGAAATATACCAAAAGGTAATCGTACTACAAGCTTAATCGACTATTTAAATTCAAACTTAGATGAATATATGAACAAAATTAATGACACAATCAGTAGAATTGATGAAAGCTATGCATATAGAGTTGAACAGGGATACAAGAAAAATTTAAGACCATCCGATGTAAGAAACAAGATTTTAGAAGCTTACTTTTCGATAAGAACTCTAAAAAAGGATAAAAAAGAGATACATGAACTCAGTTCGGGGGAACAAAGAATTGCGTTGATTGATATAGCCACAGCTTTCTTAAATAATACGTCAAGTAGTAATAAAAGAAAAACTATTGTAGCTATTGATGAACCAGAAAGCTCATTGCATATATCAAAAGCGTTTAAACAGTTCGAGAGATTACAGAGTCTTGTTCAAGAAAATGTTCAGTTAATTCTAACAAGTCATTGGTATGGGTCGTTACCTTTCACTACTACCGGAAATTTAAATTATATAGAGTTGAAATCCGATAGCAGAATAAATATTAGTACATATGATTTGAATAATTATTTCGAAAAAAGAGGATCATTACCTGAAGATGTACAAATTAAGAGTTACTTTGATCTAACCTCAGCAATCTTGAGTTCCATGAGATCAGAAAATACAAATTGGATAATTTGTGAGGGAAGTGATGATAAGCTCTACTTAAGTCATTATTTATCCTCATCTATAGCCAATTTGAAGATACTATGTGTTGGTGGATGTAGTAATGTTATAAAGTTATACAAATATTTATATACTCCTTTTCAAGAAAAGGATGAGAAAAAAGCAGTTAATAGTAAAATATTATGTTTGATTGACACAGATGATGTTGTTTATGATCTTGAAATAAACAGTGAAGTGAAAGGTAAGTTAAAACTAGCTAGAATACAACCTGAAAGAGCCGGCCAATTGAAATTAATGTCAGTGAAGAAAAGTGGGTTTTATTATTCTACTGAGATGGAAGATTGTTTAAAGCCCAAAAAATATTACGAATCAATAAAAGATGTTATTGGAAAAAGCGATAATGAAAATTTATTAGAATTATTTAAAAAATTTAGTTATAAAGAGGGTTCTACATATTCTAGAATTAAAAATGAAGAAAACTCTATTCTTGAGCCTTTAGAACTAATTAAGTATGAAGATAAAAAACCACTATTTGATTTCTTAGACGACCACCATACTAAATATCTTATTGCTCAAAATTATACGGGCAGAGAAATGGAACAACAACCTTTACTATTTACATTGATTAGTCAATATTTTAACGAAACCAATTGATACTTAAGTGCCAAATGAGGGGAGCCCCAGAAAAGGGATTCTCCTCTTTTATTGTCCCCTATTATTACGGGAGATCAAAACCTTAGTTAATGGTAAAAAATACAAAGCGGTGGTTGTTGAATTTAAAAATTATTTACAGAATTGCTATGTTGAGGATTATACAGTAAGACTAACGGATGATGTCACTGCTTCAGGTGATGGAAAAATCGGCCATATGATTGAATAATTAAATAAGAACTAAATAAATCCCTTTTCCCTAAAGATTATATATGATATGAAAGTCCTTTTTAAATATTTTGCCGATAGACCCGTAAAGGAGAAAACGTATCATAAGTAGGTCAAAATATAGCTAGTAGGCTTCTTGCAAGGAATTATAAAACTTCGGGCCTTAACATTCATTTCCCTTTACATTAGGTATGTTTTACAATATAAATTTAAAAATGATCAATCCAATAAATCTGTATTATTTCTAAATTTCTGAAGGGGAGAGAAGATGAATTGAAGAATTAAATTGTTTTCAAAACAATGTTAAAAAGGGATACTATGGTATTGGTCATTCAAGAGTTCTGTACTATGAAAATAGAGTGTTTTTACGGCATCAAGCTGCTTTAAATAACGTTTCCGCCAGCTCATTTTTGATGCTTTAGTCTGCCCGCGAAAGAATAGATATTTATATCATCTCTTTTTACAAGTATCTTCACCGAAGTTAATTCACCTAAATCGCCAATACCCCGTTAAGCTGAACCTACCACAAAAAAATTATTTTTAAAACTTTTTAAAGCTGCTTTGCAGGAAAATACGGTTCCAGAATGGAATTCGTTGGTGATAAGTTGGTGGTATTGAGGAAGTCATACATGTTAGATTTAACCTTGAAGCAGCACCTCGAAAGACAGGAGGGAAATAAGATTATAGAAAAGTACGGAAATGACAAAGAGCGTTTTCTAAAAGACATAATGAATTTGATGGTGCCAATAGAGGGTGGATCCGTTGAACTGCGTGATTATATCAATATGAATAAATGGCTTAGTTCGGATTACACGTTATCAGACCCTGGAAGTGGAAGTAATAGAAAGGTTATTACATGGACGGAAACGATTGAACCTTTCTATGTAATGAAGTATCCGGTAACACAGCATTTGTATCATTTTGTACTGAACGAAGAAGAAGTAGAACCGAATGTGTGTAACCTCCCAATTACGGAAGTTTCGTGGATAGATTCGCTTGTCTTTTGTAACAAATTGTCCAGAATGCTTGGCAGGACTGAATGCTACAATATCGACAGTGAAAGTAAGAACACGATATATAACAACAAGGCGAATGGCTTTCGTTTGCTATCAGACGCCGAATGGCAGTATGCATGTAAAGCGGGAACCACGGGATATCGGTATGCAGCAATTGATCAAATCGCATGGTATCTAAAAAACTCCCATGGATCAGCTCAACATGTCGGAAAGCTGCTGCCTAATCCCTGGGGGCTTTACGATATGATCGGAAATGTGTGGGAATGGTGCTGGGACCTATATGATACTAATCGATATGGGAATTATAGGGTCTTCCGCGGAGGCAGTTGGGCTGAGGTTGAAAACAATTGTGGTTCAACGGTCAGAAGGAAAAGCATGCCTGAATTCAAGATAGATGACCTTGGTTTTAGAATAGCACTTACAAAACCTTGAGAACACGAGATCTAGAGAATACGATAACACACATACTAAACACATTTTCTCTAAAAAGGAGGCTAATATGAACGAGACGACAGTTGATTTGCAGTTATTAGAGAATTTGAAGCCGGAGTTAACATCGTATTGCTACAGAATGCTTGGATCTATCGAGGACGCGGACGATGCTGTCCAGGAGACTAGCATACGTGTATGGCAAAGCTGGAACTCATTCAGGCAAGAATCCTCGTTTAAAACATGGGTTTACCGTATCGCAACTAACTTATGTCTGGATAAACTAAGACAAGCTAAACGCCGTATCCTTCCCGTTGATCTGTCAGATCCTGCGACCTCTATTATAGAACCCAGGGAAACGCTGCCTGACTCTTCATGGATATGGCTTGCTCCTGACTTTGGGGAGAATCCTGAAGATGCCCTCATTCGCAGAGACACCCTGCAGCTCTGCTTCATAGCTATCTTACAAGCCTTACCGCCCCGTCAACGTGCTGTGCTTATTTTGAAAGACGTATTTGAGTGGACCTCCAAGCAAATTTCTGAAACACTAGGCATGTCGCCAGCGGCCGTTAACAGCGCTCTACAAAGAGCAAGAGAGACGATGGACCGGACCAAACTGCGTTCCGATGAGCTCAGCCGAATGGATGCTGAGCCTGATCACGAGCTGCTGTCCCGGTATGTGGATGCTTTTGAGAAATTTGATATCGATGCGCTTGTTGCATTATTCCATGAGGAAGGCTGTATGTCCATGCCTCCATTCCCGATGTGGATACGCGGCAAGGACGATTTGTTCAAGTTCTTCTCACTGACTCGCTGGCATTGCGAGGGTTCCCGCTTTCAGCCGGTAGCTGTGAACGGAGGTTATCCCGCATTAGCACAGTATGCACCGAATCCTGAAGATACATCCATCCTGATTCCTTGGGGGATTCACGTTCTCGAAGTCAAGGATCAAAAAATACTCCATGTTCAAAATTTTATTAACACCAAATTATTTTCTCGATTTGGGCTGCCGGAGCAAATTCACCGATGAATTTTGAATTCGACTGACGTCTATATTATTGAGAATCAAAATAACGATGATATTAAGAGAGGTGTCGTTCAAAATGGAAACAAGCAAATCGACAAAAGTAACCGTTCAGGCAGTAGTAAAAGCGCCAATTGAACAAGTATGGAGCTATTGGACAGAGCCGAAGCACATCACGAAATGGAATCAAGCATCCGAGGATTGGCATGCGCCGAGGGCGGAGAATGATTTGCGAGCTGGTGGAAAGTTTCTAACTAGAATGGAAGCGAAGGATGGAAGCATGGGGTTTGATTTCTTTGGGGTATATGATGAAGTACAGCAGCATGAGCTGATTTCATACACCATAGAGGATGGAAGAAAGGTCGAGATCACCTTCGAGGATCTAGGCGGCGAAACGAAGGTTGTTGAAACTTTTGACGCTGAAAGCACCCATCCCGTCGAATTCCAGCAAGCGGGCTGGCAAGCGATAATGGACAATTTCAAACAATACACAGAAGAAGGGGTGCAAGGATGACTGTAAAACTAACCCCTTATATAACACTGGAGGGAACCGCAAGGGAAGCTATTCAGTTTTATGAACAAACAATAGGGGCAAAGGTTCTCTCGATTATTACTTACGGAGAAATGCCGGAAATGCCAAATACGTTTAATGATGAACTAAAGAATCTCATAGCGCATGCAAAGTTACAAGTAGGTGAGACGGAACTTATGTTTTCTGATGCTCCAGGAGGTCTGAATATAATAGACGGAAAACGGGTTACCATCTGCATTACAACAAACGATGTGGAAAAATCAAAACAAATTTATGAAGCCCTACGGCAAGACGGGCAAGTCAATATCCCTTTTCAGGAAGAGTCTTTTAGTCCTGGTTTTGGTGATGTAACGGACAAATACGGCGTCACCTTTCAAATTTTTACGGAAATTCAAAACTAAATGAAGAATAAAGAACTGTCCCAAGGTGAGCAGTAACAAGTGAATAGGATATAACTATAAAAGGCACCGAATTTGGGTGTCTTTTTCGTTCACTCTATAAAGGTAATTAGAAGCCCTTAACACATCACAACGTGCTAAGGATTATTTAAATTTGATCTTTCAATTGGTATGAACACAACCACTTACATCATCGCTGTTTCCCGAATAGATGCTCCATTTGGCGGAAATGATAGGTAAACCATCATTGAAAGATGCAAGTATTATCTACCTAATTCGTACCTAAACATGACAATTCAAAGGGAGTGAATGTATATGCAGGAAGAAGAAATTATACTTGAAATTCAAAAAACATCTACGCCCATTAAGACGATGGAAGATCTACATATGGTCGTACAAGCCATTGGTGATATCGAGATTGTTATGCAAGGTGCTCAATCAACCGCTTGGACATCGGGCAATTGACGTTGTTTACCACCCGAAATTTGAGTGTGGTAACTATGTGCCATCCATACTCCCAAGCCGGTATGATGCTTTTATCTATGTAGATCAGTCGCGAACACTGGAACCGCTTAGGCAGCCTGTTCTATAAATGGGCACTATGGTTTAGTTTCTTTAAATTTCGCCCTAATTTGCAATTTGTTCGTAATACTAATAAATGTCCACTTGCCATCTAACTATTGTCTACTACGAAGAGTTGAAATTCCGATTATGATTAGATTATTAACGATGGGAGGTTGTGGACAATGATGGCTCAAGGTTTGAAAAGAGTATTATTTTGCATGGCATTAGGATTGGGGTTAATTACTTTCTCAAGTGTGATATGTGCGGCTGCAGATACTATAGAAGATATAGACAATAAGGCGGCGATTTATAGTTTACGTCTGGTTGAAAGCGATTACAAAGGGCCGTTAATACAGGTAAGACGATCAAGCGACAATGCAGTAGAGGATATTTACAGTGCTGCTAATGGTGAATTGGCCATCGATGCATTGTTGAAATTTGTAGGAAACTCAAACGGTCATGTCGCGGTATGGTATGACCAGAGCGGGAATGGAGCTGATGCGGTGCAAGCCGTTTCCAATCTTCAGCCGCTGATTGTAAGTGAAGGAGCAGCTCAGTATGTGGATGGCAGGCTAGCCATTTACTTTGATGAGTACAATGAACTGTCTCTAAGCTCGATCAATACGCCTGCTCCGCTTTCAATTAACTTGGTAGGAAGAACAACGTTCGGAAATGGCAGCCGTTTTATATTTGATCCTAATGGCGCTGAAGTCTACCGTTGGAATGTTGCTCCTGCAGTCAGTGAACTTCGAGCAGGCAATGCTGGTCATCTGATACAGGCCTCGGGTCTTGATTTTCGAGAAAGCTTCGTAAGCACCAGCATCATTAATGGTTCTTCTTCCTCCATTTCATTGAATGGCGATGTTGTTCTCGGCAATATGGGGACAGCAGGACTTACATCTGCTGCAACCATCGGAAGCAATGCGATAGGAGTCGGACTGGTAGGATATATGCAAGAGGTGCTTGTATTCGCTGACGCATTGACTTCGGCGGAACGATCCGCCATTGAGGCCAATCAAATCGAACAATATTTGACGCCAGGTAAAGTTAGAAAACTAAAAGCCGCCGTATCCGGCAATCAAGTGAATATAAATTGGGCAGCGCCTATCTCCTCTTTTACCTTGGTCACCAACTATAGAGTCGAGTATAAGCTTTCCTCTTCGGATACATGGCAGCTGCATAACACAACAACTTCCAGATCGGCCATTGTGTCGGGACTGGATGCGAATCAACGGTATGATTTTCGAGTTCGGGCCGTTAATAGTTATGGCGCAGGACTTTCATCCGATGTATTATCTCGCAAACTTGGCGGTTCCTGGGGGAAGATTGCGGATGACTCCGCTCAATCTAATGTGCTGGCTTCAACCCTGATGTTTCCGGGAATTCCGAACAGTAATTTTATGTCCGCCTATACAGCGCTGCCATTAGAAACAGAAATGGGATTTCAGGAAGAAGATATCCGGCTTCAACTGCAGCGTATGAAATCGATCGGTATAAATGCGGTGCAAATCAGCTTTTTCGGCGCTGACACGTTAAGCGGTTCCAAGTTTCTTCCTATGAATGCATGGAGAAATCGTACTGATGGTCAAATTTACGAGGACTATGACCGCTTAATTTCATTAATTGAGGAAGAAGGACTATATTTCTATCCTCTCATTGAAACGTCAAGCACAATGCCCTTCTATTTGGATTTTGGCGTAAATAATGAAAACATAGTTAATAGAATTGGTTACTGGGCGGAACGCTGGGGAGATTCCCCGAGCTGGCTTAAGCTGTACAATCAAGATGGCGAGGCGAAACAGGTTGTATCCTTTATTGAATCCATAAAAATAGGGACATATTCGGCCAACTTTTTTAAAGACAATCTTACAAATATAGCGGAAGCTGTTGCAGAGCATTACGACATTGAAATTGGTTTTGCTCTGGATCCGACAAGACTGCCAAAAGAAACGGAGGGCGGATTGCTGCCGGGCGCATATGGACCGAGACCTGCGGATCTAGCTAATAATGAGTACGTTCTGTTAATCCATCCTTGGGAAATAACAGTTGATGGAAGCAGTGACGAAGCAAGAACGCGATGGGCTACAAAATTATTGAAGACATGGAATGATGCGGGGTTTCCGACAGCTTCCTTTGTTATTGCAGGTTACGATTCGACCAATGTATTCCCTGACAGCGATGTATATGGTAAAACACCGCAATGGCTGGAATTGCAGAAAACACTGGCTACATCGGGGCTGGGTTCGGCAGGAATCACCTTTGGTCCGTGGAATGGATGGACAGAATGGTTCCATATTACAACATCCAGAGGGAGTACAGGCGATACCAACCTGAATTGGGCAATGGAAAGTATTCGCATTAATCAGCAGCGCGCGAGCACCAAGCCTGGATTTGTAGAAAATTTAGCGGGAACAGGAGCAAGTTCAAGTCTCAAACTGACTTGGCATGCACCGATTTCTGATGGAGGAAGCGAGATTACCGATTATAAGATTGCTTACAGGGTAAGCGGCAGCGGCACTTGGTATGAATGGGCTGATGGCGTCTCGCCAATAACCGGGGCCACTATTACGGGACTTGCTGCCAACACGCTCTATGAAGTTCAAGTTAAGGCAGTCAATGTTAACGGAGATAGCGAAGGTATTACAGTCGTTCAACTAAGTACATTGTAGATGCAAACCAATTGGGCAGCTAAACACTTTCTCTAGCAGCATGTCATAGGATCGCATGACAGGAAAGCTATAATTAGCTAGTTTTAGTATGTTACTATATAAGAAAAAAATAGAATGGGGATATCCCATTGAGAAAAGCTATCCTTAATATGTCACTCTCCAACAAAATTGTGGCCATGGTATTTACCATGGTCATGATTCCTGTTTTTTTGATAAGCTGGTTTTTTTTCAGAGAAATGCAGCATTCGATTAGGCAGGAAGTAAGCTCGAACTATGTTCATTTTGTAGAACAGTATGCAGTAAATTTGAATTACAAATTGGAGATATACAAAAATTTGTTGCAAACATTATCATCTAATCAAAACTTTCAAACAATTATGCAACAGCAATATCAGTATGATACCAAAGATTTAGTCTATATTAGTAATTTTTTTACATCGGAAATGAAAAATGTTATCTTTTCTGACTATCCGGAGATTTACAATATTATGTTCTACGCCGAGAGTCCGCAATTTCCGAGAGATGGCAGGCATATTGCCAATCTTGAAGCTATGGAGGAGGAGCATTGGTATTCCGATGCTCTATCAACCTTAATGTTGGAATCTCTAGTTTTTGACTATCAAACATTAGGATTGAAGAAGAAAATTGTTTCTTTTACCAGTCCAATGAAAGATTTGAGCGATGGCACTTACAACCGCACGTTGGCTTTGATCAAGATTGATGTTGACGCCGCTCTGATCTTTGAGGAAAGCCTTGTAACGAATTATTCCAGTGATTATCAGTTTGCCATTAGAGATGGCAAAAATAATATTTTATTTGCTTCACATGAGCAATTTACTGCTCAGCTTGACAACGATACTATGCAGAATAGAGACGCGATTGTGCATTTGACATCAGGAGAGGTTCTAATAAGGAAGCCCGTTGAAAAATTGAATGGAGAGGTTCTTTTTCTATTTCCTGATTTTGAAATCGAACAAAAAACGAAAGCCGTTTTTAGTAAGGTTGTCACATATGTCATCGCCATCATTATTTTTACATTTGTGATGAGCTATTTGATGTCTCTCATATTAATGAAGCGCTTGCGACGTTTTATAAGAAAGATGGATAGTGTTAAGGAAGGAAAGCTGGAAATAACCGAATATATTGAAGGCAGAGATGAAATTGCCATTATCGACAGCCAGTTTAATACCATGGTGCGGAGACTGAATGAAGTCATTCAAGAGAATTATATTCAAGGGCTGTACAAGAAAAGAGCAGAATTGTCTGTTTTGCAAAATCAAATTAACCCGCATTTCCTGTTTAATACGCTGGAATCAATTAATTCCATGGCTTCGATTATGGAAGCCCGGGAAATCAGCGCAGTTACGGAGAGTCTGGGAGATATGCTGCGTTATAGCATTAATATAAGCGACAGTCTAGTTCCGTTAAGCAATGAGCTTAATAATATTGTCCACTATGTAAATATTCAAAATGTACGCTTCGATGACCGGTTTTTGCTCTCTATTCAGATTGCGGAGCATCTGCAGAATGTCAAGGTGCTGAAGCTTATTTTGCAGCCCATTGTTGAAAATGCAATACTCCATGCTTTTCGTGGAAGAAGAGGCGTCGGTCGAATTGAAGTGACGGCGGAGCAGCAGGACGGGCAGTTAAGGCTTGTTATTTCTGATAATGGCATAGGCATGTCTTCGGAGGTTTTACAGCATCTGAATAATACGCTTGCTTCCAGTGAACATCACAGCGACAGTATTGGACTGCACAATGTTCATTCCAGGGTTCATCTGACCTTTGGTCAGCAATACGGGGTACAGATTGAGAGTGTGCCAGGCGTCGGAACGAAAGTCGCAATAGTCATGCCATTTGCAAAATAGGAGAGGACAGCTATGTATAAGGTGCTTATTGTAGATGACGAAAAGTGGATTCGCAAGGGGATCGTGCATAAATTGCAGCAAATAAATGTTCCGTATGAATGGGTGAAAGAGGCTGCTGACGGCAGTATGGCGATGGATATCATTCAGGAAGAATGTCCCGATATTATTATTACAGATGTCAAAATGGATGATGTAGACGGTATTTCCTTGATCAGGCTAGTTAGGGAAGCGGGACTGGATGTGCGGTTTATGATCATCAGCGGCCATGCTGAATTTGAATACGCCGAGCAAGCGTTAAATATGGGGGTAATGGGTTATTTATTAAAGCCGATCAAGGAGGAACAATTCCGATCTATATTTGCTAATCTTTGTGAAGATGTGAAGAAAGGCAAGGAGAGGCAGCAGTCAGAAGCTAAGCGGGAGATACAAATGAAGAAGACCAAGCAGCTGATAGAGGAGCAAGTACTCAATCATGCTTTGTCTCAGAACAAGACCAAGAGTGAAGAATATTTTCCTAGCGATCTGCTTGCAGAGTGGGAGCATACAGCTGCTCCGTTACCAGAGTATTTTCAACTTTTCGATCGTCCCAATATGCAATATACGCTTGTCATCGTTCATATTGATCGAACGAATTACAGTGGTGAACGATTTAAATATCAGGATTTGGGTTTGATGAAATTCGCGATTAAAAATATTTCAGAAACCTTGTTAATGGACAGGCAATTTTTGATCGGAAATAATTTGAAGGACCAAAATCAGGTTCACATACTACTGCAATTCGCACAAAAAGATGGGCACACAGCGCAAATTGAGCAATTTATTTTCCGCCTGTTTACAACCGTGACCAAGCTGTTGAAAATAACGGTTACCATCGGAATCAGCTCGACTTTGCCGCAGGTTTCAGAAGAATTGTACAAACAAGCCCGCGCAGCATTGGATTTGAGGTTTATTAAAGGGAATCATAACGTATTTTATGCCAAGGATGTATCTATGTCCTCACGTATAGATATTCCGATAGAGCAGCTCAGCCTGCTCAGCAAAGCAATCGAGCTATCGGATTTCAAAAATGTCGAAGTTATTTTATTAGAGCTGCTATCCAACAAAAAGCTTAAGGACGCTTCATTATTAGATTTTCGTTTGATTTACATGGAGATTATTCGGACTTTGATGCGATTATGCTCTCAGCAGCAATTGGAGCTGCCAGATTCGATTGATTTTGATTTTATGAATATGGATTTGGTGCAGCACTTTGATCGCACGGAAGATCTAGTGCAATATTTACTAACAACCATTGTCACCTTGGTCAAGCCGGAACATCGGCTGCCTATGGACTGCAGCGCAATTGTTCAGAACATTAGAGGCTATATGCAGGCCAATTACGCTGACAATTTAACCGTGAAGGAGCTGTCCAGAAAGTTCGCCATTAACTCTAACTATTTGTCAACCTTGTACAAGGCGGAAGCAGGCATTACTTTTGTCAAGGAACTAACGGGCATTAGGATGGAGAAGGCTCAGCAATTGCTGCAGCTTACTGGAATGTCTATTGCGCAAATTGCCCTAAGTGTGGGATTTGAGGACGTTCATTACTTTCACCGCAAGTTTAAGCAAATGTATGGGATTACACCGCTTGAATATCGGAATCAAGCAGCCAAATAAAGAAATGGAACCCCGGGATTGTCGATTTTAGAATCGATTTGAATCGGGTTCCTTTTTTTTATATCAAATCTGATAGAAAACGTATGAGTTTCGTCCAATACACAGCAAAGATTAATCCATTATGCAACTATCCAGAAAATTTTATGATAGATACATTAACACTTTAGAGAGGGCGATACTGATGTTTAACGGTTTGGAATTACATCCTAATAATTTGTGGAAGTTATCAAATGCAAGATCGAGATCCATTTCTCCTGAGAATCCTACAGGCGAAGTTGCAGGCGGAGCCAAAGCTGAAGCTGACCCGAATGGTCCCGCGAGAGAGCTTGGATTGGGGTGGAAATGCAGGCCTTGCGTATGGGTAAAACCTGGGGAGACGCTGGTTTTAGCGGATATTCAAGATGAGGGTGCCATTCAAAGTATTTGGTTTGCTGGCACAATAGGAAGAGATTTTATTTTACGGATTTATTGGGATGACTGCGAGCAGCCGTCAGTAGAGTGTCCGCTTTCGGATTTTTTTGCAACTCCGTTCGCATTTATGGATCCGGCTGTGCCGACCAAGGGGCCATTCGCCCAAATCAGTTCAATGATGGTGGCGGTTAATCCGAACCGAGGCATGAACTGCTTCTGGGAAATGCCTTTTCGAAAACGCTGCTACATGACACTGGAGAATATTCATCCTTCTCAGGATCAGGTTATTTATTATCAGATCAATTACACGCTTACTGATGTGCCGGATGATGCAGCATACTTCCATGCTCAGTTCCGGCGGCAAAATCCGTTGCCTTATGGAGAAGTGTACACGATTGTGGATGGAATTGAGGGCCAGGGGCAATATGTGGGCACTTCCATGGGCTGGGGAATTAATAACAACGGATGGTGGGGAGAAGGGGAAATCAAATTTTATCTCGATGGCGATGAGCAATTTCCTACCATTTGCGGTACGGGTACCGAAGATTATTTTGGCGGGGCATTCAATTGGGATGTAGATGGGCAATACCGGACTTATACAACGCCTTATATGGGTATGCATCAGGTACTAACTCCGGATGGGTTGTATCAATCCCAACACCGGCACGCTATGTACCGTTGGCATGTTGTCGACCCGATTCGCTTTCAGAATGATTTGAAGGTTACTATACAGGCTTTGGGGTGGCGGGACTCGGGACGTTTTTATCCCGGAACGCATGATATTAGTTCGGTTGCATATTGGTATCAGGCAAAGCCAGCTAAGAAATTCCCTGTCTTTCCAACACGTAATCAGGTAGAGATAGTATGATCTTGAAGAGGATATGGAGGTACAAATATTTATATTTATTTTTATTTCCGGCCTTGATCTATTACTTTATCTTTGCCTACATTCCCATGTATGGTGTCACATTGGGGTTTAAACACTTTCAGTTTAATAAAACCATGTGGGAGCTTCCTTGGGCGGGGTGGAAATACCTGGATCAGTTCGTTAACTACTATAAGTTTTGGGATTTGATCCGTAATACGCTTGTCATTAGCTTTTTGAAGTTAATGTTTGGCTTCCCAGCTGCATTAGGGCTGGCACTGCTGCTGAATGAAATAAGAAACCGATGGTTCAAACGTGTCATTCAAACAGTATCATATCTACCCTTTTTCGTATCCTGGGTTGTGATTATCACCCTGTTCTCGAAAATATTATCTCCGAATGCAGGTCCAATCAATGAACTGAAAGTCAAATTGTTTGGCGGAGATCCCATTTTCTTTATTGGAGATCCATCATGGTTCTATTCGATTGTGGTCATGTCGGACATATGGAAGCATGTAGGGTGGAACACAATTATTTTTTTGGCTGCAATATCCGCGATCAATCCCGATCTATATGAGGCTGCCAGCATGGATGGCGCCAAGCGCTTCCAGCGCATGTGGTACATCACGCTGCCAAGTCTCAAGCCGATTATCGGAATATTGCTCATATTGTCTATGGGAGGGCTAATGAGTGCAGGCTACGAGCAGATTTATTTAATGCGGCAGCCAAGCAACTTATCCGTGTCCGAAATATTGGATACGTACATTATCCATATGGGCCTTAGGCAAGGGTATTACAGTCTGGCTACAGTAGCAGGCTTATTTCAAGGCGTAGTTTCTTTGATCATTATTTTCACGGCTAATACGATCTCTAGGCGTGCGACGGGTGTTTCCTTATGGTAAACATTCAAGGAAGGGAGGTCTTACGCTAATTGTTCTACAAAGAAACGTTAGGTGAAAAATGGTTTACCCTGTGCAATTATGTCTTTCTTATCTTATTTGGATGCAGCACCGTGTATTTGTTTTATTACATCTTCGTGCTTTCTTTTAATGATGGGATTGACGCTTTGAGAGGCGGTATTTATTTCTGGCCGAGAGAATTTACACTGGCCAATTATGCGACTGCTTTTGGCAATCCCAATATAATAAGTGCATTTCAGCTTTCATTGCTTCGCACAGGGACAGGAACCATTTTATCGGTTATGCTGACTTCTATGGCGGCTTATGCGCTTCTTAACAAGGAGCTGCCCGGAAGGAAATACATTATTTTCTATTGCTTTTTTACGACCTTATTTAGCGGCGGAATTATTCCGTTATATATGCTGTATAAACAAATCGGCCTGATCAATTCCATCTGGATTTACATTATTCCGGGCATGTACAGCTTCTTTAATATCATCATTATTCGAACCTATTTTGAGAATATTCCCTACAGCCTGTCGGAGTCTGCCAAAATAGACGGCGCAAGCGATTTGCGTATTTTCTTTCAAATCTATTTGCCGCTGGCCAAGCCTGTTTTGGCGACCATAGCCCTGTTTGTGGCGGTAGCGCATTGGAATGATTGGGTGACGGGAGCCTTTTTTGTGAATGATCCCAATATGATTCCTGCAGCAACGCTGCTGCAAAAAGTGCTTGCGGAAACATCGTTTGAAGCGAATGCAATGCAGCAAAGCATGAATTCCGACTTGATGGCCAGAGCAGTATCCAATACAACACCTGAGGCGTTAAGGATGGCTTTTGTTATCATCGTTACAATTCCGGTTATATGTGTGTATCCATTTTTGCAAAAGTATTTTGTAAATGGTGTTATGATAGGCTCGATTAAAGAGTAATAAAGTACAATTATTTTGAGGGGGCATTGGACGATGAACATTTGGCTTAAGAAAAGTTTCTCGCTTTGTATGATTCTATTGCTTTGTTCAGTTGCTGTAATGGGTTGTGCGGGAACAGATAATGGAGCTTCCCCAACTGTCTCGCCTAAGACGAATGCAGAAAGCGGCGGCAGCAGTGACGATAAACCGGAAGAGGTCACGTTGAAGCTGTTGGTTGCCTGGCAAGGCCTGTCCTTCTTGGCGCCTTCCGATCTTGTAAATAATCCTGTTGCCCAAGTTATTAAAGAAAAGACAGGGGTTACGCTTGACGTCGAGTGGATTACAATTCCTGAAATTGAGCGTTTGAATTTATTGTTTGCTACCGGCAACATGCCGGATATGGTGATGGCTCCTTATTGGGGAGGACAGGATGTGCATACGGTTGCGATCAAAAAGGCGGCCCGAGAAGGGTTGATCATGCCGCTTAACGATCTGATTAATCAGTATGGACCCAATATGAAGGATGCTTTTACTGTCGGTGTGGCTTCTGACTTCAGTGAAAACGATTTGGAGGATGCATCATTTAATGGCGAGCACTATTTCCTTCCTATGCACACTCCTTTGAGTCCTGATGACACGACGCAGTGGGCGTACAATGTATTCGTTAGAAAAGATATACTCGAAGCATTGAATGTTAAACCATCCGATATTCGTCATTCCGAAGATCTGTATCCGTTGCTGCAGAAAATTAAAGAAGGTGATTTCAAAGATACTGCAGGGCGTCCCGTTATTCCGTCGGGTGCATGGCAGAACGGCTGGAATTACTCTTCTATGCTAAATTCATTCTCTGAAAATAATTTTACTGCTTTCACAAAAATTGACGGCGAATACCGTCACGGCATCTTCTCGGAGTTGACTGACAAGCGAGTATTATTTATGAGAAAGCTGGTGTCAGAAGGTCTATTTGATCCAGAAGCATTCCGCCAAAACGATACGGTCGCCAAAGAGAAAATGGCAACAGGGCGAGTAGCTATGGTTAGCGCACACTATCCTCACATGAATACGGTTTTAAGCCAGTCTTTATATGTGGATCATCCGGAAATGGAATATGTACCTGTAGGACCGATTGTGGATGCAAACGGTGAAAATACGATGGTGGAGTCTAAAGTATTGAAAGGACAATCCGGCGTGCCTGGACTATTTATTACAAGTGACAGCAAAAATGCGGAAGCGGCGATGCGCTACTTAAACTTTATCAACAGTGAGGAAGGCAAACTCCTGGCGTATTTAGGAATTGAGGGCGAGCATTGGACGATGGATGCGAACGGACAACCGAAGCACACGGAACAGTTCTTGTCCAACGCCAAAAACGACCCGAGTTATGCAGTTAATCAGGGGATTGGAAGCGTCTATACGTTAGGTGTATATGGTTTGCCGAATCGTATGTTCACAGCAGCCGGCGATACAGCAGATATTGACGGGTTGTATGAGACAGCGAAGAATATATACGGTTTGACAGTAGTGGACGGTTATCGCTTAAGTTATTTCAATGATGAATATCCGGAATTTGATAAGATTCAAATGTTGCTGGATAGCAATACCCAGCGTGACATCATCGAGAGCGCCTTTTTTGCTGGAAATGATGAGAAGGCACTCCAGATTTTGAATGACTACCGCGAACAATTGATCAAGGGCGGCATTCAGGAATATGAGGCGTTTATGAACGAAAAAGCCAAAACCAGAGACGATATTATTCATTAATCTGCCTTTCTATCATGTTATCTCAATTCTCATCTGGTACTCTCAAGGAGAACGTCCATCACGGGCGCTCTCCTTTTACAGTTTAATCCTCCATTACAGTTGTTTATTGCCTGATGTATAACATCTTCTCTTCCCGTAAACGCTGAAAATATTCTATTTAACGAAATGCGGAATTCGGGGGGATAGTACATGCTAATCGGAAGTCACGTATCTATGGGCGGCAAGGAGATGTTGCTTAAAGCCAGCAAAGAGGCTGCTTCTTACGGAGCGAATACATTCCTGATATACACCGGTGCTCCACAAAATACGAAACGAAAACCGATCTCTGATTACAAGATTTCAGAGGGGCATGCGCATATGAAAGAGCATGGAATCAGCAATATTGTTGTTCACGCTCCTTTCCTAGTCAATCTGGCAAACTCCGTGAACAATCAAGTGATTCCAAGAATGAACGCGGCTCCCATAAAGATCGGCACGAGAATATCGGACATGGGTTCATAGGTCTGCATGCCTTGGACTATATTGTTCACCATCCTCAACTTTCTAATCTACCCAAACTGCTTGAAACCCCATCTATAGGACCTATTAAATACAAAAACCCTCCGTATAAACATGAAATTGCTTTACTGAGAAGAGAATTAACAGAACCAATAGAAAAGTAGCAGACTGTTGAAAAATAATTCTAACGAAGCTGACAAGCGTTATTTCAACGAAAATAGCTCATTTTAGATTGTAACGAAGCGTATCAGCTCTATGTGTGAACAAAAATTAGAATAGTATCCAATGCTATTGGTAATTATTATTTAAAGTTGGAAATTTAGGAGGGGCTTTTAATTGAAGAAAAATAATACTGAAGTATCAAAGGAATTGAAACGCGAAACCTTAACAAATAGACAAGGTCATCCGATTACGGATAATCAAAATTTACGGACAATTGGCAACCGTGGTCCAGCTACTTTAGAAAATTATCATTATATCGAAAAAATTTCGCATTTCGATCGTGAAGAAGTACCGGAGCGCGTTGTTCATGCGCGTGGTGCGGGTGCTTTTGGTTATTTTGAGACGTATGGCAAGGTTGGGCAAGAACCTGTTGAAAAATATACCCGTGCCAAAGTGTTTTCAGGTGCAGGTAAGCAAACCCCTGTCCTTGTACGTTTTTCTACAGTAGCAGGCTCAAAGGATTCACCAGAAACTGCCCGTGACCCCCGTGGCTTTGCAATAAAAATGTATACGGAAGATGGAAACTGGGACTTAGTCGGTAATAATTTAAAAATATTCTTTATCCGCGATGCAATGAAATTTCCAGATATGATTCATGCATTTAAAGCAGATCCAGCTTCAAATATTCCAAATCCAGAAAGAATGTTTGATTTTGTGTCACGTACACCGGAAGCAACGCATATGATTACGTTCTTATTTTCGCCATGGGGAATTCCAGCGACTTATCGTCACATGCAAGGCTCTGGCGTTAATACGTATAAATGGGTCAATGATAAAGGCGAGGCTGTCTTGATTAAATATCACTGGGAGCCGAAACAAGGAATTCGAAACTTGACGCAAGAAGAAGCTGATGCAATTCAAGCAAAAAACGTTGGGCATGCAACACAGGATTTATATGAAGCTATTGAGGAAAGTAATTACCCTGAATGGGAGCTTTTCGTGCAAATGATGAGCGATGATGAGCATCCAGAGCTCGATTTTGATCCGCTTGATGATACAAAATTATGGCCAATAGATAAATTTCCTTTCTTGCCGGTTGGTAAAATGGTCTTAAATCGGAACCCGACAGACTATCATGCAGAGATTGAACTTGCTGCATTTGGTACAGGGGTATTAGTGGATGGGCTCGATTTCTCTGATGATAAAATGCTGCAAGGTCGTACCTTCTCTTATTCGGATACACAGCGTTATCGAGTTGGAACAAATTATTTGAAATTACCGGTTAATGCGCCAAAGGTGCAAGTTCGAACCAATCAGCATCGTGGCCAAATGGATGTACCTCGTGCAGAAGAATTCGGTGGAAATCCTCATATTAATTATGAACCGTCGATGATTGGTGGTTTGCAGGAAGCTGAGTCAACAAAACGGCCAAAGCATGAACCTATGTACAATGATAAATTGCAAAGCGCGCCAATTGATCGCCCAAATAACTACGGACAAGCTGGAGAGACGTATCGTAATTTTGAAGAGTGGGAACGAGAAGAGCTTATTAAAAATTTGTCGAATGCATTAGCTATTTGTGATGTGCGTATTCAAGAGGCAATGATTGAACACTTTACACAAGCAGATGAGGATTATGGTCGTCGTGTAAAAGAAGGCATTGCTGCAAAAATGAAAGAAATGCAAGCGTATAAGGCCCAAAAAGGCGAAGGTTCTATTTCTGCGAATGAGGCTGTAGATAAGGCTGAAAATTCGGGAACAAAAGCAGAACCATATTAAGCGGCTAGCGCTTCGGCAGCTGACATTTTTCCAGCGGTATCGGTGAAGGGCGACAATAAAGGCAACTTCAAGCTGCATCAGGCCACACCGTGCGGAGCTGACGCTTTGTTAAGCTGTCTGCTTGGTAAGCTCGGATATATGTAATTGCAAGGAAGCTTTTGCATGGTTCTTACTGTGCAACAGCTTTTTTTGCGTGAAACTGCGGAATTGTATGGCTGCGGCATCTCAGTATTCTTTTTGTAATGGAAGAAACGGCTGCAGCAAAGTGTCGCTGGGCGAGTGAAGTCAACACATCAAATATGACTTTTTTGTTTTTTTACGTTATTGTATAAAGGACATAATTACAATGAAATGGATTGAATCACATGCAAGAATCAGAACAATGGTCGTCGAAGATTGGTTTTATTTTATCAGCAGCAGGATCAGCTATAGGAATAGGTGCAATATGGAAGCTCCCTTATGTCACCGGTATAAGTGGGGGAGGCGCCTTTTTTCTTCTGTTTATTTTATTTTCTTTGTTTATTGGTCTCCCATTGTTATTGGCAGAGTTTGTTATCGGCAGAAGCACGCAAAAGGAAGCAATTAGCGCTTATCGTAGTTTGGCTCCTAATAGCAATTGGCATTGGATTGGAAAAATAGGGGTATTTACTTGCTTTCTCTTATTGTCTTTTTATAGTGTAATTGGTGGTTGGATTGTTATCTATTTTGCAAAAGGTTTATTTGGCGGAATCATTAGCGAGGGAGCAGATTACGGTTCCGTTTTTAATGCGACGATTGAAAATCCGATCTTGGTTATTGCAGCGCAGTTTGTATTTTTAGCGATTACTGTTGCAGTTGTTGCAAAAGGGATTCAAAATGGAATTGAAAAAGCAAGTAAAATTTTGATGCCTGCTTTATTTGTACTTTTTATTCTTCTAATCATTCGCTCACTTACACTTGATAACGCAATGGAAGGTGTGAAGTTCTTTCTAGCACCGGATTTCTCGAATATTACATCTCGAAGTATTTTGTTTGCGATGGGACAGGCTTTTTTCTCCTTAAGTGTCGGAGTATCAGTAATGGTGACGTATAGTTCATATCTTTCAAAAAAGGAAAGCTTGATTCAACCAGCTGTTTCAATCGTTACAATGAATTTATTGATTGCTCTATTAGCAGGCTTAGCAATCTTTCCAGCTGTATTTTCATTGGGATTAGAACCAACTGAAGGACCTGGTTTGCTTTTTGTTGTATTGCCTGCCGTGTTTGATCAAATCGTTTTTGGAGAAGTGTTCTTACTAGCTTTTTTAGCATTATTTTTATTTGCTACATTAACCTCGGCCTTTTCTATGCTAGAAATCATTGTAGCATCTGTAGTTAAAGGGAAAGTAGAGAAAAGAACAAAATATGCATTTATGGTTGGTGCTCTAATTTTTGCAGTAGGAGTTCCCTCTGCCCTATCTTATAGCACTTTTGTTGATATTTTAATTTTCTCAAACAATTTATTTGATTCGGCTGATTATTTAGTTAGTAATATTTTAATGCCGCTTGGAGTATTTTTGATTTCTATTTTCGTTACTAATAAGATTAAGAGAAGCACTTTGCGAGAGGAGCTATTACAGCATTCTCGGTTAGGGGCGTCTGTGTTTCAAATATGGTTTTTTATAATGAGGTTTATTATCCCTTTAGTCATTATCGTCGTATTTCTTAATATTACGGGAATACTTGATAAAATAGTGAAGGCTTTCTAAATGAAGAGCATTACGATAACTTGAACAAAGATAAAGAAATTGCGAAGTTGGATAGGAGAGGACTTATGGGAATAATGGCCTGTTACTTGAGTTTAAATGATGCTCTGGCGGATGAAGTGGCACAACTGGACAATACAGCTATCCCTACCAAGATTGAGCAATTGATGGAAAATCGACTCTGTCCGGTTTACGAGATGGATAAATGTTGGGACGGGCTGCATTTTCTTTTAACTGGTGTATCTGCATCTCAGCCGATTGAAGATGATCCTTTGA
This sequence comes from Paenibacillus sp. GXUN7292, assembly GCF_050864975.1. Taxonomy (NCBI): domain Bacteria; kingdom Bacillati; phylum Bacillota; class Bacilli; order Caryophanales; family Paenibacillaceae; genus Paenibacillus; species Paenibacillus sp. GXUN7292. The sequence goes on along the minus strand of NZ_JBOZWO010000007.1, from coordinate 101,356 downwards.
GCGAGGCGATTGTAGGTGTCCATGTTCTGGACACAGAAGACTTCATGGCAGTCATTGGCTCGGACGAATTGCCGCGCATTGTCACATCACTGCAAGCCGTCGATAGGATTGAGTTACGAAAACAATTCAAACTCTCGGCATTCAGGGAACAACAGATTTACCCGAACATTTGGGTCGACGAAGAGACAGATGAGCTTTTCGTAGAGTTAACCTTGGAACTGAAAAACTTGATTTCCTTTTATGAGCGCAGTCGTGACCAAGGGCATGATATCTTGATTAGTATTTACTGATTTAAAGTCTTGACCCCTATATAGGCCCAACACGTTAGATCAGCCGATCCAATAAAGGATCGTTTTTGCACATAAAACCGCCCCAGCTCATTCCATGACCAGCCCGCCGGTAACGGGCGTATAGGTTCCCGTCAGAAAGCGCGCGCCGTCGCTGGCGAGAAAAGAAACAACGCCCGCCACATCCTCCGGCTCGGCGATTCGGCCCAGCGGCGTAAAGCTGCCTATCATGCGGCTCTCTTCCTCAGAGACCATAGCAGGCTCATCGCTTCGAATGAAGCCGGGCGCGACGACATTGGCTGTAATCCCGCAGGGGCCGAACTCCTGCGCAATGTAGCGCGCAAACGTATCAAGTCCGCCCTTCGCCGTACCGAATGCGAGATACGAAGGGGTAGGGTCTTTGCCTTCCGTGCTGGACAAATAGATGATCCGGCCGAATTGCTGTGCCGTCATCGCCGGGATGACGGCTTTTGTCGATTCGAACGCCGCCTTCAACTCATCGGTCAACTGCCGTTCGAACGATGCCCAGGACAGCTCGGCAAAGGTCGCGGCTTTAGCGCTACTGCCCGCATTGCATACGAGAACATCGATACGCCCGAAGGTGTGCTGCACGGCATGCGCAAGCCGTTTCATTTGCTCCGCGCTGCGGGCATCCGCTTGAATCGTCAATGCCTCGCCGCCATTCGCAACAATCTCGGACACAACGGCCGCGGCGGCCAGCTCATTTCCAAAGTCGTTGACGACAACCTTCGCTCCTAGTTTAGCAAGCTGAATGCACGTCGCTCGTCCGACTCCGCGAGCGCCTCCGGCAACAATAGCTACTTTTCCATGTAAGGACATCATGAGCAACCCATCCTCTCTGAGCTTATTCCTTATCCAATCCGCCATACTGTTTCGCTATATCCAGAGCTATTTGCTTTACTTTTGCGGCCATATCGGCTGGCTCGAGCAGGGTAACATCGGTCATATAATGAAATACAGTACGAATCAGCCAACGTTCATTTGAATAGGTCGTTCGTACAAGAAGCTGACCGTCGGGCAATTGTTCAATATCTTTTTCATCAAAATGGTCCATGACAGACACGGCAGCCGACGCTTTGAACAGAAGGACAACTGCAAACCTCTCATTTGCCTCATAGATTGTAGGTATTTTCCATCTTTCGTTCAACTGCGCAAGCGACTCCGCACGACGCAAGAACGTTTCGGCCTGCAAGCTCAATTCGCGAATTCGGGTCAGCTTAAATATGCGATAATCGTCGCGCAAGCGACAGTAGCCGTGCAAATACCATGCATAATTTTTAAGTACAAGCGCCATCGGTTCGACTTCACGCTCTTGTTCGCCGCCTGTTCTGCTCGTGTATTTGAAGCGGATGAGCTTTCGCTCATTTACGGCCTGGCGAAGCGAATCGTAACGGCCTTGATCCTCCTCGCTATTTTTCCAAGGGGTAAAGTCGATATGAATACGGTCTCCTTCACCGGCCCGGCCTTGCTCGGCTTGCGCCACCATCGCGCCAACCTTGCCGAGGAGGAGATCCATATTCGAGCGGTCGTAAGCTTTTGTAGACTCTAGACCGCGAAGCGCAGTGGAGAGGGCGGTCAGTTCGTCGAAGGAGAGCAGCTGCCGATCCAGCCGGAAGCTGTCCATAATCTCATAACCGCCCTCCATGCCGGTATAGGAGACGATGGGAATGCCGGCCTGACCAAGCGAATCAAGATCGCGATAAATAGTACGCAGAGATACCTCCAACTGATCCGCCAATTCCTGTGCTTGCACCCGTTTTCGATTGAGCAGCAAAATCGTAATCGTCATTAACCGTTCAAGCTTCATGGTCATCTCTCCTAAGTCGGCACGATGCGGCCTGCCGATATTTGAATTAGTGTGCGGTTGCGTATTCTTCGCTTTCGGCGGCCGGGTCCATCGTATCCCTTGTCATCAGGAATGCCGCAATCAGTGCCAAACCGGCGGGAATGACGCTCCAGGCAAAGGTTGATCCGATGGAGCCGGATAGTCCGGCGGTAATGGCATCCAGAAGCTGAGGATCGACAGACTGGCGCAACGCCGGGTTGAGCAGCGAATGGGGATCGCTTAAGTTCAAGTCGGCCGGAACCGCTATGTCGCCTTTGCCAAGCGATTCGGTGAGTTTGGACAGCAGGCTATGGCTTTGGACAATTCCGAAAATGGTAATGCCAAGCGCCATGCCGAGCGAACGATTGAAATTCAAAGTTGCGCTTGCCGCCCCGCGCTGCGCTGCAGGGAACGAATGAAGCACCGCAGTGCTTAATACCGAGAAGGAAGCGCCAATTCCCAGACCGATCAGAATCATAATTCCTGTAATTGAAAGTCGAGTAGATTCTACCGTAATTTGTGAGAGAAGAGCAAGACCCGTCAAAAGCATGGCCAGCGTCCCGATCATAATGGTCCGGTATTGCAGCTTCGTCATTAGAAAACCGCCAAGCGTCGCGGTGACAACCGAACCGACCATCATGGGCAATAAGGTCAGCCCCGAATTGGAGGCGGAACCGCCAAGCACGCCCTGCACGTAAATCGGAATAAAAATCGCCGCCGTCATATACGCTGCACCGCTGAGCATGGCGACCAAATTGCTTGTTGTGTAGAGTCTGCTGCGGAACAAGCTGAACGAGATGATTGGCTCCTCTGCTTTTTTCTCAATGAGAACAAGCAAGAAAGCGAGAATCGCGAAGCCGGCGAACAGCCCTATAATTTGCAGGGAATCCCACGCATACGTTTTGCCGCCCAGCTCAAGTCCAAATATAAAGCAGACGACAGCTCCTATGAGCAGAACCGAACCCGCCCAATCAATTTTTTGCCGCGAGTGCGCCGCCGACTCCTTGTAGAACGCAGCAATCAACAGCAAGGCAATGAAGCCCAACGGCAAATTAATGTAGAAGATCCACGACCAGTTGAGATGATCGGTGATGTACCCGCCGAGCAGCGGACCAACTACACTCGACAGACCGAACACGGCTCCGAATGCGCCCATCATTTTTCCGCGATCCTTGGGGGGCATGACATCGAACAATATGGTGAATGTAATGGACACCATCGCTCCGGCGCCGACCCCTTGTACAGCGCGATAGAAGCTTAGCTCGACGATGGATTGCGCCATGCCGCATAATGCTGAACCGATCATAAACACGATAATCCCGAAAATGAAAAAACGTTTGCGTCCATACATATCGGACAGCTTGCCGAAGATCGGCATGCAGGCCATTTCGGCAACCATATACGCTGTGGTGACCCATACAAACTTGTCGAGTCCTCCCATCTCTCCGACGATCGTGCCGATTGATGTTGATACAATCGTGTTGTCCATGGACGCCATCAGAAGGGCAAGCAACAATCCTCCAACGATTGCTGTCAATTTGTTTTTCATACACTTCCATTCCTCTCTTATTCCTGAATTGATTGGTGAACAATCATCTGAACCCATCATAAACAATCCTTGTTGACATCTGTCTGTCAGGGAAGAAAGGTTTGCTTGGGATTTTTTTTAACGGCTGTATAAACAAGTCACTGGCCAAGAGCGCCGAAGGCTAATAACTAAAAAAACTATTTCCTATACAGGATATTAATGCTACTATGGAACTAATTTAATATTGGGCATGCCTTGGCCGCTTCTGGCGGCAGGGGGAATGGGGTGTAAAGCCCCGCGAGTCGGTCACTGTGAAGCCTCTTTTGGAGGATAAGTCAGAATACCTTAAGGCTGTCCGTGTTTCTGCCGGAACCGGAAACTGCTTTTTTCGAACACGCAATCTGTGTTCTGGTTGTTTTATTTACATCTGTTTGCCGGTTCTGGCAGGCAGATTTTTTTATTTTTGGAGGAGAGAAAATGAAACAACGATTACTATCTCTATTTCTGACGTTGGTCTTGGCGGTGAATTTGATCCCGGCGACTGTTTTTGCGGCGGGCGCCTGGGACGGTTCTGCCCAAAGCCAACCAGCTGCCGATGGCGACGGCGTATACCAAATCGGTACGGCAGCTGAACTGGCGTGGTTTAGGGATCATGTTAATGTAGAAAAAGACTATACCGCAAATGCCGTTCTAACGGCCGATATTGACTTGAACAATCAAAGCTGGACCCCGATTGGCGGCGGCAACGGTTACGCCACAACCTACTTCGGAGGCAGATTTGACGGTCAGGGGCATGTGATTAAAAACTTTAATATAAACGCCAACTATAATTTTGCGGGCTTTTTCGGATATGTAAAAGGAACAATCACAAATCTGCAAATTAAAGATGCAGACATTTCTTCCAGCAGCAACAATGTTGGCGGCATTGCCGGAACTATTATTGATGGAGAAATCTCGAATTCTTCTTTTTCTGGAACGGTTACGAATACGAAGAGCAGTTCTGGATATGCGGGTGGTATTGCCGGATATGTGGGAAATACAAACGCCACTTCTCCCTTGATTCAAAGCAGTGCAAACTATGGCACGATTACTGGCCCTTATGCGGGCGGTATTACTGCTTATGCAAAATTTTCATTAGGCATTAAAAATAGTTACAATGCGGGAACGATTATAGGACCAGACAAAGCATCTGGCCGTGTGGGCGGTATCGCAGGGCAAGTTATGAACAACACTCCGATCGAGAATAGTTACAATATCGGAATTGTCAGCGGAACCGTTAATATCCCCGGCGGAATCGCTGGGTTTAGCGGTACTTCTATTACCAATAGCTATTGGCTAAATCCGGAAGTTGGGATCGGAGGCGGTACGGGAACAACAAGCTCCGTCGTCAGAATCACCTCCCCGGAAGGCTTGCTTGAAAAACTGGGCAGCGCTTTTGTAGCTGACACGAGTAACGTCAACGGAGGCTATCCGATACTTGCGTGGCAGTCGGGCAGCGTTACGGCGCCAGATACAACTCCGTCAATTAGCCTGAAGGGCGATACGACGCTGTATGTTCAGCAGGGAGCGGGCAGCAACTACACGACGCTGACTGCCGTTAAGACCAATATGGATGATTTTGACGCAGGTGATGTGATTTGGAGTATCGAGAAAAAGGGCGGTGGCGATGCCGCTAAGATCGCAGTGCTCGAGGGAATTGAAAATACAAACGACAGCGTCATCGTCAGGGCGGTAGGCGGCGGCGTTGTCACTGTCACCGCAACGGTCGTTGCGGATGAAGTGGAATATACGGATTCGCGTGACATTACGATCATTCCGCAGATTACAACGGCGTCAATTGCGAACATTAATACGCCTGGTGCGGTAGCTGTTGGACAGACTGTTAAGGCGACGGTTTATGTAAATGGCGGCGAAGAGTACGATTACGATAACTATCCGTCGTTAACGTATCAATGGAAATATCGTGCAGCGAGCGGAAGTATGACTGACATTCCGGGCGCAACCGGACAGACCTTCACTATACCTGCGGCATATAACGAGTGGGATTTCCTGCATGTAGAGGTGAGGAGCGGCGGTACATTGGTTGTAGACGGAGCCAATGTCTATGTCAGCATTCGCTCTAAGGATTACGGTGAACTCTATCCAGTAGCTTATGATCCAGCCTTTACTCTCCCCGCTGATAAAAAGGACGACACTGCGATCGATTTGCCTGTTACCCATAAGATCAATGGTGTGACGTCGAGCATCGTATGGACTTCCAGCAATACTGATGTAATTGACGTTGACGGCACTGTGATGCCGCCTGAGAGCGGCAAGGAAGCAGTAACGCTGACAGCGAGGTTTGAATATGGCGAAAGTTATGCAAACCGCACGTTTATTATAACAGTTTGGTCGGAATCGGCCGTGGCTGAGGATACAGATAGTAACAGAACATACCTGCAACAAGCCGCAGCCGCTCTTGGCAATTGGTACAGCTTGGTTCCTGTTTATGGAGCTGACACCAATGTCGCGGCTATGCTGACCACCGATTTAGCTGCCAAGGGTTATGGGGATATTTCAGTGGCTGTTAAAGCTGCGACCGAGGTTTATGGCAATAGCAGCATTGCCTCGAACGGCGATATTACTTATTTCTATGCCGATCCGAACAGTATGCGGGGGTTGTGGTTCGGACGCTATAACGTGTCATTGGTATTGACAAAGGGCGATGAAAGCCTGGACCTTAACGATGTGCCCGTTACGATTCACTGGGATGTTAACGAAGTCAAGGCTGCTATGAGCAGCCAAATCCTGAGCGGAGTGGATGAGACCGCCATCCTTGGGACGAATACTGACAAAAATAATGTCATATCAAATCTGATTTTGCCTAAAGTGGTAAACGACAAGAAATGGGCGTTGATCTCCTGGACGTCCTCTGATGCGGGCGCTATTGCCATCAGCAATGAAAATCAAGGCACTGCCGACACATTATTTTCCCCATACATTGGACAGGTGATTCGAGGCGCGAAGGACAAGGATGTTACTTTGACTGCTGCCTTTACCTTCCAACGGACGAGCGCTGAGCCGTCTATTGTGATGTATAAAACCTTTACCGTCACGGTTAAGGCGCTGAGCGGGGCTGAGGCGGATGCTTTACGAGCTGAGCTTTTGCAAAAGCTGGATGCAGGCTTTTCGTCTGCCGGCTTGAAGGATTACGTTACGGGGCAACAACTGAATGCTGTAGAAGATGTTTATAGCGCCATGAACGATATCCAGCTGCCAACGACCCGAGATTTCGGTGTCGACGGGAAATACTACCCTGTGACGATTACGAGCAGCGACGAGGATACGATAGCCGCACCGGATGTGGCGAATGCCGCCCGAGTGATGGTCTATCGACCTCTTGTGGGGGAACCTGCCAAAACCGTTACATTGACGGTTACATTATCGGATAAGCAAAAGGGCGTAGCGGCATCAAAGGAATTCCAAATAAATGTGCAGCCGCTGACGCAGGCGGAAATTGACGATGCGCTTGTGCTGATGGATATGGCAATTTCCGGATATTTCGACGGCTTGAACAATGGTAAATATGCGGATTCCTACTCAGTTACCGGAAACTTGAGCTCATTCAAGGAAGCGGTATGGAACGACACACATGATGCTATTGCTTGGGTATATTCCGAGCAGAACAGGCTACGAAACGGCATAACTTCTGACGAACTTGAGAATTGGGCGGAGCAGGAGGCTTGGCGGGTGTTCCGTTCAAGCGATCCGTCAATCCTTGCCCATGAGTCGCTTCATCTAGTTGCAAAGCCCGAGCAGGACACCTTTGTACGCGTCAATAGCGTACTTACGCATGAGGTGTTTGGAAAGTATTGGGCAAAGTTTGCCGGCGTTCCTGGCTATGAGGTATTCAAGCTGTTGTATAAACAGCCGGTATCCGAATATATAATGGTGGAAGGGAAAAACCATCAGAAGCAGCCGCAAGATACTTTATTGGCTTTGCGCAGTTTGGCGGTTGCCCGGATTGACACGCCGATAGAGGTCGGATTTACCTTGCAGGGGACTGGCGGCATGTTGATACAGACAACGGTAAGAGGCCTTAAATCGGGGCCAACTGTTTTTGAGGTGTTCCGGACAGCGCTTGCCGAGGCGGGATATACCTATATTTCAAGGGGAAGTTATGTGCAAGCCATTACCGATCCGAACGGAAATACACTATCAGAGAAAGACGGCGGTCCGAACTCAGGTTGGATTTATAAGGTGAACGGCGTTATGCCTACGATATACATGAACGGGTTTTCTTTAAAAGACGGCGACAAGATTGTTGTGTCTTTCACACAGGATTACACAAAAGAAGACTTATTCGAGAATTCAAAACCAGATGGGAACTTGTCGGGAGGCGGTAATACAGAGCAGCCGAATATTACGGTTCCTGCAGGTGATGAAATTTCGCTGAATGCCATAAGGACAGGTAGTACAGTAGCCATCGATATGCCAAGCAGTATAGTAAATGATATGATCGACAACTCCAAAGATGGCACACTTGTCCTCGACTTGTCGAAACTCACTGGTGTCACCGATGCGGTATTGCCGACATCAGCCGTGACACAGCTTGCAGACGCCAAGCTTGATCTAGAAATCAAGCTGCCACAAGGAACGATGACGTTTGCTGCAGGAGCGCTACAATCGATGAAACAGGCAGTCGGCACAACTATAACGTTGTCGTTGAATGCTGTCACACCATCAGAGCTTACGACGATACAGAGAGAGGCGGTCAAGTCTGGAGATTTGGTATTCAACATTTCGGCTTCGTCCGATGCACAAGCTATACACAATTTCGATGGAAAGATTACAGTAAGCGTGCCGTATTCTGGTGCGCTGCCAGTAGCGGTATGGTATTTAAACGATAGCGGAAAATTGGAGAAAATCCCTTGCTCGTATAACGCAGAGGAAAAAACGGTTACGTTCGTGACCTACCATCTTTCATTGTATGTTGTGGGAATGTATCCAAATCCTTTTGCCGATGTGAAAAGCGACGATTGGTTCTATAGCGCAGTAACATATGCATACGGAAACGGTTTGATGAAAGGTACGGAGGCTGACAAGTTCAGCCCGGAAAGCGGGCTGACGCGCGGCATGGTTGTAACAGTGCTTTACCGTTTTGCGGGAGAGCCGAACGCAAGCAGTTTATCCAATCCGTTTAACGACGTAGTCAATGGCAAGTATTACACTGACGCTGTGAAATGGGCGGCGGCAAATGGCATTGTGAGCGGATTAGGCAACGGCAGATTTGCTCCGGACGATTACGTAACGAGGGAACAGATGGCGCTTATGCTCCTGAACTACGAGCTGTACTCTGGGAAAATACCTCACGATATTGTTATGGACCGAGAGTTTGCCGACTGGAATAATATCAGTGATTGGGCCAAAAGCGCAGTAAACAGACTGACGATTCAAGGCATAATCAGCGGCAAACTGAAAAACTTGTTTGATCCAAAAGGTAATGCAAGCCGTGCGGAATTTGCCACTGTATTATATAGATTTGCAGAGGCGGTTTCAGCCGAATAAGTTACGAGTAAAAAGGTCTCGACATCGTCGAGACCTTTTTTACTGAAATTTTAATATTGCTATCCAGCTCCAAGTTAAACAAGACCTTCCCCATTAACCTTAACACCGTCCAGTATCGTATTCCCCCAGGCAGGAAGCAGACTGGTCTCTCCCATAAAACGGCTTCCGGCTAATGAACTATTATGAAAAGAAGCCCCTTCAAAGCTGCACTCCTCAAACCGGCAATACATCAGCATAGCGCCTCGAAAATTAGCTTCGGAAAAATGGCATCGTATGAATGCTGCGTCGTTTGCTATTGCTTTGCTTAAATTACTTCCTGTAAAATCACAATTCTCAAATCGCTTACTTATTCTTGCATTATTCAGATTTGCCCCTCGAAACGAACAGTTGCTGAATTCATGAGTTACATATCTGCTATTCAGCTTGACCCCATCAAAGCAGCAATTTGTTAATTTTGAAGTGTTTAAAGTTGCAGTTTCTACGAAACGAGCGTATGACAAATCGACTTGTTGTACGGTCAGATATTGAATGGTCTCGGTCAAGACGACGCCTCGAAAATCTTCCAGCCCTGCATCTGTTTGTCCAAAGGGCGACGATGGAAAGACTCTTTCTTTTTTATGCAGGTTTTGTTTGCCCGTAACAGCAGCCAATGCCCGATTTGCTTCAGCGATCTGCTCATCATTCCATCTTGCAATTAGTTGCTTCTTGTTCAATATAACAACCTCCGCACCCTTGTTAGCATTTTTAACCATTATAACAAAGCTGGTAATTTACATATAGTTTCCAAGGAAGTCCAGACTAAAACTAAAGGCATTTCTATCAAAAATCGTCGTTTTCTCATATAGAAAACATCTTGAACATTTACTAAAATTGGAATTATGGTTGTACTTTCATTACAAGTGGAATCTGAAGTGAAACGGGGGGGGAAAGTGAAATGAAAACTGGAGGGAAGTCTGATGCTTTAGAGGGTATGGTTGTTGGTCAAAGCCGGGTTCTTACCGATTCTCAAGTGACAACCTTATGGGGCGGAATAAATCCGCAGTTTTCACCAGAGCATGCTGTTGCTGCCGTACAAAGTCTATTGCCGCAAGAGGAATATGAGCAGTTGTTCCCTTATCGAATTGGTTCGACGGAATGGCATAAATTCTTTGCTGATCAACCAAACTACAATGCGGAACAAACGGACTACTATTCTTACAGCAGTTTGATAGCCGCCGTTACAGAAGTGGCTAATATTAAATATAAGCTGGAATACAGGCAGGACGATATGAATAACAGCCGTGTATATCGATTAGATAAAGAGACAAAGAAAGAAACGCTTGTTTACCAAAATGCTAACTTTAACACTCCCACAAATGTAAAGGTTCCGATCCTATCACAAACGGTCGATTTCGGTTCTTTTATTAAGGAAGGGTCTGACTTAAAGCGAAAGCATGAGCTGGCAGCTTTTCTCGCTAATATTTCTCACGAAACGGGAGGAGGTGGGCCAGCATCCACAGGAGGCCCGCTTGCATGGGGATTATTTTGGAATGAGGAAATCGCTTATATTAACACCAGCACTGTCAATTATGTTGAAGCCAATGAAAACTTCCCGCCGGTTGCAGGCAAATCTTATCATGGACGCGGGCCGATGCAGTTGAGCTGGAACTATAATTACGGATTAATTAGTGGAATTATATATGGTACCAAAGATAAGCTGCTGGAGCAGCCTGAGCTTATTGTGAATGATGGCAAGCTAGGCTATATGACGGCTATTCTGTTTTGGATGACGCCGCAGCCTCCAAAGCCTTCCGCCCATGATGTGATGATTGGTAACTGGGCGCCTTCTGAATCGGATATTTTTAAAGGATTATCGCAGCCTGGTTTTGGCATTACGATTATGATTATTAACGGTAATCTTGAGGGTAACTTGGATGAAAGTGATCGCCGTGTCGGCCGTCGTGTTGGGTTTTATCGTAAAATTACAGCACAAATGGGGATTTCAATTGAAGGGGAGAAGATAGATACTTTGGGCATGAAACCTTTTTGAGCCCTAAAGAATGAACACAGTTCCTAATCCATCGAAGAATTGCCGAAAGGCAAGCCATTACGTCAAGCGGTAGGAACGTCCGTTGTTGGGATAATCGTTAAAGACTGCAAATTTCACATATGGAGAAAAGAAATGGCTTATGTACAATTTGAGCTTTCGTTTATTAAACTAGACTAGCATTCGAAAAAGATTGAAATGAGGGAACAAGCTATGCCGTTAAATGCTCAAAACCGTAAACAGATCTACTATAATGCTCTTGCTTCCTATAATGATGTAAGCGCTTTTCGTTTGGAGGGGGAGGCCTCCATATCATTTCCACATGGTGTTATGCGCATGGAAAATAAGCTGGATCCGGATGAAGGGCAAGCATCCAACTTCGTCTTTTGGTGTCCCGAAAATTTCCCTGCAGACATTGCGGTTACGTGGGATTTCCGCCCTGTAAGGGAGCCTGGGCTGTGCATGTTATTTTTTTCAGCAGCCGGCCGCAATGGCGAGGATTTGTTCGATCCGCATTTATCCCGAAGAACGGGACCATATGGGCATTATCATAGTGGAGACATTAATGCGCTGCATGTTTCTTATTTTCGCCGCAGGTATCCAGAGGAGCGGGCGTTTCACACATGCAATTTACGCAAAAGCTATGGAGCACACCTTGTATGCCAAGGGGCAGATCCCATACCTAATGTGGAAGACACATCGGGTTTTTATCGTATGGAATTGATGAAACAGGGAGCGGACATCACTTTCTCAGTCAATGGTTTGCAAGTGTTCCATTGGACAGATGATGGTCATACATATGGCCCTTTGCTAAGCGGAGGTAAGATCGGATTCCGGCAGATGGCGCCGTTGATCGGAGAATACGCTAACCTTACCGTATATTCGCTGGAATAAGAGAATATTATGGCTTTATGTTTTATATGATCAACTGACTATTTTATTTATTATGTAATGCAGACTACTAAAGTTAACATCTTTTTATGGTAAATATTTATTTGTGGCTGTTGATGAATAGTGAGCAACGCCCAAACTTGATTATAGCGAGCAACCGTTTCTACTTGCTTGTTGTATATCTAAAAATGGAGGTTATGCGATGAAGAAAAAAGTGATAATCTATTTGATCGTATCTATGCTAATGCTAATAACTGTACCGCACAGTGCTTCGGCAGCTGTCGATTTTACGGATATTGAAGGATCGTATGCTAGGGATGCGATTAAGGAATTAGCTGAGCGAGGTATTTTAAATGGCACTGGTAATGGAAGTTTTAATCCGACAGGGAATATTGAGAGGCAAGATTTTGCTATTATTATGGCAAAAGCGTTAGGGCTAAATCTATCTGAAGCTCCTGCTTCAGCTACATTCAGTGATGTGCCGAGCAGTCATTATTCCTATGCGGCTGTAGAAGCTGCAGTTAGGGCTGGTCTTATTCAAGGAATGGGTAATGGGGCGTTTGGCACCGATGCGAATTTATCGCGTGAGCAAATGGCGGTAATATTTGTTAGGGCGCTAGGATTAAACGCTGAAGGCAGCGGAGATAATCTGACTTTTTCAGATTCAAGCAGCATATCTTCCTGGGCCAGAGATGCAGTTGGAGCAGCAGCTAACCTTGGTTTAATAACAGGTAATTCGGATGGAAGCTTTAATCCGCGAGGAAATGCAGAAAGGCAAGCCGTTGCAGCTGTTGCAGCAAGATTTTTAATGGCGGCAGAGGAGATATCTACACCTAAACCAACTGCAACGCCGGAACCTACGCCGTCTCCGTCTCCAACGCCAGAACCGACACCGGCTGCAACACCAACGCCGACTACAACACCTGAGTGGACACCTCCGCCTCAACCTAGAGTGGCAACACCGATTGCAAATTTGGTAAGTGGAGATGAAGAGTATATTAGAGTGATCGAGCTTTCAACAACGACTTCAGATGCAGTCATTTATTATACTACGGATGGAAGCAGACCAACATCTGCAAATGGTACAGTGTATAGCCAACCGATTGTTCTTCAAACAGATATAACTGCAACGATAACGTTAAAAGCTGTTGCTGTGAAAGCTGGATATGTTAATAGCAATGTAATGACCGAGAGCTACGAAATTATTGTTCATGAAGAGGAAGGGCCAGTCATTAGCGAAGGGTTTCCTTTAATAGAAATCGTTGGCGAGACCGAGGAAGCAGAACAGCTCATCAACATTCATGTTCATGCTAGCCACGCAACTATGGCTTATTATGTTGTTGTCCCTAATAACACGGAAGCACCTACTGCGGAACTAATAATAAGTGGTTTAGACAGTACGGAAAAACCTGCGATAGCCTACGATTACGCAGATATAGGTCTAAATACTTTGATCTTCGAGACTGTACATCTTTCATTAGATGTTACGGACTATGATGTGTACGTAGTTGTGGTGGATGTAGAAGAGAGAACAAGCGAAGTTCGTAAAGCTACTTTAATGATCCCAGAGTACCCAGTAACATAATCTTCATGAACAATTTCTAAACAACTATAAGTGCGGGTTAGTGTGAAAGGCAATCACCTAAAAGTCACCAATTGTGATTTACGGGTAATTGCCTTTTTAATTTTTATGTCTCGAGAATGGCAGCTGACATTCAATAGAGAAGGATAATTTTGAATTTAATAGGTAATAATATAAATACCCATTAGTATGGCGATTAATTAATATTTAACCTATACTAATGTTGACTAAAGAGCAAAAATATACGATAATTAATGTATGAGAATTATAATTATTATAATCTGATCATTATTACATTACTTAATGTTGATTAGAGAGAAACGGGAGGAACTATCATGGCATTAATCGGCAAAGAGATTCAACCATTCGCAGCAAAGGCTTTCCAAAAAGGTCAGTTTATCGACGTTACTTCTGAGAACTTCAAAGGTCAATGGAGTGTAGTTTGCTTCTATCCAGCGGATTTCACTTTCGTATGCCCTACTGAGCTTGAAGATTTGCAAAACCAATACGCAACACTAAAAGGCCTGGGTGTAGAAGTTTACTCTGTATCTACAGATACTCACTTTACACATAAAGCATGGCATGATCATTCACCTGCTATCGGCAAAATCGAGTACATCATGATTGGCGACCCAAGCCACACTATCTCAAGAGCATTTGATGTATTGAACGAAGAAGACGGTTTGGCTGAACGCGGTACGTTCATTATCGATCCAGATGGCGTTGTACAAGCTGTAGAAATCAACGCTGGCGGTATCGGCCGCGACGCTTCCACAATCATTGGCAAAATTAAAGCCGCTCAATATGTTCGCAACAATCCAGGCGAAGTTTGCCCGGCAAAATGGCAAGAAGGCGCTGAAACATTGAAGCCAAGCCTAGACCTAGTAGGTAAAATCTAATTTAACATAGCAAGAAATAGGCGACAAAAACAATCTTTCCGGTTGATTTTGTCGCTCTATTTTTAATAATGCCCTTTTAATTATAAATTATAGATATACACGTGGAGAAAAGTGAGGTGAAGGTCTGTTACGGCAAGATAGGATGGATCCTAGCTCGCCTAGGTAGCAGCATGATATATGCTATTGGATAATCAGATAAAAATACAATTACAGCAATATTTAACGATGCTTGAAGGCGATCTTGTATTAAAAGTGAGCGCTGGCGATGACAAAGCATCGCAGGATATGTTAGAGCTTGTAACTGAGCTGGATAAAATGTCTCCTCGTATTTCGGTGGAGAGAGTGCAATTAGAGCGTACGCCAAGTTTTAGTATTAATAAAGCGGGTGAAGAATCCGGCGCTATTTTTGCTGGATTGCCATTAGGGCATGAATTTACATCTTTAGTACTGGCGCTTCTTCAAGTAAGCGGCCGTGCGCCAAAGATTGATGACAGTGTGATCAAACGGATTAAAGCGATCAAGGAACCGATGCATTTTGATACATTTGTAAGCTTAACCTGCCATAATTGTCCTGATGTTGTACAAGCTTTAAATATCATGTCTGTTTTGAACCCGAATATTACACATTCCATGGTTGAAGGCGGTACGTTCCAGAACGAAGTTCAAGCAAAAGATATTATGGCTGTGCCTACTGTATTTCTGAACGGTGAAAGCTTTGCAAGCGGGCGCATGGAAATTGAAGATATTCTTAGCAAATTAGGCAGCAAATCAGACGGCTCTGAGCTCGCCAATATTGAACCATTTGATGTATTAGTGGTTGGCGGCGGTCCTGCCGGTGCAAGTGCAGCTATTTATGCTGCTCGTAAAGGTATCCGTACCGGTATTGTTGCAGAACGCTTTGGCGGCCAAGTAAACGATACTCTGTCTATTGAGAATATTGTAGGTACGAAATTTACTGAAGGCCCTCAATTTGTATCCAGCTTGGAAGGACATGTAGCGGAATACGATATTGACGTCATAAAGCCTCAGCGTGCAGCCAATGTTGCTCGTAAAGAGCTTATTGAAGTAACACTTGAGAATGGTGCAGTTCTAAAAAGTAAAACGGTTATCCTTTCTACGGGAACACGTTATCGCCAATTAGGTGTGCCAGGCGAGGAGAAATATAAAAATAAAGGCGTAGCTTACTGTCCGCATTGTGATGGCCCTATTTTTAAAGGGAAAAACGTAGCCGTAATTGGCGGCGGCAATTCCGGTGTCGAAGCTGCAATTGATTTGGCAGGCATTGTGAATCATGTTACGCTGCTTCAGCATCGTGCTGAGCTAAAAGCAGATAAAGTATTGCAAGAACGCCTGTATAGCTTGCCTAATGTAACGGTGCTGCTGAACGCATCAACACAAGAAATTACAGGTACAGATAAAGTAAATGGCCTGACCTATATGGATCGTGCAACCGGGAATACTCAGCATGTAGAGCTAGACGGTGTATTTATCCAAATCGGACTGCTGCCGAATACAGAATTTTTAAAGGGCACAGTCGATCTTAATGATCATAATGAAATCATTATAGACAAGCATGGCGCAACAAGCATGCCGGGCGTATTTGCTGCAGGCGACTGCACGGATACCGTCTACAAGCAAATAGTCATCTCTATGGGTTCGGGCGCTACAGCTGCATTAGGGGCGTTTGATTATATGATTCGTCATACGGCAGCACCAACTCCAGAGCCGGTGGCGTAACTTTAATAAATAAGGAATGCTCAATAACAAAGTAACCTTCGATCGAGGGTTGCTTTTTTTATTTGGAATCATATAAAAAGGCCAGGCATACTGCTGCCGGGCCTTTTTACACACGAACATTACTTATAATGTTATCGTTTTGGGGCCAGTTCTATGGCGGAGCGTATTGCTGCGATCATGCTCTTCTCATCAGCGATATTTTTTCCGGCAATATCAAAAGCTGTGCCATGATCGACTGACGTCCGAATGATGCCGCCCTTCAAGCCGACTGTAATGTTTACTCCTTCTTCAATGCCCATTACTTTAATAGGCGCATGACCTTGGTCGTGGTAGCATGCAACGACGATATCGAACTCGCCTCTTCCTGCTCTGAAGAATAAAGTGTCGGCAGGATGCGGACCCGATACGTCTATGCCTTCACGCTGAGCTTTTTCAATGCCGGGCACCAGCTTTGTTTCTTCTTCTCCGTTGCCGAACAAGCCATTCTCTCCGGCGTGCGGATTAATGCCGCAAACAGCAATTTTCGGGTTCTTAAAGCCTGCATTGATAAGCGTATCATGTGCCAATTTAACAACGGTATAGGTTCTTTCCGGAGTAATGCTCTCTATGGCAGCAATGAGACCCATGTGGGTAGTTAAGTGAATGACTCTCAGGTTAGGAGTCGTCAGCATCATAGAGAAGTCTTTGGTTTCCGTAAGTTCAGCAAGTATTTCGGTATGTCCTGGATAGAGATGTCCTCCCAAATGCAGTGCTTCTTTGTTAAGAGGGGCTGTACATATTGAGTCGATTTGCTTATCCTTGGCCAGTGCAATTGCTTTGGCTAAATATTGAAATGCCGCATCGCCTGCGGAAGCAGAAACGACCCCGAACGGCAAATCAGCAGGCAATAAATTTAAATCGATCACATCGATAACGCCATATTCATACTTGGCCTCAGAAGGATCTTGAATGGCATGGACCGTTAACGCGGAATTGACGATCGGCAGAACTCTTTCCAGTAATTTAGCATCACCTATAACTAATGGCTTGCAGCTCTCGTACATTTCTTGATGACCTAACGCTTTAACGATGATTTCAGGACCGATACCCGCTGCATCCCCCATAGTAATACCGATAATTGGTTTCATTATTTATTTGCTCCTTTCAATTTGTTTATGGCATGCATAAACACGTTCTCTGATCCGAATCCGCCGGCTTTAGTGACTACATAAAGGTTATCCACCCCTAGAAAGGCAGAGATAGGAACTCCAATTTCCAATTCGTCCAAAAGTTCAAATCCCTTTATCCCCCACAAGCTGCAAATTTGTTTTGCCGTATCACCGCCGGTCATAATTACGCCTTTGAAGCTTCTCTTTTCGAGCAGATCTGCACAAATCATCCCCATAGCCTTTACGATCTCATTGCTGATAGCAGTATGATTAAGTCCGTTTGCTTCACCAGCTTGCCATGCCCGTTCAATGTCTGCTTGTTCTGCTGTCGAATAGATGACAACGTCATGACCTTCTTGAGCTTTTGTATAAGCCGCTTGCTTCACTTTTTCTATTTCTTGTTTTCTTTCCGATTCATTCGATACAGCTTTGTAGGATTCAAACGGAATAGGATAAGTAGTTGTCGATTCAAGCAAGGCTTTTAACTGCGCTCTTGAATTTTTATTGACACTTCCAATAACGGTTAAAATAGGACCTTGATTAGCGGGAATGGACAAGTTGTTTTGCTTCCCGGGTATTTCATAGTAAGCAGGCAAATAATTCGCGATACCTGCAGAGCCGACCCATGCAAACTGATAAGGCAGGCTTTTGGTGAAGCTTAAAATTTGCTCAAGCTGATATTCTTCAACAGAGTCAATAATGAGGTAAGGAATATTGCTTTTGAAATACTTTTGCAGCTTGTTTTGAATATGCTGTTCACCTTTTGCAAGATCATCGACTGTAACCGTTCCGAAATCACGCTTCGTCTGTTTTTTTAGTAGATCAGGAAGATAGGATACAGTTACTGGTGTCTTGGGATCTTTGGAAATTTCCGTTTCCCCTAAAGGAATGCCATTTAAAAAATGGGTAGATTGACGAATGACCCGGTTGTTTTTAGGATAACCAGGTGCAATCATCATAAAATCAGGCTGCAGTGCATCGTATACAGCGTCAATTTCCGCACCGATATTTCCCCGCATTGTAGAATCCAGCTTTTTGAATATCGATTTGAATCCTGATTTCAGTAAAAATTGAGCCGCCTGCTTCACTTTGTCGTAAGCTTCCTCGTGATCGATGGAGCGGCTGTCGGTATCAAAGACGACCGCTTCGTAATGCTTCACATTGGCTTCGTCCATGTCGAACAGCACGGTAGTTTTAAGGCCATGACGAGCTAATTGCACACCGCTATCGTTAGCCCCTGTTAAATCATCAGCAATAATCGCTAATTTCATAACAATCTCCTCCAAAATAATATAAAGCGTGGAAAGAGAAGAAGGATGCCCCTCTTCTCTAAGTCCGTTCGTTGTATTTGGCTAATCCGCCATTTTTCTCGACATATTTGGCCAGAAAACCGATAAAGATCGGCAGTAAAATAGCGGTTGTTACTACGCTGGCAGCTACTTGTACAGTAGCAAGTTCGGCAATCGGAGCAAATGTTGCGTTGACGGCCGCAATTGCTGCTGGTGTTCCAACGGCATTTCCGGCTGTGGAGCCTTCCGAAGCGCCAACGACTGGATTCCAGCCAATCCACTTGAAAATAAAAAATCCGATGCCTCCTGTCAGGAGAACGGTAAGTACTCCAAGGAGAATCCCGCTTAACCCACCTTTAATGATTGCGTCAAAGTTAATCCCCATACCTAAAGCGAAAGCAAAAAACGGAACGAGCTTATCGCTGCCTTTATTTAAGAAATCACCCATCTCACGATCGAGGTTACCTATAATGACCCCTATTAAAAGCGGCAGGACTACGGCTACCAAAGTCATAGCGGAGAACATGCCAGTTGCAAAGCCCATCGCTCCAAATATCGATAGGGATACCATCGTTAGAAACGGACCATCGCTCAGCGCTAGAAACGGATAGGCTGCTTTATCGTCTTCCTTGCCGTACTGACCTGCAAGTGCAATATATAGCCCGCCATTTGAGTTGGTCATGGCTGCTATAATCGCCATTGGCGCCAGTCCGAGGAACAGCCCGTTAGAATCGGCAAGCCAGAAACCGAGAAGTCCGATTAGGGAACCGAGCACCCATTTGAAAACTAAAAGTGTAACGCCTTTGCCTACGGACGATCTGGCTGTTTTTAAATTAATTTGTGTTCCTGCAATTAATAAGAACAAGGCAATTAAGGCGCTGGCGCTGTTGACAAACAAGGCTTCTGTAAAACCGCCAATCCTCAACAAATTTGGGAAAAACGTATTGATCGTTGCTGCTAATAAAAGGGGAACAACCATCATGCCCCCAGGGATTCGATCTAAAGTGGCTTTGATCTTCATCATCTTGACTCCTTATTCAGAGAATTGTAAATATTTAAAACGTTTACATCCATCATATTAAAATAATTAGTTTAAAAAAGCAACATATAAAATTTAGAAAAAAGAAAAAGGGTTTAAATTGTTTAAAAATGCAACAGTGAATAGAAAAAAAAACAAACCTAAAATTATTCTTTAAGTTTGCGCCATAAAGTAGCCCGGTTTATTCCCAGTCGTTCTGCTGCTTTTGACTGGTTATTATTCTCTTCCATAAGGACATGTTTTATTATCTCTTTTTCTATTTCCCTTAAAGTACCATTTAACGAAATGGTGCCGGCGATATCCTTTGTTGAATCTGATACTACACTTTGGATCGTGTCTGAATGAATGACAAAATCCTTTTCAATCAGAGCAATTTGCTTAACGATTTGTTTTAAGTCATCAATATTGGCGTTGCGAGTATAATCTTTCAGCAGCTGTAAGGCATCATTGCTGATTTTAACAGGTGCAGTGCCAAGACGCTGATGGAAATCGGCGAGGAAATATTGGACCAAAGGCTGAATATCCTCTTCCCGCTCAGCCAGACTTGGCATAATAAGCTTATTTATGCGCAGCTTTTGAAAAAAGAGGCTTGCTGAAGAATCAGTTGTAATAATAAAAAGGTGAATGTTCTGCTTAAGACAAGTTTGGATGAGCTGTGCCACTTTTTTATGATCCTGAATAGGGTCTATATTTTTTATTTTAATGGTTCGAACATTGGTCAGCGCATCCTTATCGATATTGTCAAGCTGACATTGCTGAAAATCAATCGTAATCAGCATACCGTCCTTCGTATATGTTTGATGAATGTAGCTCGTTATGAAATCTTTGCCCGTTCCTGGATCTCCCTGTAATAGAATGGGCTCATTTCTTTCGTACAGCACCTTTATCCGATCAAGGAGGAAACGGATAGGGGCGGAGATCGCCGCAATAGGTTCATTCAATGTATCGGCGTGCAGAGTTATTCCGTCTTGCTTTAAAATATTATATTTAATTTTTTGCAGCATATAAATTTTGTATAGCTGGCCATTAATGGATTGATAGTAACCGGCGATGTCTATCAGGCAATCATTCCACACGAAATTTCTCGTTATTTTATTTTGTTGAAGGTCAAGATCGGCATGCAAGAGCGAAAGCTGTTCTTCCGTTATAGGGCTGGAGAAAAAGTCTGTTAAATGCTCATAGATCAATTCATTGTTAGCGTCATAAATAAGTAAGTTGCGATTTTGCTGTAACGTAAACTGCTCTAGAATATAATTTATTTTATTGCTATTGTATAGATATCCATAGATCAGTTTTGCATCTTCCAGCGACCTGATGATCGTCTCTTTGCCGGATTGAATTAAAAAACCTTTAAGACCGTAGGCATTAGCCGTTTCAAGAGTAATAACATCGCCGGCGATTTGCTTGAAATTCAAATTTTTGAGCTCCAGCAATAAAGGAGCTACTTCATCCGAGCTATTGATGGTGAATACCTCCAGCGGCAATTCCAGCAAATCAATGATGGCTTGCGCACCCGAAGTAATGCTTGGAAATCCGACGATGGCGGTTTTATCCTCGAAATGACTGGCTAATGAGAGGGAGCGAATCATATCATAACCGGATAATTGCATATCAATAACGGGAATAGAAACGGCTTTTTTAATTAATTTTGCGGTACCGCCTCTGCTTATAATAATATCTGTCCCTTTTTTCTCTTCAGAAAGGGCAATTTCCGCGCCTTTTGCCAAGTCGCCAACCGAATAAGCAATATCCAGCTCCGGAAATAAAGGTATGCATTCTTTAATAATGTATAGCATCGATTCATAAGGTGCGATAATATGTACTTTTATTTTCATGAAATCACCACTTTCTTATCCCGCTTTGCTGCACAATTTTTTTCAGTAGTTTTTCTTATTATAGCGCAACTGTAACGGATTCAACCAGTTGAAACGATTTCGAATAGACTGGCAAGCTCTATCCTGCTCCATAATTCAAGCCTGCTGCGAGAGGTGGATTTTAGCAAATTTTCAAGTCCAATAAAACAAACTAATTTTTTTGCAGATTTTGGTGATAATAATTCTCATTATTGGCTACACTATTTCTGAACAAAAAAACGGACAGCGATCAGGGCTGTCCGTCGTTCATGAAGCTAAACATCATTAAACCTTTGGTTCGAAGGTTTTGCAGTCGGTTTCTTCGGAATTAGATGCTTTCTTACCACGGTTGAAGACGACATAAATGGAAGAAGCTCTGCAATTGTTTCCTGTCGCCCAGTACTTGCAGGTGTTGACCTCACATAAAACGTCTTTTGCCAATGGACTCACCTCCTTTCCTTATCTAGGATGGACGGATGGAGTCCTTTTTTATACCTTGCCGAAAAACGATCTCTCTATATAGCAGTCCCTTCTGAAAAATAGTGGAAATAGCTCGATTAAAACTTGCAACTATCATATAATAGTAATAGCGTATTTTAATCTATATCTAATAGTGATACACTAATATTAAGTTATTATTGATCCAGAAAGATGTGTGACAAAGTCGCGCCCTGCTTCGCTGTGGCGCTTAAACATAGTGCCTGCATCCTTTCTGCAAATCGTAGGGTATAAGGACGGTAAAAATGAGCGACAGACAAACCAAAACAGATGTTATTTTAATTGGCGCCGGGATTATGAGTGCAACTTTAGGGGCACTGCTGAAGGAATTAGTACCGAGCTGGGAAATTAAGGTGTTTGAAAAGTTAGCAAGCGCAGGTGAGGAAAGCTCTAACGAATGGAACAATGCGGGAACAGGGCATGCTGCACTTTGTGAGCTTAACTATACCTCCGAAAAACCAGATGGATCGGTAGATATTAGCAAGGCAATCTCTATTAATGAACAGTTCCAAATTTCAAGACAGTTTTGGTCCTACCTTGTAAGCAGCAATTTGATCCGCAATCCTCAAGATTTCATTATGCCTTTGCCACATATGAGTATGGTGCAAGGCGAGAAGAATGTTAAGTTTCTAAAGAAACGCCATGAAGCCATGTCCAACCATCCTTTGTTCCAGGGGATGGAATTTTCTGATGATCCGAATAAGCTGAAGGAATGGATCCCGCTAATTATGAATGGCCGGACATCCAATGAACCGATCGCAGCAACGAAGATCGACTCTGGTACAGACGTCAATTTTGGCGCATTAACTCGCATACTGTTCGATTACTTGAAGAAGAAAAATGTGCAATTGAATTACAAGCATAGTGTAGATAATATCAAGCGTACTAGCGATGGCTTGTGGGATTTAAAGGTGCGTAACCTGGAAAGCGGTACGGTAGAACGTCATGCTGCGAAATTCGTCTTTATTGGCGGTGGCGGAGGCAGCTTGCATTTGCTGCAAAAATCCGGTATCCCAGAGGGCAAAAGTATTGGCGGTTTCCCGGTAAGCGGTCTGTTTATGGCATGTAAAAACCAGGAAGTTGTAGAGCAGCATCATGCGAAAGTATACGGAAAAGCTCCTGTTGGCGCTCCTCCAATGTCTGTTCCGCATCTGGATACAAGATATATCGATAATAAAAAGTCGTTGCTTTTCGGACCTTTTGCAGGATTCACTCCTAAGTTTTTGAAGAATGGTTCCATGCTCGATTTAATTACATCCGTAAAACCTGATAATCTCGTTACGATGCTAGCAGCAGGTGCCAAAAATATTCCATTGACTAAGTATTTGATCCAGCAGGTGATGCTGTCGAAAGAAAAGCGTATGGAAGATTTAAGAGGGTTTGTTCCTACAGCTAAAAGTGAAGATTGGGAACTGGTAGTTGCAGGTCAGCGTGTACAGGTTATCAAAGATACCGAAGCTGGCGGGAAAGGTACGCTGCAATTCGGTACAGAAGTTATAAGCGCTGCTGACGGTTCAATTGCGGCTTTACTTGGCGCTTCACCGGGTGCTTCTACCGCCGTTCACGTCATGCTGGAAGTAATCAAGAAATGCTTCCCGCAGCAATTGAAGGAATGGGAGCCGAAAATTAAAGAAATGATTCCTTCTTATGGCGTATCGCTGGCTAAAAATCCTGAGTTGATCCGCGAAATTCATGCTTCAACCTCTAAAACGCTTCGCTTGGCCGGAGAACTGCAAGCAGCCTCAAAGTAATCTAGTAAAAATAAATAGCCTTTGTCCTCAAATGGAGGATGAAGGCTTTTTTGTTGTATACACGATGCAGGTTTATCTATTTTCTATATTTATATTTTTTCCAGCACTAAAAAACGCAGTGACAGCAAGCAATTTGAATCTATTATCATTAACCGTGTGAAAAAAGAAGAGCAAGGAAAAAGTAAGATTTACTTTGGTGAAGCGCTTACATAAAATTGATTTTGCAGTGTAAATCACGTTGAAGGGAGAAATAAACAGATGAACAGTCAACGATTAAAGAGGGGGTTGCGAAGGTTTTTATGTGCAGGGCTTTGTATAGTCATTGTGTTTTCAATGTTTGGCTATACTTCACCAGTGCGTGTAAGTGCTGCGCCTTTGAGCTTAACCAATCCAGGATTTGAAGACGGAATGGAGGGATGGACACTTGTAGTAGGATCACAAGATCAGGTCACGATTGACAGCACTATTGTGTCAGAGGGCTTAAAAAGTTTGAAAATAGCGGATACCAGCAAATCTGCCTCTTATATGGTGGAAAGTAATAAAATTGCGGTTAACGAGGGGTACAAATATACGGCAGCCGCAAAGTTTTATCAGAAAGGAAGAACGGCTGGTTACGCCAATATGAGTCTTGTATTTTATAATGCGGATCATGCGCTAATCCCGATTTCTCCTGTAGCAGAAGCAACTGCAACGTATCTCAATAATGCCTGGACAGACTTATCTGTCAGTCGGAATGCTCCTGACGGAGCGGCCTATGTCAGTATCAGGCTTGCCACAACAACGAGTTATGTCAGTGAAGGTGCTTATTTTGATGCAGTCAGTTTGGATGAGGATTCCGATGACTATAACATTGCTGAAAGTGACAGCCAAGCCTTGCAAATCGGTTTCGCACAAGGAGATAATGCGGATACTGTAAGGAATGGAGTAGAACTTCCAACGGCTGGCATGGCTGGATCAACCATAGCCTGGGATTCAAGCCACCCTGAGATTATTACGGCGGATGGAACGGTATTACGCCCATCATCGCTTATCGGAGACCAGCAAGTGACTTTAACAGCGACTGTGCAATTCGGGTCCGCCTCCGTAACAAAGTTGTTTCCTCTGACGGTGTTAAGCTACCCAGTTGTCTTAACAAATGCCGGGTTTGAGACGGGAGATCGTACGGGATGGAGACAAATTGCAGGCAGTGCAGCTGATGCTGTAGTTGTTAACACTCAAAAACATAAGGGAAGCTATAGCATTAAGTTTACAGACAACAGTCCAACAGGAGCCTTGGGAGTAGAAAGTGAACGGCTTGAGGCAGGAGAAGGGTTATATTATACGGCTTCCTCCAAAGCTTTTATTGAACAAGGCAATTTTACGATTTATTTGCGTTTTTATGCGGAAGATGACAGTGTGCTCTATCAAAATGCGATTTCTTCCAAAGTTCTAAACAGCTGGCATACGATGCAGATTTCCGATATTGCACCGGCAGGCGCCAAATTTGTATCCGTCGTGCTGAGTTCGAATACGAGCAATGTCGGAATAAGTTATTTCGATGATATTGAACTTTCCTGTTATAAGGATACAGAAATACTGGAACTCGATAAGGAAGCGATTGAAATTGGATTTGCTGAAGGGGATTCGGCGGCATCTGTTACAGCGGATTTAACGTTACCAACAAGCGGCCGGTATTCAACCATTTCATGGTCATCGGATAATGAACAAGTTATTGCGGCGAGCGGTTCTGTCAGTCGACCTAGTATGGAAGAAGGCGATGCGGAGATTACGCTGACAGCTGCAGTTTCAGCCAACGGTCAAACGGTTACACGTACGTTTACTTTAATGGTCAGAGCAACAGGAATGACGACAACTCGTGTTAATCTGCCGCTTGTAAACGCAGGTTTTGAGGACGGGTTGGCAGGTTGGACGATGATTGCAGGCACGCAATCAACTATCGATGCGGTATCGAATCGTGCATATGCCGGACAGAAAAGTTTGCTCATTGCTGATTCGGGCGCTGCACAGGCTTATACGTTGGAAGGTGTGAAGGAATTGGCTGCGCCCGATATAACCTATTCGGCCTCAGCGCAATTCTATCAATTGGGAAGAGGAAAGAGTTACGCTTATTTTTATCTGTACTTCTATGACAGTGGAAACAATCTGATTGAAACGAAATCGGCTACAGGCCCTTACAGCAACAGTACCGGAAACAATTGGACACCGGTGACCATAACAGCTACCGCTCCTGCTGGAACCCGTTTTGTAAGCTTGGGCGTCGGGACGACCACTATTTATACGGGACAGGTGTGGATAGACGATGTACAACTTGAGGCAAGCACACAAGCGGATAATACAGTAATAAGTGATAACGATGCAGTGGGCGCGGATGCAGGCTCTCTTTCTATTCGTTATATAGGCGGGGACTCGGCTGCAGGTGTATCCGGACCATTGGGGCTGCCGGTAGTGGGCGCCCATGACACTTTGATTGCGTGGAGTTCCAGCCATGAACATATTCTTTCGAGAACTGGCGTTATTAACCGTCCTGAAGCCGATACGGATGTTACCTTGACCGCACGTATCACACGAGGAGGGCGGTCGATGGAACGTGCTTTCTCGTTAAAAGTGATGAAGAAAGCGGTTGTGCAAGTATCCGTCGGAACCAGCTTGCAAAATTCCGGGTTTAGTGACGGAATAAACGGCTGGGAACAACTTACGGGTGATTCTGAACGGGTATCGGTGACGAACCAGGGCTATAATGGCCCAGGACTTGAAGTGAACTCACCAGGCACGGAGGCCATTGTTATTCAAAGCTCTGCTGTGCGTGCTGAGAAAAAGAAAGAGTATACAGCTAGTGCCAAAGCAAAAATAAATGCAGGAAAAGCACATATCGAATTAAGGTTTTATGATGCTGCGGGCAATTTGCTTACAAGTGAAAGTTCCGCCAATAGTACCGCATCAGGCATTTGGCAAGATCTGTGGGTCAGAAGTGTAGCTCCTGTTTTAACCAACTATGTAAGAGTCATTATTTGGGCGGATGCGGGCGAGGCGTCCCATTTCACAATGGATGAGGTTATGCTCTCTGGTGGAGATTTTGCACATGACAACCGCGGGTTTGAAGGGGGGACCGACGGTTGGCTGATTGCTGGTGGAGATGGATCAGTCGCTGCTGATTCCACCAAGGCATTCAAGGGAGAAACTTCGTTAAAACTGCAAGCTGCTTCGGGGGGTATGCCGTCAGTTGAAGGGAACAAGCTGTTTGCGACACCAGGCGAATTGTTTACAGGG
The DNA here is from genome assembly GCF_050864975.1 of Paenibacillus sp. GXUN7292. Classification (NCBI taxonomy): domain Bacteria; kingdom Bacillati; phylum Bacillota; class Bacilli; order Caryophanales; family Paenibacillaceae; genus Paenibacillus; species Paenibacillus sp. GXUN7292. The sequence goes on along the minus strand of NZ_JBOZWO010000007.1, from coordinate 74,168 downwards.
TTTTCTAAAGTTTTTATAGATGAGGGAACAGCAGTCCTATCCTTGAATTTTTATGATGAATCGGAGCAATTGCTGCAGGTAGAAACAGCATATGCTGATGCGCCGTTACAAGGATGGACGAGTATGGGGATTAAAGCAGAGGCTCCTGCAAATGCCAACTATGTTTCTTTGACTTTATCTGCACAATCTGACAGCATCGTTTGGTTCGACGAAACTTATGTTTCCAAAGAGTTTACTTATCTGGGCGTCCCCATTTTTTTGGAGTCTATTCAAAGCTCAGCTTACGGAAAATCAGTCGATGGAAGGGATATGGCTTATACAGTTGGAGTCAATGCAATGAAGGACAATACACATTTTGTCGGTGTTGATCTGGAGACTTCAGAAACGGTGGTTGCTATTCCACTAAGTGAATCGCAAGGAGCTTTCAGTGTTATAGCGGCTTCTGATGGAAATATATATGTCGGCAGTTACACAGATGGACGAATTTATAAGTATGTGCCGGGTGCTACCAGTATGGTTGATCTGGGGATTGCGGTGCCGGGACAAAGCACGCCGTTTAGCATGGCTGATGGCGGTGACGGCGTGATCTATGGTGGAACTTATGATCAAGCTTATGTTTTCAAATATACACCGGGTTCAGGATTTTCAACGATCAGTCCGGACGGACCGGGCAAACGTTTTGATCCGAACGAGGACTATGTCAGAGGAATCGCTGTTGATCGGGACAATCATGCACTGTACGCAGGCATAGGAAGCCATGCCAAGCTGGTCCGCTATGATCTGGTTACGGGACAAGCTGACTCCCTGCTGGAAGAAGAGTTGACGGATAAAACTTTTGTGTATCATTTGAAATATACCGGTGGAAAATTGTTTGCTACAACTACACCGGACAGCAGCATTATGGTATTGGATATTAGCACGGATGAATCCGGCAATGTCTCCGTTGAGATTGAAGCCGTTTTAAGAAACAGCTACGTCGTCTCAGATGCGGTAAATGGTAAGGTGTACTATATTACAGCAGATAAAAAGCTGAATTATTACGATATAGCCAGCAAAACGCAAGGTGAGGTTCTTGATTCTCATGCCAAGACAGTAGTGCCGGGAATTACCCCAATGACCTTATCCATTGTTCAAATGACGAATCAAACCGATTATCCCGGTTATTCGGTTGTAGGGATGGGATCAGTCCATATCGGCAAAACCGGTACATTTGTTTATAATTTGCAAACTGGAAAATTAAGAACAGGCCCGGCGGATTTGCCTGCTGCAGGTTTTGGAGCCAGAAGCTTGCTGCTCGGATCGGATGGAGGAGTATATTCCGGCAATCATCTAGGCGGGGGAACTGCAGTTTATTATCCGTTAAGCGGAGAGATTAAACAGCATTATGGTTTGGCACAAATTGAAAACGGTGTCTCCCTTGGGGATAAGATCTATTTTGGTACGTATACTAGTGCGAATTTGATGGAATATGACCCGTCTAAGCCATGGGATATTGATAAGGGCGGCCAAAATCCAAGAAAAGTATTTGAACTGAAGACACAATATCAGCAGGATCGGCCTTTTGGAATGGCAGCAGGCGACGGCCTGGTCTTTATGGGTACTGTACCTGATTACGGTGTGCTTGGAGGAGCTATTGCCATTTATGAACCGGAGACGGATGAGCCGCCTGTCGTGGTTCGCAATATCGTTCAGGATCAAAGTATTGTTGCGCTTGAATATGCTGATGGCATTCTTTATGGCGGCTCTTCGGTATGGGGAGGACTTGGAGTGGATCCTACTGCAACCAGTGCCAAGTTTTTCGCTTATGACCCGTTTACCCATACCAAACTGTTTGAAATGGAAATTCAAGAGGGAAAACGGGTAATCACCTCGCTTGTAAAAGGTCCCGACGGAAATATATGGGGTATGTGCGAGGGGCATGTATTTATTTATAATCCGCAAAGCAATCAGATGATTTATAATCAGAATCTTATTCCTGAAATTAATTACTCAGCTGTCTCTTCGCCCGTATCGGTCGGCGGCCAGCTTATTCCTGGCGATGACGGTTATATGTATGGAAACACGACAGGGAACCTGTTTCGCATTAACCCCGAAACTATGCAGATTGAAATATTGCGCACAGGCGGTTCCATCTTTATCGAAAAAGATGATGTAGGCAATATTTATTTCTCTGATTTTACAGGTCTTGTAAGATACTCCTATATGGATAGCAACGCAATGCTGGATAGCGGGCTTGCTGCTGCCAAGCTTCATGCGGATGCAGAAGCGAATGTAATTGGCTATAGCGGCGGCGATCATGCCGGTCGAGTAACGCAAAATGTTGTTTTTGCGGCAAATGGTGTGAATGGGTCCATTATTAGTTGGGAGTCAGATCATCCCGAGTATATCAGCAATAGTGGAGTAGTCGTTAGACCTGCACCAAATGCCGGTAATGTCACTGTGGATATAAGAGCGACCTTTGAATTAAACGGCCTTGAGCAAAAGAAGCTGTTCCGCTTAACGGTGATCGCAGAAGAAGCGGGTAATGGAAATGGGAACAATGGCGGCAATAACGGAAATAATGGAAACAACGGGAATGAAGGAGGCTCAACCTCACCAGAAAATCCAGTCCAACAAGACAATGACCAGATTAAAGTAAGTTTTAAAGGAACGTATGTCGATATAAAGGCTGATGATTTAATAGAACTGCTGGAAGGGAAGAGCAAGATTTTAGTGGCTTCAAATTCAGAGGCTGCGTTCGAGTTTTCGTTGTCTGAGTCGCAAATAAAGGAATGGCTGAGGCAATGGGATGGAACAACTGCATCGACGATCCGATTTGTAATTGAGCCGGCGTCGGGTGATGCGGCTTCTGCGCTGCAAAAGGCATTGAAGCTGCATGAGGCAAACCAGATTGCCCCTGCCGTTTACTTTAAGGTTCAATTCATTGGAAAGGATGGAATACCGCAGGATATGACATTAAGCCTTGAGGATATCCGTCGTATACTCATGCTTGATAGTCAAGTTGATGAAAAGCAGTCAACGGGTATCTATTTTGACCCTGTTACAGGGCAATTGGGCTTTGTTCCAACTTCTTTTGCGAAACGGAACGGTAAGAAAGCTGCTATTATAAAGTTCTCCGGCAATCAAACACTATATACTGTTGCCGCAAGCAACAAATCTTTCGATGATATTGCTGGTCATTGGGCAGCAAAGGATATTACCCTGTTGGCAAATAAACTGATCGTTAATGGAATCGGAAATAACAAATTTGCGCCTGAGCAAGGAGTAAAACGTGCTGAATTTGCGGCTTTAATCGTACGCGCATTAGGATTGACAGGAACATCAGCTGCTGGTCGTTTTACGGATGTGCAATCTGACGCTTGGTATGCTCAGGCAGTGTCGGCTGCTGTACACGCCAATATTATTCACGGTTATGAGGATGGTTCATTCCGGCCTAATGCACTTATTACTAGAGAAGAAATAGCGGTTATACTGGTCAGGGCAATGTCATACATCGGATTAGACCGTTCTGTCGGCCAAGAGCAACAAATAAAGGTGTTGGCTCCTTTCACTGATACGGAGTCGCTCAGTTGGTCCGCTCCTTATCTGGCTGCTGCCTTGCAAGATCAAATAATACAAGGTAAACCGGGCAATCGGCTTGATCCGAAAGGAGTACTTACAAGAGCAGAGATGGTTGTTATGTTGAAACGCTTTTTAACCAAAGTCTCGTATGTATCAGAGTAAGAGCTTCAAGCCTGGCCAATCGAGCATCTGATGTTTTAGTATTTCTATTGTTATATTATTTCCACCCGCCCCAAACCCTTGATACATCAAGGTTTTGGGGCTTAAATTAGAAAGAGGAGCCGGGATATTGCTGCTCACGAATTCCTCTTATTTACGGAATTAAAGCGCTTACTTAATATATGAAATGTGTCACATAACAAATTTAAAAATGACAATCAAAATGGGAGGAAGCACTTCATGAAAAAGATTTCTTTTATTCTTGTTACAGCCATGATGATCTTATTGACCGCTTGTGGAGGAAATGATCCGAAACCGGCAGCAACAAACACAAATCAATCCGGGGGGAATGAAACCGTATCACCAACAACAGAGGTTGCAGCTGATTACGGTGATACAGGTGGATTGACGCTTCCACTAGTTGATAAACCGACAACGATTACATGGATGCTAGTGAGTGAAAATCCGGTACAAGACAAACTGATTGTAAAGGAGATTGAAAAGCGTACCGGGATTAAAGTAGAGTTTCAAACTTACTCCAAAGCCACATTTCAGGAAAAATTGCGTGTAACGCTTGGATCAGGCAAATTGCCCGATGTTTTTCATGGCTTAACCCTGGCGGAAGTGAAAAAGCTTGGCAAGCAAAATGCAGTAGTTGCCCTTAATGATTATGCTGACCAGCTTCCTAATTTCTCCAAGCTATATCTTGAAGAAAACAGCTGGGTTATTCAATCGTATGGAGATGAGCACGGAAAACTGTATACTTGGCCTATATATAACATGAATCGTGATGTTAACCACGGTTTCTTATACCGCAAAGACATATTTGACAAGCATGGCATTCCGCTATGGACGAATACAGAGGAATTTTATCAAGCGTTAAAGGCTTTAAAGGAGCATTACCCGCAAAGCTATCCGTTAGCTTCCAAGACAGCAGCCAATTTGTTTAAAGATTATGCATATGGCTGGGGAATTGGCGGGGAGAGCTATCCCATGTATTATGACGAGGCTAATAAGGTTTGGAAGTTTGCTCCGATGCAGCAGCAAAACAAAGATATGCTTGATTTCTTAAAGAAATTGCTTAATGAAGGCTTGCTCGATCCGGAGTTTTTGACGGATACATCAGACTCCTGGACATCGAAAATGACAACAGATAAAGCATTTGTCACTTTTGATTGGATCGGAAGGCTCGATTTGTTCTACAACCAAATCAGCAGTAAAAATCCTTCCTATGATTTGCGATACGGCAATCCGGTTGGTCCAACAGGAAATATTCGAACCTTGTTTCCAATTAACAACGAGCTGAATATTGCAGTTGCTAATAACGCTAACAAAGAAGTGGCTTTGAAGCTGCTTGATTATTTGTCCAGCCCATCTGGAGGAACTTTAATGTCAATGGGCATTGAAGGCGAGACTTTTACAATGGTTGATAATAAGCCTGTTTATCCAGAGTTGAAGGATGTACCACTGGTCGATATTAGTGTGCTTGACAACAAATATGGTTTATGGCTGGAAGGAGCCACACTGCGTCCTGACCGCAGAAGTGTCTACTACAATTTTACAGAGAAAGAACAAGAGGCACAGGATATGATGCTCTCTGCCAAATCCTTTGAGCCGCTTGATCCCATATTAAACTTTACAGATGAAGAAACATCAGAAATATTGGAATTGCAGCAGGGCTTGCAAAAAGCAGCTGAAGAGTTCAATTCCAACTATGTGCTAAATCCAGCTTATGGCGAGAAAAATTGGGAGGATTGGCTGCAATACGCCGAGAAGCTCGGTTCTTCCAGCCTGGAAGCGACTTATAATCAAGCGCAACAGCGTTATGATGCAGCTGCGAAATAAATAAAAACTGGCATCAAGTAAAGGCGCCCGATTACGGGTGAATCGGGCGCTGCTTTGCAAAGGAGGAAGGTGCTGTGGCAAGATTGCGCAATGCATTTAAACATGCCGCACGGGATAAGCAGCTGCTGCTTATATTTTTACCCTGTCTGGCATTCTATATTATTTTCCGCTATGGCCCTTTATACGGACTGATTATTGCTTTTAAAGATTACAACGTTTTTGAAGGAATACTTAGAAGCGACTGGGTTGGGCTAAAGCATTTTATTAAGTTTTTTGAAAGCCGGGAGTTTCTGCAATTGTTTCGAAACACGTTACTGCTAGGCGTATCCACATTAGTATTCAGCTTTCCTTTTCCGATTTTGTTAGCTGTATTGCTGAATGAAGTGAGGGTGGCAAAATTTAAGAAAGCGGTGCAAACGGCGAGCTACCTGCCGACATTTTTGTCGGTTGTTATTATAAGCAGTATGATTATTGACTTTCTTTCGCCATCACAAGGCTTGGTAAATAAGATTATTATGCTGTTTGGCTTTGAGAGCAAATATTTTCTTGTTGATTCGAGCTGGTTCCGTCCAATCTATGTGCTGTCTGAAATATGGACGAATACAGGCTATGAGGCGATTATATATTTGGCTGCTATCGCGGGAGTGAACCCTACATTATATGAAGCTGCAAGGATAGACGGAGCAAATCGCTTTCATATGATGCGGCATATTACGATACCTGGCATTTTGCCAGCTATACTCATTATGTTTATATTAAAAACAGGTTCAATGATTCGCATCGGCTATGAAAAAGTGCTTTTGCTCTATAACTCTATGACCTATGATGTTGCAGATGTATTCTCCACCTTTGTATATAGAAAAGGCTTGCTGGAATCCAATTACAGCTATGGAGCTGCAGTCGGCATGTTCGAAGCAGTGATCGCAATGACGATGCTGTTGCTCGCACATTTTGTCAGCAAGAGAATAGGGGGCAGAGGATTGTGGTAGGACAACGCCAAATTAATGTTTTTACAGTGTTCAATACACTGTTGCTGCTTTGTGTAGGGATTGTTACGGTTTATCCGATTGTTTATATTACATCTATATCGATAAGCGATACAGCCAGTGTGATACAGGGAAATATATTTTTATGGCCGGAAGGAATTAATTTTGATGCATATCAGAAAGTTTTGATGGATAATAAAATTCCAAGGGCGTATTTAAACACTATATTCTATACTTCGCTTGGCACGTTTATTAATTTGGCCATGACATCAATTGCCGCGTACCCGCTTTCCAGGCCTGACTTTTTTGGACGAAAGTATTTTATGTTCGCAATTGTCATTACGATGTTCCTGCAGCCCGGTATTATACCGAACTATTTAATTGTTGAAAGATTAGGCTTGCTGGACTCTGTATGGGCGCTTGTTTTGCCGAACGCAATCTGGACATTCGAATTGCTTATTTTAAAAACGTTTTATGAGAATATGTCTGAGCAATTGCGGGAAGCGGCACTCATGGACGGTGCATCGGAGCTTCGTATATTATTTAATATTATGATTCCGTTGTCCAAGCCGGCTATTGCCTCCATCGGTCTGTTTTATTTTATCGGGCATTGGAACAGCTTCTTTCTGCCGATGATCTATTTGCATGACCAGACGCTGTACCCACTGCAGGTCGTGCTGAGAGATATGCTTATTTTTAGAGACGGAAGCGATTCCAATCTGGTTGACGCTTCAGCGCTGGCGCCGCAAGCTATGAAGAATGCAACAATCGTACTATCTATGATCCCTGTGCTGCTGATTTATCCGTTTGCACAAAAATATTTTGCCAAGGGTGTCATGCTCGGCTCCGAGAAGGGATAATTCATTTTTACGCTTAGGGGATACATTCATAATGAGAGGAAGCTGACTGTTGGTGAGACGATTTTTTACAAATCTAGGCATGCTGCAGGTGTTCATCTCGGGGCTGTTGGTTATCGTCATTATGTTTGTATCCACCTTGTTTATTTATCGCAATTTAATATCCGGCATTTATGAAAAGGTGTCAGAAAATAACGGTCTAGTTGTGCAGTCAATCGTACAGTCATTGGACAATAGTTTTCGAACCATAAACAATATTATTTATACCATACATCGATTGCCGCCCTATGACAGCTTGGCGCTCACTGCAGATAACCATGTTCAGATGCTTAAAGTTCAAGAGCTGGTGCAAAATTTGGAGACATTGATTTCTACTGTCGATTATATTGAAGAGGTTGTAGTTTTCTTCGATTCCTCCAATCTGGCAGTAACCTCCAAAGGAACCAGCAGCTTTGATTTGCTGTTTAACACAAAATATAATCATGCCTCCTATAATGCTGATTATTGGAGAGCATATGCTAAAGCGCAGCATCCGTTTAAGCTTTTCTCTGCAGAAGAGTACACGATCTATAGTGAAACTAATCGGCAAACGAGAACGGAAAACTTGATTATGGCTGTGGCTGGCAACAAAATGAGCGCCTCCAGCAAGCAAATTATTATTATGATCAATAGCGATGCTCTTATGAAGCATGTAAACCAGCAGCCTATGATACCGGGTGCGACTTTGACAATGCTTGATCAAGACCGGAATATAGTATACAGCACTGGCAAACAGCTGGATATTGTTGATATATTGAATGAAGCGACGCTTTCAGCTAATGCGGATACGTCTTTGACCAAAGAAAATTTTGAGTATAACTTCTATTATTCGGATTACAACGATTACACCTATATTGAGAAGGTTCCTTATCGATTTCAGAATCTGGGTACCGTCGAGAAAGCCAACTATATGATTATGCTGCTGGCATGTGTCAGTGCTATTGTGGTGGCTGTAAGCACAAGCTTGTACATGCATAGACCTGTCAGGAAAATTATCCGGCAGCTGGGCGGGGGGAACAGCAAGGGGGATGATTTTCGGAAAATTCATAGCGGTATTGTAAAGCTGCAATCAGAAAACGATACTTACCGCAAGCAAATTTCCAGCTATGATGCAGAACAGTTCAGGTATATATTTTTACGAGTGCTGCACGGACAACTACATCATGAAGAGCATGATTTTCAAATGCAGAAATATTATACTCGCTTCTTTAGTGAAAAGTATTTTGTCATGGTTAAATTTGAGCTTGATGTGTCTGACGAAGGAACTGTATCCGTCAAAACAGTTGAGGAGCTTGCGTCTGTATTGCAGGAAGGAATGAGCCAGCTGCAGTTGTCGGGTACGGTAATTTATGATCACACTGCTTATATTGCATTGATTGGAATGAAAGCGCCGGAGGATAAGGATGTATGGCTAAGGAGAGCACGCCAATCGCTTGCAGGTCTTGGCAAGCATGAATTAAATGGTTATAGCTGCAGGGGATGCGTCAGCAAAGTTTATATATCTGAGCTTGAGAATTGCCAGCATGCTTATGCAGAAGTTAATAATGCCAGCTTGCATCGTCAGGTGAATGAAGGCGATATTTTATTGGATGCCGAATCTGTTCGCCTGGTTTGGAACGCATACTTGCCTTTTGAGAGGCTCGAGAAGCTGTCGAATTACATTTTGACAGGAAAAGCGGATGAGGGCATTGCCATTATAAAGCAAACTATGCAAGAAAATATTGCGCGTAATGTCCATTACTATCAGCTTGAGCATATTGCAAAAACAATATTTTTCTATTTAATTAATATAGCTGGCGGACTTGGAAATGCTCCACAGCAACTGTATGAGCTTGAGCATGAGTTCCTGCAGCAATTGGATAGTCGCTCGAACGGTGCTGCGATTGAGAATGCATTAGTAAAGGTAGCACAGCATTTATCGCGTTTAAGCAAAACAGAGCCTAAAAATAAGCTGAACCCGATATATATTGCTCAGTATATCGAGCTGAACTATATGAAGGATTTATACTTGGATCATATTGCTGAAGTCATGGAAACCTCGCCCAAATATTTCTCATACTTTTTTAAGAAAAGCTTTGGCGTCAATTATGTGGAGTATTTAAATAAAGTAAGATTGACGCATGCCAGGGAGCTTTTGAAAGACACGAATGACTCCATTACAGAAATTGCAGAAAAAACCGGATATTCTACACTTTCATCATTTACAATTACGTTTAAAAAATATATGGGCATCTCCCCAACAGATTTTCGCAAGCAAATTGATCTGTAACACCACAAAGGGAGTGCATACTTTTCTGGGTATTTTGCAAAACTATGGTGTGGACGACATCATTCCATCGACAGGGAGGAACAATCACCTTGGCAAAACACTCAGATATAAGTTGGAAGCAGGATCATCCCAGCACCTTGTTAAGCAATTCTGTCCAAAAGGCAAACAATGCAGTGAAGCAAGCGATGTCACACCCGGCGGAGCAGGTGGTGGAGCAAGCTTACGATTCCATTTCCCATGCAGAAAACGCGCTGTATAATGCAGAGCAGCATCAAGAACATATGGACATTGTCGAGCAAAATAAAGAGCAGCTTGAGCGGTTGAAGCAGCAAATGCAAGAAATACAAGAAAGTCCAGATAATCGGTAAAAACATTATAACCTCCTTGCGTTTAACCAAACGTAAGGAGGTTATTTTAAATTATAGGAATGTATAAGTTTTTTTATAAACTTGTTCTTATCATTCATCGGTAAACGCGCCTTTCCAAAGGAAACAATACGAAATAATTGATCTACATTTAATCAACTATCAGTTAGAATGGATAAATAGGACATTCATTAAAAAGGAGGCTGTTGTAATGAAGCAGTGGACAAGCGAAATTGAAATACATAGTCCGATTGAGCATGTATGGTCGTATCTGGATGGCTCATTAGAGCAGATGCAAAAAATTATGCCTCAGGTAGTTGAAAATAAACCAATTAAAATTACGAAAGAAGGCGTTGGCAGCATTTACCGGCAAAAGTATAAGGAAGGCAAGCGCATCGAGGAGTACGATGTCCATACGCTGGATTATTCCAATCAACCGGATAATAAGAAAGTGAAAATTGGATTTACGTTAGCGAACAGCTTTGAGATTACGGCTTTATATGAGCTGCGTAAATTAGAGGACCAAAAGACATTGCTTCGGTATACAGCTGCCACTAAGCCCTTAAAGTGGTTTTTAAAGCTGCTTATGGTATTCGCAACGGAGAAGGTTGTCGTTTCTTTTTTGGAAAGGGTAAAAAAGGTTGCGGAATCCGAAACTAGCTCTTGATCATATAATGGGGGTATAAATGTCTATGCGATTCAACCCATTGTTTCATTTCGAAGATCATCTGATCATAGCTCGGAACCTGGAACGAAAAATCAGTCCGATTGTTTCGTAAGGTTTTATCCAGATTGACGGTGTCAGAAGGAAGGATATTTATGCTGTTTGCTTTAAAATGCTGATTAAAAAGCTGTAACAAATCGTATTTGCTTATGCTTGTATTGTTAACAAGATTATACAATCCCGTTAGTTGTTCCGCAGCGGCTCTTTCCATAGCCTTGGCCAAAGTTAGTGTAGTGACCCCAGTCCAAATAGCATGGGTATATCCATATATTGATTCTTTTTGCTTCATAAACCAGTTAAATAATCCGATTCCATCTTTTTTCATATCCGGACCGATAATAGAATTTCTGAATGTGAGCTGCTGGCCGTTATTTATTTCGCCTAAAGCTTTGGAACGGTCATAAAAGGTTTCGCCGTCATGCAGGCTGTTTTCGTCATAAGGTGCTGATTTCCCGGAGAAAACACAATCGGTGCTCATATGAAATAGTTTAGTTGGGGTGTTTTTTAATAGTTCAACGATTAGATGGGGGAAATAGCTATTCAGGTATACAGCGTTTGAGGGGTTTATGTCACATGCTTCGTTTAATACACCGATACAGTTGATAATAGCATCATAGCGGCCATTGGAGAAAATGGATGTCAGGAAAGTGCGATCCTGTAGGTCTCCATTAATATTGGCGCAAAAAGGGAATGATGCTCTTGAATAGGTCGTGACATCATGACCTCTTTCATGCAAATACAAGGAGATCGTGTGACCTGCCATACCTGTCGCTCCAAGAACTAAAAATTTCAACCGGCTCATCCTTTCCATTTCCGCAGTTCTTCTTGAATATAGGCAAGCTGGATCAGTTTTTTCTTTATTTCTTTGACGGAAAGAATTTTCGTATTATTAGAATTGTATTCATCCGTTAGCGTAATTTTGTGAGATCCGTTCTCCAGGTACTTTCCATAATTCAAATCACGATTGTCAGATGGAACCCGATAGAAATTGCCCATATCAATCGCTTTCGCAGCTTCTTCCTTCGTTAAAAGCACCTCGTACACTTTTTCGCCATGACGTGTTCCAATCACTTCAATTTTATTGCTTGCACCAAACAGTTCTTTTAATGCTTGAGCTAAATCGCCAATATAGGAAGAGGGAGATTTTTGAACCATAATATCTCCATTTTCTGCATGCTGAAAAGCATACAGTACTAATTCGACTGCTTCTTCCAGGCTCATAATAAAACGGGTCATACTCGGATCTGTGATCGTTAATGGTTTACCCGCTTTAATTTGCTCAATAAATAACGGTATGACGGAGCCGCGTGAGGCCATGACATTACCGTACCGTGTTCCACAAATAAGCGTTTTGTCAGGAGAAACGGTTCTAGATTTTGCAATAAAAGTTTTTTCCATCATAGCTTTGGAAATTCCCATGGCGTTGACGGGGTATGCGGCCTTGTCTGTAGAGAGGCAAATGACTTTTTTTACACCTGCCTGAATGGCGGCGGTTAATACGTTGTCTGTACCAAGCACATTCGTTTTTACAGCTTCTAAAGGGAAAAACTCGCAAGAGGGGACTTGTTTAAGAGCGGCGGCATGGAAAACATAATCGACCCCATACATTGCCGTATTTAAGCTGCTGATATCACGCACATCCCCGATGAAAAACTTGATTTTATTATTTTGGTATAAAATACGCATGTCGTCCTGCTTCTTCTCGTCCCTGGAAAATATTCTGATTTCCTTAATATCCGTATGCAAGAACCGCTCTAATACTACATTGCCGAATGATCCCGTACCGCCTGTAATGAGTAGTATTTTATCGTTAAACATAAAAATCTCGACACCTTTCCTTAGCGTGCGACATGATAGCGTTGTGACAAAATAATGCCTTACTTTAGACCTCTTTGATACAAATCATATTCGGAATTTTCACGAGGGTAGTTATACCAATAGGCAAATATACCCGTATAGTAACGAGATGGACTTTTATCCAGCAGGACTCTATTAAAATCGCAGTCTCCAGCCATATCATTTCTAATCGTGAACTTTGCATCGCCAATAAAGCTTCGCCGAATAATTTTAAATTGACCGCACCAGCCGTAACGATTGGATTCGTTGATTACGAATTGCAGACCCAATTTTGTAAGCATATTGTAGTAATAAATGTCATATCGGCCGTCAATCTTTGCCAGCACATCCCGAATAGTAGGCAAATACATATCATCGCTATCAATAATACCTACATAATCGCCGGTTGCCTCTTCGATACAACGGTTATAGGAGTAGCTTGCGCCCTTATTTTGTTCGTTTAACAAGATTTTTAATTGAGGGCAGGTTTTTTGATATTCTCGTAAAATATTTAAGGTTTGATCCGAAGAGCCGTCGTCACAAACGATAATTTCATAGGCATATTCTTTAGGAATGCTATCCAACATCGTTTTGAGCCATTGCTGACTATTATAGACGGGGCTTAAAAAGCTAAATTTCATAGAAATCCTCATTCCTTTATACGGCTAGTAACTAGGTTTCATCACTTCTGTCGAGTTACTATATGCGTAATAAGACGAGATGGTTCCTATAAATAGATTGGTAGGCGGACCAGAATGATGGACATAACAAAGAACCATGCATTTAGCCATGGTTCTTTGTCTTGCTTTCTACTAATAAGCTGCCAATTTAAGTGCTCCAGTATTCACATCCTTGGGATAGCAGCCATTTCTTTATATCGGCAAACTCCTGTTGCGCAGCCTGCTCATACATGATGGCCACTTCTTGCTTGTAGGCGTAATTAAATCTAATATAGCCGCCCAGCCGTTGATAGAACAAACGGCAAGTATATTCATTTTCAACAGTCAGATCAGGCGGAAAAGCCGCTCGGCACCATGCGGCCAGTTCCGGCAGATCAGGCAAACCCTGATTTGGCGGCAACCGCAAGAAGAGATGGCTTTGCGTATTGGAACATGGCTCATAATAAACGGCTTCATCTTGTTCGCATCTATAAACCTGACGATAAATTTCGTCCAGCATGATAGCGTATGTACGCTCGTCCTCTTGGGCCGGAGCCTGCAGAGAAATGGCTTCAATCTGATCTGCATGTCTGGGCAGCCAAAGCAGTTGGTCGGTTTGAGGATGTACGGCAAGAAAATCACCATCTATCGTTGTGCCTATGGCGATACACTGGCTGATCTGCTGCTGGGTAATAGGACTGTTTTCGTCATGCTCCCAAAAATCGTAATCAGCAAAAGGTTTAAGCACCTCTGTATCAGGTGAATAGACATTTATCCAGCCTCTGTAATTGCCTGCGCCGAACTTTTGCAAAAATACTAAATAACCGGGCGGGAAAGAAGCTATGTTTTGCTTCGCAATAATTAGATGCTCATCTTCCGGCAGCAGCTTTGTCTGAGATATAACATACATAGATACTCCTCCTGCAGCACATTATTCTGCTCAGTAGTTTAACACAATTGGCAGTTTGTGTACTGAGTCTTTTGTTTCACAGCGTGTTCTATAATCAATTGGACCTATGGGATTTTCTGGATTGTCACCTGGCATAGGCCCTTGGACTTGTTGTTTTTTACCAGTCCGTTTCCTATACTTTTTATAAGACATTGAGTGGGAGCGGGTAAAGATGATCAGTTTGAAAGATGTTGGGAAGTTCGAGGAGCTGCCTGAGATTGCGATGCATATTTCCAAAGGAAATATACCGGCATTGCAGGCTGCAATTGCAGACGGCTGGGATGTGGAACAGAGCATCGTGCTTAGCAAGCATACTGCAATAAGTCCTTTGGACCTAGCGCTAATATCGCAGAAGCTGAGTGTAATAAAGCTGCTGATCGAGCATGGCGTTAATTTAAATGTCAAACATAATCCGGCCTTTTTGCGGGCGGTTCGTTATTGCAAGGAAGATATCGTTCGATACGTTGCAGCGCAGGGGGCCAGACTGGATCTGCTCAATCAAGTAGGGTCAGGTGCTTATTCCCAGGCCTACTATGGCAATAAAAACAATATTCCGCTTATTCATGAGCTCGGATTGGATATTAAGCAGCATGGCGGAGAAGTGCTGCGTCAAGCGGTATCCGATTATGATTTTAAGACGATTACTTATTTGCTCGATCAAGGAGTAGATATTAATTATAACAAGGCCGATATGGTTTATCCTTATCAGGCGACTCCGCTAACAGTGGCCGCGAGAATAGGCAATTTATCCATGGTAAAATTTCTAGTTGAACGCGGTGCGGACGTTACTTTAGCAGAAAAGGACGGGGAGCGGCCATATACGATTGCGGTCAGCAATAAATATAAAGCGCTGGCTGATTTTTTGAAAGCATTGGAGCCGGCAGAGTTTCATCAACTCGAGAACAAGAAGCATGAGCTTAAAAAATATAAGTTAACGGATGAGCTGGTCTCTTTTCTGAACAGCGACAAGCTACGGCTTGAGCTGGCGAAAAATGAGTATGAACTCGGATATATCGATTTTTTTACATTCATGGATACGATAGAGATGAAGGCAGGCAAGCAAAAGCTGCTGCGCATTTCAGCCAATATCGACAACTACCCCCATCTGCAGCTCGTATGGAATCCGAAGAAAAAAGGTCTCATAGGCTGTTACGATATGGAGCATGAGACGTATGCAGATTTATGCAGCTTTGAAGAGTTTCTCGAAAAGCCCGAACTTTACCTCATTCGGTTCATGGAGGGTGAATGGTAAGCAATAAGGAAGGGACACTTATTGGGTGTCCCTTTATTTATGGGGGCGGCCGAGAACGTATTAATTGTGAGTCATGCAGCACTGATGAAGATTAACAGCTCAACGCATGGGGATTTCCAACATTTATGTTATTATATATATACATATAGAAAGGTCGTCTATTGTAGCAGGACAGCGGGTGAATATTTTACTGGAGGGGTTTACAATGTATGACATAACAATGGACTTAACAGGCGATTGGATCAGAACGGTCAAGGAGATTGTTCAAAGCGCTGGTGAGTCGCTTGAAGGAGAGCATTCGGAAAAAGAGCTGGCACTTCGATATTTTCAGCTGACCATGTCTGCCGAGGAAGCGGAAGCAGCGGCAAACGCAGCACTGCTGCGACTGCAGGAACTGGAAATCATTATTCGCAACAATTTGGAAGCGACGATTTTACCAGACATACGCAAGCGGACCAGCTATGAAGGCAATGCGTTTCACTTTTGCTGGGTTTACAATCAGGGAGAACATATTGTCGAATTGAAGTCAGAGTATAGAATACCGTTAAATGTAGAATAGATGGATTCATTTTGTGCAGCCATTGGCGAGCAACAAAAAAGGACAATGAATCGGATAGTCTCAGTCATACTGGTTAGCAGAATATAATGTGCGAGGGAGATGAAATTTAGTGAAAATTACTTTTTTGGGACATGCCGGCTTATTGGTAGAAGGGGCAGGCAAACGAATCGTGATTGACCCTTTTCTGAGCGGCAATCCAGTAGCTGTAATGAAGCCCGAGGAGCTGAAGGTTGATGCTGTCGTTCTAACCCATGGGCATAGTGATCATTCCGGCGATGCAGCAGCGGTTGCGCTCGCTAACCAATGCCCAATCGTGGCGGTAGTAGAACTAGCGGGGTTTTTAAGCGCAACTGGAGCTGATACGGTTGGGATGAACACAGGAGGCACCTATCGTATCGAAGACGGCATATCCGTAAAATTTACGCAGGCATTTCATAGCTCTTCTTTCGAAGTGGATGGGGTGGCATACTACGCGGGTCAGCCGCAAGGGGTAATACTTACTATGGGTGACCGTGCTTTATATCATATGGGTGATACGGCGCTATTTTCCGACATTCAATTAATTGGCCAGATGAACAAAATTGATATTGCCGCGGTGCCAATAGGAGACCATTTTACAATGGGACCTAAGGAAGCATTGCTTGCTGCGAAATGGACGGGCGCCAAGCATATTATTCCTATTCACTTTAATACCTTCCCGCCGATCCGCCAGGATGGCGAGCAGTTTATTAAGCAGCTGGAGGCACAGCAACAGCAAGGGCACGAATTAAAGCCGGGCGAATTCGTTGAAATTTAGATATTTCCTTAAGCCCAATTACCGGAGACAAAATTAGATTAAAGGTCAATAATGGAAACCGACAATGGGGTAATATTGCACTCAACGAATTGCGGGTTTGGACGAATTAAATAAAATGCTTGCAAAAAGAGGTCGAATTCAAAACTCGGCCTCTTTGCACTTTTTCGATTGGTGGACACTCGTTCCGTTTTCGAAGTTTCATGGACATACGGAGACTGTCGATTAATTGTAGATAGAGCAACAAGCAATTGAAAGGGGTACGATCAAGATTGGGATTCCGACCGCTGTTGTAGTCCAATTTTTTTGATGAAATAACCCCTGTAAAGGATAAAATCGGCCTACAAAGGCGGACGCTGCCGCTTCTCCATTCCCATTCTTGCTCTCCGTTCTCCCTTTCAAAGTATCTATCGCCTTAAATCTCCAGCCGCTCCAATCCATTCATATACTTCTGCAAAGCTTTTGGTAACCGTATTGCCCCATCCTCCTCCTGATGATTTTCTAATAGCGGGATTAAAATGCGCGGTGAAGCGATTGCTGTATTATTAAGAGTATGGCAAAGCTGTGTTTTGCCATCTGCATCCCGGTATTTAATGTTCGAACGGCGAGCCTGAAAATCCAGCAAAATAGACGACGAATGAGTTTCCCCATACGCTTGCCGGCTAGGCATCCACGTTTCAATGTCCCATTGCTTATAATTTTTCTGTGATAAGTCACCGGTGCAAACTGCCATTATTCGGTATGGAAGCTCAAGCAGCTCAAGGATTTCTTCTGCATTACTCGTTATATGATGAAACATTTGCTCCGACACATCCACACTGTTCTCGCAAATAATGACTTGCTCAACCTTAGAAAACTGATGCACACGGTACAAGCCGTGGACGTCTTTTCCTGCCGAGCCTACCTCGTTACGGAAGCAAGTCGATACTGCTGCCAGCTTAATTGGCTCTGTAACATCTACGATTTCATTATCATAATACGACACCAGCGGAACCTCTGATGTGCCTACAAGCCACTTGTCCTCGTCTTCGATTTTATAGGCTTGCTCTTGGCCGAGCGGAAAATAGCCTGTATTATACAGTGCCTCCGTACGTACCATTAAAGGAACCTCAAGAAGTGTAAAGCCTTTGTCTGCTAGCCAGTCTAGAGCAAGCTGCTGTACAGCCCGATGCAGGGCAACGCCCTTGCCTGTAAGATAATAATTACGGCTGCCTGCCGTTTTGACCCCGCGCGGGATATCGATCATGCGATGCAGCTCTCCCAGTGTAACATGGTCCTTAGGTTCAAAGGCGAAGCTTGTCGGCATGCCTTGCCGTTTGATCTCGACATTATCTTTGTCAGATAAACCTTGCGGTGTATCTGGCGAGATAATATTAGGGACGTATAGCAGCAGCTGTTGGCATTGCTGCTCCACCTGCCTGTGCTCCTCTTCCAAGCTGCCCAGTTTTTGATTGATTTCCTTTACAAGCTGCTTGTGCTGCTCGGCTTGCTCGATGCTTTTGTTTTGAATGAAGGCCCGAATAGCTTCGCTTTTCTGATTTCGCTCCTGTCGAAGCTGCTCGATTTTTTGCAGCAGACGCAATCTTTGATCGTCCTGGTCGACCAATTGTGCGATAGATATCGCGATTCCTTTCTGATCTGCTGCTGTTTGAACGATGTCTTGATGCTGTCTAATCCATTTGATGTCTAACATGGCAACGCACTCCTTTTTAATAAAATGCAAAAAAAGCGCTCTTCATCCCACATTGGGACGAAGAGCGCTATATTCTCGCGGTGCCACCCAAATTGATTAGACATTGTCAGATGTCCAATCCACTTAGTTCCGCGGTAACGGGCGGGCCCGGTTAACTTAGGGAGCAGCTGCCGCTCTCCTTGACGAAAACGCCTCCGAGTTGGATTCTCTTCACAGGCATGATGTCGATATTTTTTCTATTATAGCTGATTATGTGACTTTTATTCAAGTTATGCTTCGAATGCTGGGAATAGCACTGCGTGCAAGTTAAGGTAGAAGGCCGCTGTTGTACGTGGACACTGACGCTTCTCCAGTCTCAACCTTGCTCCCTGTCACCATTCCTTGCTTGCGAAGACATGGTCACACGTTCCGTTATTTACCTTAAAACCGCCATTTTTTTATTTTCGCGGTTACACGTTCCGCTATTCGGCCTTGAATGGGCTTTTTCTGCGATTTATGGATCAATACCGGAACGTCTGTCACTTTGCTGCTTCAAAACTACGATTTTGGGCGTAATAACGGAACGACTGACCAGCTGGAGTGCTGTCGATTCATTGTCGACAGGGTAACACACAATTGAAAGTGGATTAGCACAACACGCGAGCTATACATAAAAAACAGTTCAATAGTCCCCCTCTTTCGATGTTCACTTGTCAATCATTCAGTTATAGAATACAAACTATATGATTTCGGAATTTTCCGAAGCTAAGCTTTGTTGGTCATATCACGATATTGAGGAGGTTTCACATTGCATATTTTGAAAGGGTTTTCAAAGAAATCAATCCGCTTCAAGTTGATCGTTGGTGTGCTTTTGCTTATCGTGCCGCTGCAATCCTTGCTTTTGTATGACAATTATTATGCGATGCAGGTCGTGCAGGAGCAGGTCGCTAATTCCAACCGTAATTTAACCGCTTTGTACATGGACCAGATTGACCATAATTTAGAGGAGGTATCCAAATATTTAAAAATGACGGTTGCATTTGAGAGTGATTTGCTGCTTATCGACGTCCCGCGGGAGGATAACAGCGATTCGTACAATATGGCCAGAATTTATCTTTTTAACAAAATCGAACGTGATATTGCCAATTACAGGACGATCGATTTGTTCTTTGTATACTCCTCTATTAATCAGGATTTAATTACGAACCAGCCATCTACGGAGAGTGTTGCGCAGCTCCAGGCTACACGCGCTGGTATTATACGTATGCTGCAAGAGAAGGTGGAGACTGATCCTGATCTTGCGGATCAATGGTTCACCTACAAGCTGGACGATCAATATTATTTATATAAAATTCAAAAGCTCGGACAAGTCTACATAGGCGCCTGGGTGCTGGCCTCCAAATTAATGGTGCCGATCAGCCTGCTGGATATGGGTGACGACGGCAAGTCGCTGCTCGTAACAGAGCAATATGAACCAATGGACGGCCTAACAACGTTAGGTGATGAAAATCAATATTTGCATGTTAGCACGCCTTCCAGTCAAGGTAATTTCTCGCTCCTTATATTAATGCCATATCGGGATATTTTAGCGCATTTGCCTGATTTAAGGCGCGTATGGTATTTGGTTTTGATCGGTTCTCTCGTCATCATTCCCTTCTTCTATATGTTTCTAAGGCAGGTCATATTGCTGCCGATCAATCGGATTGTGACTGTTATGCGCAGAGTGCGGGATGGCAATCTGGAGCACCGCGTGAATAGCTCACCTGTTTCTTACGAATTTGAGCTGATGAATGATGTGTTTAACAGCATGGTTGCACAAATAAAAGATTTGAAAATCCATGTTTATGAAGAGCAGCTGCTTAAACAAAAAGCTGAGCTCAAGCATTTGCAGCTGCAAATTAATCCGCATTTTTTCTTAAATGCGCTTAATACGATCTATAATTTGGCACAGTTCCGCAACTATCAGCTTATTCAGGAAATGTCGGAGTATATGATGAAGTATTTGCGGTTCATGTTCCAAAGCAATATGAAATTTGTCTCCCTTGCGGACGAGCTGGCACATACTGAAAATTATTTGCGTATTCAGGCTGTACGATTTCATGAAGGCTTTACCTATGAACTCCGCTGTCCTGAAGCATTCTCGGGTATGCAAATTCCGCCTCTGCTTATACAAACCTTTGTCGAAAACATCATTAAGCATGCGATTACGATGAACGAACCGATTAAACTTGGCGTTGACATCCGACATAGCTCTGAGCATGGGGCAATGATTAGCATCATTATTTGGGACACGGGCAAAGGCTTCTCTCTGGAAGCGCTGCAGCAATTTCAGCAGGATGTGCCAACGATGACGGACGGAGGCGAGCAAATTGGCATCTGGAATGCCAAGCAAAGATTGAAATTAATCTATAAAGAAAAAGCCAGTCTGCAGTTGTCCAATCGCCCTGATGGCGGGGCACAGGTTAAGCTGCTATTACCTCTTATAGAAGAAGCTCAGGAGGGATACAATGTTTCAATTGCTTATCGTTGACGATGAAATTCATGCAGTAAAAGCCGTGTATGCAGGTGTTGCATGGGAAGAGCTTAATATCGTTCGCATTCATACGGCCTATAATATTGGCCAAGCGAAGGAAATTTTTCAGACCTATCCGATCGATATGATGATATGTGATATTGAAATGCCGCAGGGGAGCGGAATCGAGCTTTTAGCATGGGTACGGGAGCAGTATCCGTTAACGGAATCGATTTTTTTGACGTGTCATTCTAGCTTTGACTATGCGAAAAAAGCAGTACAGCTCGGAAGCCTGGACTACATGCTAAAGCCTGTGAAATTTCTTGAGTTGCAAAACGCGGTGCAGCGGGGACTTGGCAAGGTTGCGGATAAAAGAGAGCAGCTGACCAATAAAGAAACGAGCCATTACTACTCTAAGTTATGGGAAACTCATCAACCTATATTAATTGAAAAGTTCTGGCAAGATTTGCTGGCTTACCGTATCTCCTCCAGCCCGGAGAAAATACAGGAGGCTTTGCACAATAATCAGCTTCCAATTACCGAGTCTGATCTCTTTATGCCTGTCGTCATAGCTGTTCAACGCTGGCTGCGCCCGCTGTCATCGCGGGACGAAATCATTATGGAATATGCGCTCCGAAATGCTGCTGACTATTTAATTTTCAATCAATACGACGGCCGGCTGATCCGGTACGGGGCTGATAACCGTCTAATGGTGCTGCTGTTTCCGGCAGGCAGCGGGGAGCATTCCTACAACCAGTCTGCTGCATTCAAGCAAGCTCTAGAAAGCTATATGAACTCATGCGCGCAATACTTTAATTGCGAGCTGGCTTGTTATGTTGGCGAGCCGGTGTTTGTCTACCAGCTGGCAGATCAATTTGCTGGCTTGCTTAAGCTGAGCAAACAGAATAAACGTAGTACGGGTCCGGCAAATGGCATTCAGTTTCTTCATGAAGCTGTTAAGCTTGCAGGCCCGCTTAAACAAACATTAGAAACGGTGCGCAGCTTTATTGCAGAGCAGGTGCATAACAGTATTTCGCGAGAGGATGTTGCGAGGCATGTCCATCTGCATCCGGACTACTTATCGCGGCTTTTTAAGAAAGAAACCGGCAAATCAGTTATTGAATACATTCTCGAGGAAAAGATGGAGCTGGCCAAACGGTTGCTGTCCGATACAGACATGTCAATTAGTGATGTTGCCGTTTACTTAGGGTATTCCAACTTTTCATACTTCGCTCGTGTATTCAAAAATACTGTACAAATGAGCCCAAAGCAATATCGCAGACAAAGTCAGAATAATGACAGTAACAGGTCAGAAAAATAGCGGTTCTGCTTTTTTCCATCCACTACAATAATTTCAGAAGCCAGCAATCCACAATAATAGAAAGGAGGTTAAGTTCATGTTGAAAACGCTCACAAGATATAAAACGCTGTACTTGATGCTCATACCCGGCATAATCTACCTGCTCATTAACAATTACGCGCCTATGTTTGGGCTGATTATCGCCTTTAAGGATATCAACTTCGCAAAAGGTATTCTCGGCAGCGACTGGGTTGGCTTCAAAAACTTTGAATATTTGTTCAAAACAGCAGATGCTTACATCATTACGAGAAATACAATTTTGTATAACATCGTCTTTATCATTCTCAACTTGGTTGTTGCCGTAGCTTTGGCTGTGCTTCTCAATGAACTGCGCAGCCGCTTTTTTTCCAGGTTTTATCAAAGCGTTATTCTACTGCCGTATTTAATTTCTTCTGTTATTATCGGTTATCTCGTTTTTTCTATGTTAAGCGCGGAGACAGGGCTCGTGAATAAAACGATTTTGCCCATGCTTGGCATTGATCCGGTCATGTGGTACAACGAGTGGCAATATTGGCCGTATATATTAACCTTTGTCAAAGTGTGGAGCTCGGCCGGCTATTTATGTATCGTATATTTTGCTGCTGTAGTCGGCATCGACCAGGAATATTACGAAGCAGCGAAGCTGGATGGCGCCAGTAAAATGCAGCAGATCTTCACCATTACATTGCCTTTAATAACACCTGTTATCATCATTATGACGCTGCTCCAGGTTGGCCGTATTTTCTACTCCGATTTCGGATTATTTTACCAGGTTCCGCTGGATTCCGGCGTACTTATGCCAACTACGAACGTAATTGATACTTATGTATATCGTTCCTTGCTCCGCAACGGCGATATCGGCATGTCATCGGCCGCTGGGCTCTATCAATCGGTCGTCGGATTTATTATCATTCTCGCATCCAATTACGCTGTTAAAAAGATTAATCCTGAAAATTCACTGTTCTAGGGAGGAGTGAGCAACTATGAAGGTAAGCCGTCTTGAGCAGATCATTGTACACACTGTTTTTATTATTGCTGCTGGTCTATGTTTGATCCCTTTTCTGCTGCTTATTTCTGCCTCATTGACGAATGAACAGTCGATTGTTCAGTATGGCTATTCTTTATTGCCCCGCAATTTCAGTATAGAAAGTTATCGTTACCTGCTCAAGGAGCCTCAAATGATCGTCAATGCTTACGGTATTTCTATTCTTGTTACTGCAGTCGGAACAATGGTTAGCCTGCTTATTATGACCTTGCTGGCATACCCGATTTCCCGCAGAGATTTGCCGTTCCGCAACGCGATTGCGTTCTTCATTTTTTTCACGATGCTGTTTAATGGCGGGCTGGTTCCTACCTATTTGATGTATACCAATATTTTCGAAATCAAAAATACGTTAATTGCCTTTATTGTACCTGGACTGCTTGTAAGTGCCTTTTTCGTCATCTTAATCCGCACTTTTTTCACAATGAACATTCCTGTTGAAGTCATTGAGTCCGCTAATATGGACGGCGCCGGGGAATTCCGCATTTTTTATCAGATCGTTCTGCCGCTTTCCAAACCGGTATTGGGCACGGTTGGTATTTTTCAAGTCATCAATTATTGGAATGACTGGTTTAATGGCTTGATCTACATTACAGACAGCAAACTGCACAGCATTCAAGTGCTGCTAAATACTATTTTGCTGAACGCACAATATTTAGTGACAAATTTGGAGGCGGCTGACCAGCTCAATCCAGGGGATGGCATTCCAAGTCAAGGCTTGCGGATGGCTATTGCAGCGATCGGGGTCATTCCAATCCTTATCACGTACCCGTTCTTCCAGAAGTATTTTGCTAAAGGTTTAACAGTAGGAGCGGTAAAAGGTTAAATCCGTTTGCTGCTTGCTTGACCAATATTTTAATGGGGGTTATTCCATGATTAGAAAAGTCGGCTTCGTCTGGTTAGCTATTATGCTTACGGCGGCATTGCTGCTTTCCGCTTGCGGTAATTCGAAGGAAGTGAATAGTACTCCAACAAATAGCGCCGGTGTGAAGGACGGGGATGGAAGCAGTCCAAAGCCTAGTGAGCTTCCGCCTTATGAAATTAATCTCGTTTTCTATGGGCCTGCGCAAAAGGATCTCGATCTCGTAGCTGAAGAAATGAGCAAAATTACGAAGGAAAAGATTAATGCAACCGTAAAGCTCGTGCGTATCGAGCCAGCAGCCTGGGATCAACAATCGATCCTCATGCTGACCTCCAAGGAGCAGGTTGATTTAATTGTAACGGGAGGCAGCAGCTATTCCCGCCAGGTTGCCCAAGGACAGCTTCTCCCGCTTGATGATTTGCTGCAAGAGCACGGGCAGGACATTATAAAGGCTTTTCAGCCTGAAGTGCTGGCAGCTTCCAAGGTAAACGGCCAAACTTACGCTGTTCCGAGCATTCGGGACTTCGCCTCCGACCCAATTGTCCTAATGCGGACGGATCTATTGGAAAAATACAATTTAAGTCTTGATAATGTGAAGAAGCTCGATGATTTGGATGCTATTTTCAAAGTCATTAAAGAGAATGAACCGAATATTAATGTACTGGGCAAGGCAAGCGCAGCTGCCTCGATCGGCAACCGGCTGTTAGAGACACAGTGGGATATATTGGGCGATTACATCGGCGTCCTGCCTAATCTGGATGAGCTGAAGGTCGTCAATCTTTATGAAACGCCCGAATATGCCGACATGCTTAAAACAATTCGCAGATGGTACCTGGCTGGCTATATTCACAAGGATGCTGCTACCAGCAATGAAACGGCTGTCGATTATATTAAGGCCAATGTTGGATTTGCCACAATTAGCAAAGGAAAACCTGGCGCCGTTGCTCAAACAGAGAACAGAACAGAAACAAAATTATCGTCTGTAAGTCTTGGGCATCAAATTACGAGCACAACGAATATTACTAGCATCATGCTGGGAATTCCTACTAACTCCAAGGATCCGGCACGTACGATGATGTTCCTCAATCTGCTTAATTCTGATCCTGATTTGGTTAACTTGATCAACTGGGGCATTGAAGGCAAGCACTACGCCAAAGTGTCCGAGAGCTCAATTGATTTTCCGCCAGGCGTAGACTCTACTAATAGCGGATTTAACTTGCGTCAAGGCTGGATGTTCGGCAATCAGCTGCTTTCGTATACATGGGCAACAGATATCCCTGAATTGTGGAAAGAAATGGAGGTATTTAATCGAGAATCGAAAAAATCTGCGGCTCTTGGCTTTACTTACAATCCGATTCCAGTGAAGACGGAGCTTGCTGCTATCAGCAATGTGACACGTCAGTACAGCATGGCGCTGGAAACGGGCACCCTGGACCCTGAGGTTAACCTTCCGAAGTTCATTGCTGCTCTAAAAGATGCAGGCATTGATAAGGTCATTGCTGAAAAGCAAAAGCAGCTCGATGAATGGGCTGAAAATAAATAATAGAGGAGTACTGCAGCTATGAAACTTTCAATTGGCGGTTATTCTTTCAATAATACTTTTCTTGCTGGAAAGATGGACGTATTCGGCTACCTGGAGTCGGTCAAACATCGTTATCATCTTAGCACAGTAGATTTGTATAACGGTTTTTTCGTAGATAAAAGCACCGATATATGGAGGCTGGCAGATGAAGCCTATTTGCGGAAAATTCGCGAAGCGCTGGATGAAAAGCAAATGACGGTTGTTAATATTGCCATTGATACGGCGGCATTATGGGATCCGGACGAGAACAAGCGTGAGCTGCAATATCAGAATGCATTGCAGCATCTGCATGCGGCGGCCATTCTCGGCGCCAAAACCGTGCGTATCGACACAGGAGGCTCCTATTCGAATGATCCGAACGGCGACTTTTATAAGATGAATGAAGAGCAGTTTGAGCATATTGTTACCCGCTATCAGGAATATTGTCAGATCGCTGCTGATTATGGGTTTATGATCGGTCCAGAAAACCATATGGGCCCTTCGCTCAACCCGCATTTCTTAAAACAGATTGCCGAGGCGGTTAACCACCCTAATTTTGGAGTGCTCCATCACGTTGACCGCTGGAAGGTTGATCCTGAGCTAGGTGACAGCATTATTGCACCATGGGCATGCCATGTTCATTTTGGCGCTAATACATTAGCGAATGAGCAGCGCTCGGTACAAATTGCCCGCGTGCTTCTCGATGCTGGCTTCGACGGCTACTGGGCAATTGAGCATAATGCGCCAGACAATCAGTATGCGGAGGTTGAATGGACTCTGGCGGCCATGAAGAAAGTACTGCATAAAGCATTAAATAACTAAGGAACAGAGTGCCGGTTAATTATGGGCGGCCGAACCTTGCTTGTAGTAACCGCCCTTTTTCACCGTTGCTTTTTGCCTAATCTACACTCGGCACTCTTCAATAAACGACTGGAGGCATAATTGATTATGAAAAAAGTAAAAATTGGCGTTATCGGCGCCGGCTTGATCGGTCAGACTCATTTGGATAATTATGCTAAAATAAAAGAGTCAGAGGTCGTTGCGGTTTGTGATATTAATGAGGATGCTGCTCGTGCTGCTGCAGCTCGTTTCGGCATCCCTGATGTCTATACTGATTTTCGTGAGCTTTTGCAACGAAGCGATATTGAAGCGGTCGATGTCTGTTTGCATAATAACTTCCACGCACCTGTTACGAATGAGGCATTTCAGGCAGGCAAGCATGTTTACTGCGAAAAACCGATAGCGGGCACCTACTATGACGGAAAGTCGATGCTCGATGCAGCCAATGCTTCTAACCGAATGCTGCATATTCAGCTCAATACGCTGTATCGCAAGGAAACGAAGGCGGCAAAAGCTTTAATCGAAGGCGGCAAGCTCGGCAAGCTGTATCATGCCCGCTCTACAGGCTTCAGACGGCGGGGGCGTCCTTTCGTAGATGGTTATGGCACGAAGTTTTTCAACAGAAAAGAAACGGCAGCCGGTGGCGCTCTGTTGGATATGGGCGTATATCATATTGCTCAAATGCTGTATCTGCTCGATCTTCCCCAAGTAAGCAGAGTATCAGGCAAGATTTATCAGGAGATGGAAATGGATGCAGCAAGACAGGCTGAATCAGGATTCGATGTGGAGGAACTTGGACTCGGCCTTGTCCGCTTCGAAGGCGGCATAACGCTTGATTTAATCGAAGCATGGTCCATGCATCTGGGCGGCTTCGAAGGCTCCAGCATCGCCGGCAACCGCGGCGGATTGCGTCTTCCTGCTGCTTCTTATCCGGGGGTACCGGGCCCGCTTACTTTCCATACGACACAGTGCGACATCGATATGGATAGTGTAATCAACCTTGATGACATGGACTTGCGTTGGAGCAGATTGAAGGCGGATTATGATGCATACAGTTCTTCACAGCATCATTGGATTGCCGCACTGCAGGGGCGTGTTCCACTGCTGCCAACTGCTGAGATCGCCCTGCAAACGATGCTCATCAGTGAAGGAATATATTTGTCCGATCAGCTTGGGCGTGAAGTGACCGCACAAGAAATTATAGAGCATTCCACTACGACGAATGTAAATGTATAGCGAAGGGGATGAAATGATCGTGTCCAGCCTTACTGTCAGCCGGAACATGCTGCGGATGCTGAAAGTGTTCAATTTCGTTGTTTATGGCGCGATTGCGATCTACAGCACCTTTTTTGCTTTATATTTGAAGGAGCTCGGTATTTCCACTGTACAGATTGGCTTGCTCGTCGCCGGAGGACCGCTTGTCGGTCTTCTAGCCAATCCATTTTGGGCATATTGGGCAGATCGGTTGCGAAATAATAAGGTGATTTTGCTTATTTGTTTGATCGGTAATTTCATTTGTATGCAATTTGTATTCATGACGCAGGAATATCCGGTCATTTTTACCTGTATGCTAATGTTTTTTGCCTTTCAAACCCCTTTATTTACGCAGAGCAATAGCTTAATACTAAATGTTATTGAAGGCACAAAGCATAAATTCGGAGAGTTTCGGGTTTGGGGGTCGCTCGGCTGGGCACTGATCGCTGTCGCTGCCGGCCCCGTCATTGGCTGGCTTGGTATTAGCAGGCTCTGGATTGTATTTGACGTTATGATGCTGTTCGCTATCTTTTTTACCTTCTTAATGCCTAGCGGCAACGAAAGAGAATTGAAGGGGAAATTTTCAAATAAAGGGTATTTGCAGGTATTTAAAAACAAATACTTTCTATTATTTGTGCTTCTCGGGGTGTTGATCTCCATTCCGAACTCTATCAATATGACATTTCTAGGCATACATATCCGAAATCTTGGCGGTTCGGATACACTGGTTGGCTGGTCAGCTTTCGCCACTGCCATATTGGAAGTGCCTGTCTTCCTGCTGCTGGACAAATATTTGAAGAAGAAATCACAAACGATGCTGGGATGGCTCATCATTATTTGCTTGCTGTTTTCCTTGCGCTGGCTGCTTATGTCCTTGGCAGCTTCGGCACTCCAGGTTGTATTTGTACAATTGCTGCATTCTGTGACTTTCGGCGGTTACTATTACATTGGTACACAGTTGACCTCCCATCTCGTGCCTGGCGAATATCGTTCCAGCGGGCAGGCCGTATACGGGTTGACGTGGGGCGGTATATCTGGAATTGCCGCAGGCGTTCTTGGCGGCTGGATGTTCGAGGAATTGAGCTCCGCTGTGTTGTACCGGATCTGTTTGGCCGCAACAGTAGTAGGAGCATTCGGTTTTCTGCTGCTGTGGCAATTTGTCAGATCGGCTGACAGCAGGCATGGCGTTCAAGGGAAAGCGAAATCGTTGCAGGGCTGAAAGGGAAGATCAAACATTTCATGAATACAAATCGTTGTTAAGCGATAATTATTGAAAACGATAAAGCATGCCCCGGCACCTTTGATGTGCTGGGGCTTTTTTAATCACAACGAAATTTACTGCCAAAGTTACTCTAACGGTTGCAACGAGCGCTATTATGCCATTTCTCGAGCAAAACAGTGTATTTTGGGAAATTAAGCGTAATAGGAACCGTTAGAAAATTGAAGCTGTCATTTTTGCACGAATAGCGTTTGTGGCAACCGTTAGAAGTTTATCATTGCTCAATACAAATTTAAGCTTCGAAAGTTGAGATAAGTTTTGCACACTTATCCTATTCTGCCGTTTATCCTTGCCAATTATATGTTACGCTTAGTCTATTGAATGATCCAATGCTGAACGTTTATCATTTATCTCATGAATGAAAACAGGTTACGGGGGATTTAAATTGAAGTCTTATGTCATAGGGATCACCCTGCATATTGCAATGTGGGCGGCTGCTATGTATGGGTATTTATCTGATTTTGAAAGTGAATATTGGCGTTTATTTAGTTTATCGGGCTATTTTAGTGTTTTTTTTCTACTGCCCCTTTTAGAAGAAAAACAGAAAATATTAGCGGTGTTATTTGGAGTGAAAATAATTTTTGCAGTTATTACGGTTTATCCGGTAAATCAGGAAATGTTAACTCCCTATTTTCTGCTTATTGTGGCTTTAATAGTTGGGGAAATGGTGTACCGTCTTAAATCTCTATTTTTCTGCATCATTATAGCTATCGAGCTTGCAGCAGGGATCGGCGTATTGGTAATAAAGGCTGACGCAGTGCTATCCTTCAAGCTATTTTTTGCTTGCTATATGCTGCTGCTGTTTAGTGCTGCCACAGCTTATAAAATAAAGCTTGACGGAGAACGCTTCGCAAATTCGAGGTATGATGCGCTGCTGGCCGAATATAGGGCATTGAAACGAAAACAGGCATCCGAGGAAGAAGTGGCCAGACAGGAAGAGCGGATATTAATCGGTCGTGAAATTCATGATTCGGTAGGGCATAAATTAACAGCACTTCTGATGCAGCTGGAAATGTTTCGGTTAAATTCAGAACAAAATCAGCAACAAGTGCAGTCCCAAATACTTTCGTTAAAAAAGCTTGCTCATGAAAGCTTGGAGGAAACAAGACGGGCAGTAAAAACGTTAAAGCATAATGAGACGGGTGGACTGCAGGGTATTATGCGGTTAATCCGTAAGATGGAAAGCGACAGCTTTCTGAGGGTTCATTTTACGGTCAATCACGGTGCCTTTAGTGCGCCTCTTACTGGTGAGCAATCATTTGCTATTTATCGCTCTGTACAGGAAGCTTTAACAAACATTATGAAGCATAGCAAATCCAGAGAAGCCAAAGTGCTGTTTGAGATGCCTGGGGGCAGTGTTTTTCGGTTTGAAATTAGTAATCCTTATATGGAATCCAATGATTTCAAAGAAGGGTTTGGTCTTACGTCAATGCGGGAAAGGCTAAAAAAAATAAACGGCGATTTGGACGTATATAGAATTTCCGGCCAATTTGTGGTTAGAGGGTGGATAAGTTTAGTAGATAGGGGGGGCATTGGTGATTAGAATATTGTTAGCAGAAGATCAAGTGATGATCAGGCAAGGGCTGAGGTTCATGCTGGAGACCGACCCGGGCATTCGTGTGACAGGAGAGGCCAATAACGGCAAAGAAGCAATTGCGCTTTGCGAGAAGCAATTTTTTGATATAGCAGTACTGGATATTCGAATGCCAGAAATGGATGGAATCGAAGCATCAAAAATAATTCATGACCGTTGGCCGAATATGAGGCTGCTGATCCTAACGACATTTGATGATAACGACTATGTCATGAACGCGTTAAAGATTGGTGTTAACGGTTATTTACTGAAAAATGGAGATACGGAGTCGTTGATTCGTTCCATTAAAAGTGCCTTTGCAGGCGGTTTGTCAATTGAAGACCAGATTGCAGCAAAGGTTATGCCAGTATTGCTTGGGAAGCAAGAAAAGAAAGCCGAAAAAAATGAGCCCGATCCATCACTAACCCCAAGAGAGCGCATAATATTGACTTGTATAGGCGAAGGCTTAAATAATCGTGAAATAGCCGACAAATTGGCTCTTTCCGTTGGAACCGTCAAAAATTATGTGACGCAAATTTTGAATAAGCTTGAGCTTAGAGATCGGACCCAGCTCGCTATATATGCGATCAGCCATCATCTCGTTTAAAAATAAATGACTAAAGTAATGCCTTAAACATGAACTTGTGACCAGAGAGAGTATCTGCTTTGGTCTTTTTTCATTTATGATGTAAAAAATGATCAAGTTACAGGAGGGTGTCCGATGCTGGAGACATACAAGCTAAGTAAGTCGTTCAAAGGCAAGGTGGCAGTAGATGAAGTTAATCTTTACTTGGATGAAGGGGAATCTGTTGGATTGCTCGGACCGAATGGTGCGGGAAAGTCAACAACGATCTCTATGATTTCAACGCTTATAAAACCGACTTCAGGCGATATAAAGTTTCAAAAAAAGAGCACGATTTCTAATCCTTCCGAAATTAGAAAGGTGCTTGGCGTGGTTCCGCAGGAAATTGCCTTGTATGAAGAGCTTTCAGCTTACGAAAATTTAAAATTTTTTGGAAGAATTTATAAAATGGAAAAAAGATTGCTAGCCGAGCGCATTCAGTATGTGCTTGATATGGTTGGACTTAGCGATCGGCAGAAGGATATTATAAAAACCTTCTCTGGAGGAATGAAGCGAAGGATAAATATTGCTGCTGCTTTGCTGCACAATCCAAAAATATTGATTTTAGATGAGCCAACCGTCGGTATTGATCCTCAATCACGTAATCACATCTTAGATATGGTAAGAAAGCTAAATATACAATCCGGGACAACTGTCCTCTATACGAGCCATTACATGGAAGAGGTTGAACAATTATGCAACAGAGTCTACATTATGGACCATGGCAAAATAATAGCTTCAGGCAGTAAATCAGAGCTGCTCAGCATTTTATCAAATGAAGATAAAATACATGTGCAGCTTAATCGGCCGAGCGAAGCATTTATGGCGGCTGTTAAGGCTTTTGCCAATGTACGTCATATTGAAGGCACAAAGGATGGCATTACGATTATTGCCAAAAAAGAAAGCAATCTTATTAGCCAATTAGTGCGGGAGGCTGATAAGGCTGGTACTGAAATGATTAATTATCAGCTGGTAACTCCTAGTCTAGAGGATGTATTTTTACATCTAACTGGGCGAACGCTTCGGGATTAAGGGGGGGTAGCATGCTGAATTTTATAAAAAAAGACTTGCTGCTGTTTTGGAGAAATCGCAGGGAAACAGCTACAGTACTTTTATTTCCGATTATATTGATTGTTGTATTAAATTTTGCATTTTCAGGAATGATCGGATCGGATTCAAACCCAGTAGCTCTTAAGCTGGCAATCGTGAATGAAGATAATGAAGCGGAAGGGATCAAGCAATTTGAACAGCATGTATTGGCGATGGATATGAAATCGGAAGCTGCACAAGCGTTAGCTGCGCAAGCCGCTCAAAGTTCTCCGATCACGCTCTTGTATAATTACTTGCAGCATGAAGATCTATTACAGTGGCTAACGGTTAGCGAGCTGAGCGAGGCAGAAGCGATTCAACAGGTGAAGGAAGCGGCCATCGATGGCTTTATTAAAATTCCGCAAGGGTATACGTATGAAACCTTAAATGCAGTATTACTTGATCAAGGCGCATCGGTCTCCCTTCCTTTCTATGTGAAAGAAGATACTATGAATGTATTTATAATTGATAACGTGATTAACGAGTACTTTGACCAAATTAATTTACAAATAGCTCTGCATAAAGTGGCAGGCGAAGCAGTTGATTCCGCGTCAGCGGTTGGTCCATTGCTTGAAGGCGGCCGAGAAATCGTCGGAGGCTCAAAGCCTTTTACGATGCTTCAGTACTTTACACTCGCGATAGGCTTGCTCTTTCCCTTATTTATGGCATCAAGCGTCGCTGAAAAAACTGGTGCAGAAAAAAGAGAGCAAGTATTTAACAGAATCATGATAACGAATTCGAGACCACTCTCGTTTTTGATGGGTAAAACATTTGCTACTTTTTTATTAGTCTTTCTGCAAAGCTTATTAGTCATTATCGTTTCCCATTTATTGATGAATGTATTCGACGGAAAATCAATAGATTTCTGGATGGGGCTAATAATGGTGCTTACAGTCTATGCCATGTGCATGGCAGGGTTATCTGCGTTATATACCTCGATTATGTTGAAGTTAAATAGTACAGATGCTGCAAATGGTCTGTTCATGCTTATCACAATGGTACTAGGTCTAATCGGTGGTAATTTTGTTCCGATCTATTTATACCCGCAATGGGTGCAGCAAATAGGCGAATGGTCTCCAAATGGTTTGACATTAGCTGTACTTTCAAAGTGGATTCAATTTGAGGAGCTGGCAGCGATGAAAATGCCATTACTTGCGCTCGTTATTTTCTCTGCAGCGTGTATAGCTGCGGGGGTAGCGCTCTATCCCAAAAGAGGTGAAGGTTAATGTGGTCCATATTTATGACTCAGTTTGCAAAAGATCGACGAAGTCCGATCGTTGTTCTTCTTTTTATTGGTCTAAGCATTATATTAACATTACTTTTTGCCAGATCAACGCAAGGTCCGACTTCAATTATGATCTTTAGCGAAGAGGATAATTCGAAGCAGATTGAAGAAAAATGGGCTGAACTGCTTAATGATGGGAGGGCCTACTACCATTTTAAAATCAATGACGCCAAGCTGGCGCGCCAACAAGTGCAGACTGGTCAAAGTCAAGTCGCAGTCAAGCTCATGGAGAATGATTATCGTATTATAGCTGTTTCCGATTCTTCGACCGTACAGCAGGTAGAGCAATATGTCCACAAAGTCTTTGAGCAAGAGCTGCTTATTCAAAGCCTTTCCAATGATTTGAATGAGACTAGAGAGCAAGTGGACCGTTATATGGCTGATCCGCCCTTTCGTATATCGAAGCAGATGGTTGACGGAAATGTTTTGTCGCAGCATAATATGGGCACTCAGCTTATGTTTGCTTTTACGTTATTAGTGGCCTTGTTTGTCGCTGGATTTAAGGTTAATGCGGTAACTCATGACAAGGCTTCGGGTATTTGGAATCGATTAATCCTTTCACCAGTGAGTAAAACAAGCATTTATTTAGGTTATCTGCTTTACAGCTTTTGCATGACGTTTTTTCAAATTTCTGTCGTATTAATCATTTTTCGATATGTGTTAAATTACGACTTAGGCAATCAATTTAGCTTAATTATAGGAATTATCGCCATTTTTTCATTTAGTATTATTAGCTTAGCAATGCTGATAACAGGATTCGTCAGCAAGCCGGAACAGTTTTATGCCATTTATCCTTCATTAATTCCTTTAATTCCATTAGTCAGCGGCGCGTATATGATGCCTGGAACGATGGATAACCCGATTTTAACGTTTATTGCGGACCTGTTTCCACTGGCGTATGCGATGGATGCGCTGATGCAGGTGGCCATCTATGATGCAGGCTTGAATGATATCGCGCTACCGCTCGCATTCATGCTTCTACTTGGCGTTTTGTATATGGGAGTTGGCATTAATTTAGTTGAGCGCAAAAGGAAGTCGTGATTCGATGAATTATATTTAATTGGCCAGTCACTGGAGATGAACCAGTGACTGGCTTTTTCATTTCAGATAACTTGAGAGCCTCTCAAGAGAGGTCGTCCAAAGGACGGCGATAGCCGTGTATCCTTGTTTGAAGGTTTAATTGAAATAAAGTGGGTCGATTGGTGTAACATTATGGAAATGAATGTTTGGCGCTAGATGTATGATATGCAGGTTTTTCAGTGAATTTCCGCGATTCCAGCAAAACATTCGTTTTAATCAAGTAGAAATTTTAGTAAAAACAGCGAAAGCCCTTACAATTTCTGAAATAAAATTTCAGAAAAATCGTTGACCTTCGAAATAAAAAATGATATCATTCATTTCAACAGCATAGGATATTGCTCAGCAGCGTTGGGCAGCCTACTGAATGTTAGTATCACATGATGCGTTATAATTAGAATCAGGGAGGTCATCCAAAGTATGTTTAAGAAAAAAAGCGCTCTCATTGTTCTTATCTCAGTCATGTTGTTAACGCTTACTCTTACAGCGTGCGGATCCAAAAACAACAATAATGGTGGACAATCATCACAGCCGTCCACAAGCCCTGGAGCAGAAAGCTCTCCTACTCCAGGTAAAGAAGAAGAACCTTTGAAGATTACAATGTTCTACTCTGATAACGCAACATTGCCATTCCAGAAAGATTGGCTAGTCGTTCAAGAAATTCAAAAACGTTTCAATGTTGATGTTAAGTTTGAAGTTATTCCAATTGCAGACTACCAAACAAAAGTTTCTCTAGCACTTAACACTGGTAATAACGTACCTGACGTTATTCTTTATCAGTCCACTAAGGGAGAGAATGCTTCTCTTGCCCTAAACGGTGCGATCGTTCCAATCAGTGATTATGCGGACTGGACACCAAACTTTAATGCAAAAGTAAAAGAGTTTGGTTTGGAGGATGCAGTAAACAGCTTGAACCTGAAAGACGGCAAGCGTTACTACCTGCCATCCCTATATGACAAGCCTTTCTACGATGGCGGACTTATCCTTCGTGAAGACTTGCTTGCGAAGTACAATCTAGAAGCTCCAAAAACATTTGACGATCTTTACAATGTATTGTCTACATTTAAGAAAGAAAACCCAGATTCTTACCCGCTAACTATTCTAGCCGGACCTCGCGTTCTATACCGTATGACAATGCCTTCATTCGGCGTCAGCCTAGGTAAAAACGGCGCATCTGGTACAAATACACTTAGCTGGGATTATGACACACAAACTTACTTCCCAGGTGCAATTAGCGATCAATACAAAGAGTATATGCAATTCTTCTCCAAGCTGTATGCTGAAGGTCTTCTTGACCCAGAGATGGCAGATCCAATCGATGGCGACAAGTGGTCTCAAAAGCTTGCAACAGGCAAATCCTTTGCAACTTATGCTTACTATGATCAAATTGGCGGCGTAACAAGCGGCGCTACAGAAGCTGGCTTTAAGCTTCAAATGTATCCACCGCTAGAAGGTCCGTCTGGTGCCCACCATCAGCAAAAGAGCAGCACGGGCTCAGGTATCATCTTCCCTAAGAAGACTGCTGACCGCAAAGATTTCGAGCGCGTTGTTAAAACTGTTGATGCGATGTTCTTCTCCGATGAAGGTGCTAAAATTTGGGGCCTTGGCGTGGAAGGTGTAACTTACACTATGGATGGCGACAAAATCAAGTATACAGATGAAATTGTGAACTCGGCAGACGGTATTTACAAGCATATGCAGTTGAAATACGGCGCAGGCTCTGACGTTACTCAATTGGTTTGGGTAAATGCTCGTGAAATGACTAAATATGATGAGAATTACGCACAAATTAATGCAACAGTAGCAGCCATGGATACAGCGATTCAAAATATTCCTCCAACTCCGTTGTTTGATGATATGACAGCTGAGGAAGCAAGCTCATTGCAAACGCCTTTACTTGATTCATTTGAAGTGTGGGCAGACGCTTTCCTAACTGGCAAGAAGAGCCTGGATAAGGATTGGGATCAATATGTTAACGATATGAAGAAACTACAAATTGAGAAATTCAACAAAATCTACAACGATAACTTGAAATAATTATGCATCTGAGAACTTTGAACATCCAAGAGCTTGAAGGCAGCTTCAGCTCTTGGAATTAAGAAAGCAGCTCAGCTTTTAAGAGATAGCAACACAAGGCTGGCGCTTTCTATGCAATCGACTCGAATAAGGACCTGCTTGAAAAATGGTTTAGAGTTGACCAACATTTTCAGCAGGTCTTTGTTCTACCGAGAATGCAAGCCCACTGTGTCTCAACCATGCGAAGAAGGTGATGGATATGACTGATACAACAATTTCTGGAAATACCAAAGGCGAAATAACCGTCCCGCGTTCTCGTAAGAGAAGCCATTTACGCCGTTACTGGCAGCTTTACGTCATGATGCTGCTGCCATTATGTCACTTTTTACTTTTCAAATATGCTCCTCTTATTGGTAACGTACTTGCGTTCAGAAGATATCGTCCTGGTATGGGGCCATATGGAACAGAGTGGGTAGGCTTTGCTTATTTTGAACGATTCTTTAATGATCCTACTTTTTGGAGTGCATTTAGCAATACATTGATTTTATCTTTTGCCAATATTCTAATTAACTTCCCTATTCCGATTATATTTGCATTGCTTTTACACGAAGTGCGCCATGAGCGTTTCCGGAAATTTGTACAAACAATTTCCTATATGCCGCGTTTTATTTCAACCGTAGTTGTTATTGCTATTATTAGCGAGCTTCTATCGCCTAGCTCTGGCTTGCTTAATAAATTACTAGGGTCATTATTTGGCATGGATCCTATTTACTTTGTGAATGAACCGGAGTATTTCCGTCCGATTTATATACTCAGCGAGACCTGGCAGTACACAGGCTGGACCGCCATCATTTATTTGGCAGCAATAACAGGCGTTAACCGCGAGCTGTTTGAAGCGGCCGATATTGACGGAGCAAGCCGATTCCAGAAAGTCATATACGTTACAATTCCATCGATTATGTCAACCATCATGGTTATGCTTATATTGAATGTTGGTTCACTTCTAAGTCTTGGTTTTGAAAAAGTATTGCTTCTTTACACACCATCAAACGCGATGGTCAGCGATATTCTAGACACACTTGTTTATCGTACGGGTCTTGCTAATCAGAACTATTCCTACGCGACAGCAATCGGACTGTTTAGCGGCGTTGTCGGTGTCATCCTTGTCTCCAGTACGAATTGGCTAAGTAGAAAATTCTCAGGAGAAAGTATCTACTAACTTAGAAAGGAGCGGCTACCTATGTCTGCACAAACTAAAAAACGTCCGATAACACTTGCTGATGTGTTGATCTACGGAGTAATGGGATTTGTTATTATCGTATGCTTCGTGCCATTTCTATATATGCTGGCTATTTCATTCTCCAGCCCGGAAGCGATTATTAACGGTAAAGTAACCTTGCTTCCAGTTGGCTTTAACTTTGAATCATACAAACAAATTTTTACGTATCCCAATTTCTTTAGAGCGTATGGAAATACATTTTTCTATACATCAGTCGGTACTTTTATTTCCTTGATGGTCACAACCATATTTGCCTATGCCATGTCCAAGCGTTTTCTTAAAGGACATAAGCTTGTTATGATGCTGATTGTATTTTCCATGTTTTTCTCAGGCGGGCTTATTCCAACCTACTTGCTGATTTCCAATCTGCATCTTACAGGTACAGTATGGGCAATGCTATTGCCGTTTGCGATCAATCAGTTTAACTTGATTATTTTGATTAACTTTTTCCGTGCCATTCCTTCAGAAATTGAAGAAGCAGCGATTATTGACGGTTTGGATTATTTCGGTATTTTGCGCCGTGTAATCTTGCCTTTGTCAACGCCTGCGCTTGCGACGATCGGTTTGTTTACAGCCGTATTCTTCTGGAACGACTGGTTTAACGGATTGATTTATCTAAATACAAGTCAATACCCAGTAATGCTATACCTGCGTAATATCGTTAATGGTACGACAATGGTTGGTGACGGCGCTGGGTCAGCAGATAAGAGTACGATTGCACTATCTATTAAATCTGCTGTAATTATTACTTCAACTCTTCCGATTATCATTCTATATCCATTGCTTCAACGTTTCTTCGTTGCAGGTCTAACGGTTGGATCGGTTAAGGGTTAAGCTTTACAATTTAGAATTGCACTATTTATTAAACGCAGAGCGTTCGACAGACAAACCTCTATCGCGTCCAAAAAAAGGATGGATGACTCATGACTTCATACTTCGCTCAATTAACAACGGAGATGATCAATCCGGCGACCACTTCCATTGATGAATGCGGTACTCAAGAGATGCTGCTTCTCATGAATGAGGAAGATCAGAAAGTGCCTCTGGCGGTACGTCAAGAAATTGATAAAATCGCTGATGCAGTCGACGTGTTATATAATTCATTAAAAAACGGGGGCAGGATGTTCTATGTTGGCGCGGGCTCTTCCGGCCGACTAGGCGTACTTGACGCCAGTGAATGTCCTCCAACTTACGGTACAGATCCAACACTCGTACAAGCCTATATCGCAGGAGGCGATACAGCGCTACGTACCGCTGTGGAAGGCTGTGAGGATGATGCTGAAAGCGGCGCATCTCTCATTCGCGACAAGGGCATTGGGCCTAAAGATGTCGTGATCGGAATTGCAGCCAGCGGCTCTACACCATATGTACTAGGTGCGATCAGGGAAGCTAATCAACGCGGTGCTGCAACAGTAG
The DNA here is from genome assembly GCF_050864975.1 of Paenibacillus sp. GXUN7292. NCBI lineage: Bacteria > Bacillati > Bacillota > Bacilli > Caryophanales > Paenibacillaceae > Paenibacillus > Paenibacillus sp. GXUN7292. Next base: position 34,597 of record NZ_JBOZWO010000007.1, on the reverse strand, counting down.
GTGTAGTAACCAATAAGAATTCCAAGCTAAGTGAAGTGTGCGATATTTGTATCGCTCCTGTCGTTGGTCCAGAAGTCATTACAGGATCAACTAGACTAAAAAGCGGTACAGCCCAAAAGCTCGTGCTTAACATGCTTACAACTGGCGTGATGATCAAGCTGGGAAAAGTATATAACAATTTAATGGTAGATTTGAAAGCTAGCAACAGCAAGCTTTATGACCGTTCTGTTCGTATAGTGCGCGAAGTAACAGGCGCATCGGAGCAGCAAGCTGTTGAAGCTTTAAAGCAAGCAGGAATGCATGTGAAGACGGCTATTATGATGCTGGAGACAGAAACGGATGCCAGGGAAGCCTCTTTGCTTCTCGAGCAAAACGACGGCAGGCTTAAGGCGGCCATCCGCAAAGTTAAAGGTCAAGCGGTCCCAGGCAGCAGAATGGATCAAAGCGGCGAGCCGGTAGACGATGCAATTTAGCTTTCATACGGCATTATACTAACAATTCGGAGGAGCGGCACCGTATATACGGCTGCTGCCCTTTTAGTAATTAGGGGATTTCACAGCCTATGCTTGGAGGAATAATTATGAATACGAACTCATCGCTTATTTATCAAGTAGGACAACGAATGATGGCTGGTTTTGACGGCCCTTATTTGGACGAAGCCTTTATTCAGCTTATAAAAAAATGGAAGATTGGCAATGTAATATTGTTTGCTTGGAATATAACCGGTAAGGAGCAGCTTCGCGAGCTTTGCCGCGATATTCAGAAGCTGGTGCAAGAGGAAACGGGGCGTCCGGCATTTATCGCAATCGATCAAGAGGGAGGCGCAGTTTCCCGCTTGCCTGGCGATGCTACTCGCATACCGGGAGCTATGGCTATTGCAGCTACGGGCAACCCTGATAACGCCTATGCGGCAGGACGAATGACAGCGGAAGAGCTTCTCGCGCTAGGCGTCAATTTCAATCTGGCTCCTGTGCTGGATGTAAACTCTAACGATGCCAACCCGGTAATTGGTGTTCGCAGCTATGGAGAAAAGCCGGAGACTGTTATTCAATATGCTTTACCTATGATGCGAGGCTTGGATGCTGGAGGCGTATTAAGCTGTGCGAAGCATTTCCCGGGACATGGCGATACAAGTGTGGATTCTCACTTAGCGCTTCCAACCGTCGATAAATCGGTGGATGAGCTTTGGGAAAATGAGCTTGTGCCTTTCCAAGCTGCGGCCAAAGCGGGCATTCCAGCTGTAATGTCCTCACACATCTTGTTTCCTAAGCTTGATGCTAAGCAGCCGGCAACGCTGTCTCGCAGCATTTTAACGGATCTGCTGCGCAAAGAAATGGGCTACGAAGGTCTTATTATGACCGATTGCATGGAGATGAAAGCAATCCAGCATACGGTTGGTACGGTACAAGGAACAGTTGATGCGATCAAAGCCGGAGCGGATATGGTGCTGATTTCGCATACCGCTTCTGTAGCGGAAGCTTCGGCGATTGCTATCCGGGAAGCCCTGGAGGCAGGAGAGATTGATGCTGCAGAGTGGGAGCAATCGTTAGCTCGTATTTCTGCGCTTAAAGACAATTATTTGGACCGGCCTGTACCTGATTACGCAATTGTTGGCTGCGAATCGAATATGGAGGCCAACTTCAAGCTTTTGCAGGAAACATTAACACCTATTCGCGTGCCTGGCGGCAAATTCCCTGAGCTGGGCGAAAATCCGTACTTTCTCGGCTGTCCTGCTTTCCGGGCAACGATGGTCTCTAATCGGGATGATGATCCATTTTCTTTCCCGGTTTATATGGCGGAGAAGCTAGGCGGCACGGCCTTGGTCAGCTCTTCTGATCCTGCGGCTGAAGAAATTGCCGAGCTTGTTAAGCAAGCCTCTCAGGCGAGCTGTATCGTTGTAGGCACGTACAATGGCCATTTATATAAAGGTCAATTGGAACTGGTAAACTCTCTGGCAGCCGGGTCGGCACCAGTTGTGGCAGTTGCTTTGCGCAATCCGTATGATTTAAGACATTTGAATCCAACTGTTTGGTCGCTGGCTGCTTATGAATATACAGATCAAGTATTTGATGCTGTCGCAAATGTGCTTCAAGGCAAAGCAGCAGCAACCGGTAAGCCAACGGTTACTGTATTGTCTGAGTAGCATTACGCTAATAGAGAATGTAATAAAATTGTATACCAGAAGAGGAGTCAATCTGATATGGCAGACATGCTAGTAAATCTACTGAATCTACCTCCTCAGGAGGAGCTTTTGGCTAAGCTGGAGCAGGAAGGGATACGTGTTCATCGTGCCCTGGCTCCTGACAAGCATCGCGTTGTGGAGTGGGTCGCAGAGCATTCTACCCGCAATGCGGCGAGTGAATGCGACGTATCCTTCTCCCGCGCACCAATTACCTGCTATTTGGCTACTAGAGGCGCAGATATTCTTGGTTACGCCTGTTATGATGCAACAGCGCTTAATTTTTTCGGTCCTACGCGAGTGCTTGATTCCGAGCAGGGAAAAGGGCTAGGTAAAGCGCTGCTGCTTAAAAGTCTTCACAGTATGCGGGAAGCGGGTTATGTATATGCCATTATCGGCGGTGTAGGTCCTGCTGAATTTTATGAAAAAGCGGTGGGGGCATCCCTGATCCCGGGTTCAACGCCAGGTATTTACCAAGATTTTCTTGGGAAGAGGGCTAAGAAAGCCGAGGCGAATAATTAATAATTAACTGTGCAAAGGTTTGGACAGAGCATATGCTCTGTCCTATTCGTCTTTCATGCTCCCTTTGGATACTCCCATCCAATCGGGATAATATGGGTCGACTGGTGTATATATATGGTGAATAAAATGATTGTAGAATTCTTTCTTTCCTACAACTTCAATCGTATATTTCGGAAAATTCGGTTCAAACTGTTTAATGAATATGGCCTTTAATGGTATGGATCTTGCATAATTAATCCCGATTTCCTCAAGCCCTTAAAACCGAAGGCCACCCTGTAAAAACAGGCTTGTTATAAAGAAACCATAAATATGTTCGTTCATTAGCTGATAATATGTTCTTGATGATTGAGCACATACTCTAAAAGCATACTTGTTTTCCCAGCCCCTTTATCACCAACCACTAAAACTCCTTTAACTACTGATCGTTGAATTACTAGAAACCCTTCTTATATGAATTTTCATATGCATTATCACATAATTTATTAGCAGGTCCAATTTCTAGACGATGGTCGCCCAATCGATATAGCTGAAGATGATCACCATTCTAGCCCGAACTTCAACAAAAGGAAATACAAGAACAACTGTAAATCATAAGGGTAGCCGCAATATCATACACATAGCATTTTACATGACTTGCTGTGTGTATGTATAATTAAACAAATGATAATCAAAAGTAGGAAAGAGGTGACACAGATTGTTTGAAGAAATAGATAGGTTGTTCGCCAAGTTAAAGTCCTTACGCCCGCTTTCTCCAGAAAGTGTGAAGCGGTTAGGAGAGGATTTTATGATTGATTTTGTATATAACTCCAACGCTATCGAAGGCAATACATTGACGTTGGAGGAAACCGCACTTGTCTTGAAGGAAGGCATCACAATTGATAAAAAGCCGCTTCGTCATCACTTAGAAGCCGTTGGACATAAAGAAGCATACTATTATGTAGAAGAAGTGGTGAAAGAGAAAAGGGAACTATCTGAACAAATCATTAAAGATATTCATTATCTTGTGTTAATGGGGGCCCCCAGCGATAAAGGAGTGTATCGTCGCGTACCCGTAATGATTACAGGATCTAGCCATCAACCTGCGTCCCCTTATCTAATTCCTAGTCTTATGGAACGGATGATAGAGGAATATCATACAACTATGAAAGATATGCACGTAGTAGAGAGAGTTGCACTGTTTCATTTGAAATTTGAAAGCATCCATCCTTTTATCGACGGGAATGGACGAACAGGCAGACTGCTGATGAACCTTGACTTGTTATCAGCTGGTTATCCACCTATTAATATGAAATTTCATGACACACGCAGGTATTACGATAGCTTTAAATTCTACCACGAGAATGAGGGAGATCCTTCTAAACTTATCGAACTTGTACAAGAATATGTTCAAGCAGAATTAATACGATATATTTCCGTGTTAGAAATGGCAGAGGAGTTAGATTAGTTGTAAAGATTGATCAAAGGAACGAGTCATCGTTATTTCAGGCTGTCGAGGAGTCTCAACAGCCATTTTTAGTATCCACGAATAGCGATTAATTAGGTAGCGAAAGTTATCAAAATAGGAGCAAAGGGTAGCGAAACACACAATTTGATGTATGTTAAAGGTCTGGCCATGTGCCGGGCCTTTATTGTTAATAAGATGAATATTGTGTACATGTTTATTATGCTCGCGCTCGAAGCCGATGATTCCGCCTAATCAGCCGAAGTGTAATATGAAACATATCGTTACGATTGAGATTGATTTGGATCGACCTGATGCCGCATTGAAAGATAGAATGAAATATCAATTAGAAATGAACTTATCCTGTAACTGTTAACGGCACGCATTCCGCATTGTAATCGCCGGGGTTGAGCATATTGAAGATTTGCTCAAAGCCCAGATCGTTTTGCTATCTTGCAGCGGAAAGAACGCCTGCTTATTTATGCCATTTTACTTTTCTGCCGTAAGTCATTGTGTCCTCCGGTCCATATCGAGGTAAATGTCTTTAAAACTATTCTATTTAGCAATAAAATACCTTCTTGAATTAAGCTGCCGAAATTTATAAGAGGAAAAAAACTTTTTGATTGGTTTTTGATTGGTTATAATAAAATACGTTCGAGTTTTCGTTAAATCATTACAACCAGGGGAGGGGCAACATGAATCGTACATGGTTAACTCGGATGCTGCTGTCATATGTTCCAGTATTTTTAATTGTATCCGCTTTTTTATTTTTTATATTTTTCAGAATGCTAAGCACAAACAATAGTATAGCTGCACAGAAGTCAAACGATTTTGTTGCCAAACAAGCGATGATGGTGATCGATTCCTCACTGGCCGCCATTGATCAGAAAGTTACGCTGGAGATGCTGCGAAATCGAACCATCCTTCGTTATTTTACACAGCCATCTATCGAAAATGATCTGAGTCTTCAAGTGGAAGTGATGAATGAGCTCTCAGCGATTAAGATAGCAAATCCGCTGATTCATTCTGTTTATATGGTTCGTTCACAAGATCAATTAGTATTAAATATGAGTACGACCTATCATGTCGATCAATTTACAGATCAGGCCTTTATTCAAGAAAGGCTGCAGGAGCCTAACAGCAAGTGGTCGGATCTGCGAATGTACAAGGAGCTTTCCTCCGACAATGAAAGCGCGGTAGTTAGCTTAACGCGAAGTGTATCTATCTTTTCCGATAAATATGGTTTAATTGTTGTCAATGTGAATGCATCGAGTCTTCAAGCGCTGGTGCGCGATATGTACAGCCCGGATGTGACGCGACTGCATCTGTTGGATAAGCTTAACAATGATATGTTTAGTCTTCAATCAGGCGCATCCAAGGAAATTGAAGGTACAGGTGCAGCATCGTCAAAATCAATATCCGAATACACAGGGTGGAGCATAGTAAGCAGCCTGAAGGGCGCACGATCGATTCAGTTTTTTACTACTTTATTTGATGCTTGGTTTGTGCTAGGCGTTGTCGTCTGTATCATTTCACTTGGATGGATTATTTATGTGACGAGAAGGAATTACCGTCCGATTCATCGTTTAGTAACGCAGCTGGAAACCTACACATCAAGGGGTGTTTCTGAAGGGAAGCAAGCTTACGAGGGTGAATTCCAATTTATTAATGCTACTCTAGAATCCATGATGGATGAGAATAGCCGATTCCAACAGCAGCTGCAGGACAATTTGAAAATAAAGCGCAATTTCTTTATGTACGAGCTATTGGAAGGCATTCGTACGTTGCCACTTGATAATTGGGCAGCAGAAGCCGAGACGCAAGGAGCGCCGGCAGAGTTTAAAAAGACCTGTATTTTTGTCATGGAAATTGACCGGTTGGCGGAATGGATTCGTACTTATACGCCACAGGAGCAGGATGCATGGAAGCAGACATTAGAGAAGCTGGTTTTATTTGGCGCAGAATCAGAACAATATTGGGTTTGGCAGCTGTGGACAACCCCAAGTCAAATGGTCGTTATGCTAATGGGTGAGAGCGGGCAGTCTGATGAAGACTTGCGGGCAATGATTCTGCAGTGGCATAATCGCGTCAAAGCCGAGCTGCCGTTCGGTGTATCGATTGGATTAGGCGAGCCGATTGAATATCCTGAAAATATTCGCGATGCTTATCTGGAAGCGTTGGAGGCGCTGCAATATAAATCAATTAGCGGTGGAAATGTTCTGCTGACTCCATCAACGGTGCAGCGTCATTCTGAGAGCGGGCAAGTGTACGCACATTTTCAGAGGGTAGATAAAATTGTCGACCTTCTGCAATTATCGGATTCGAAGTGGCGGGCCGAACTGCGGTCATTGATGCAGCAATTCGAAATGGCCCAGTCTTCTCGCAAGGATATTGAAAGTGTAATGAACTACTTCGTATTTACCCTGAACAAAAGTATCGAAGGGATGGGCGAAGAATATCAAAAGCTTTGGCGGACAGAAGTTATGCCGGCATTGCAAAGAACGCTAAAGGAAGTAGAAATGCTTGGAGATATCGCTCATGAGTTTTTATCAACTTTGGAGCTTTTTGAGACCCGCATTGCCAAGTCCAGAGAGTCACGCAATCAAGGGCAGCTTATTATGGAGGTCAAGGCTTATATTGAAAGCGATTTTGCTAATCCGGCTTTGTCGCTTGACTACTTGAGCGATAAGTTCGGAATGAGCGGTAAATATTTAAGCCGTGTATTCAAAGAAGAGTTTGGATTGAAATTTGTTGATTTTTTAATTGACCTACGAATGAAGGAAGCACAAACCTTGCTTGCCGAGACAACGATTCCGATTCAGGAAATAGCAGAAAAGCTTGGATACAGCAGTCCAATATCATTTGCGCGAACTTTTAAGAAAATAGTTGGCATGCCTCCAATCGATTATCGCAAAGAAAAGAACAGTTCCAATTGATCCATTTACTCCGTTCAAACGAGATGCTCGTTTGGCCGGATTTTTTTTTCGAGAAACAGCACCTCCTTAGCCGAAGAAACTATATGTTGTCTTGCTCCCTTCCTTTATCCTTATCCTGCACTAAAGTTTTGAGAGAAATCTGCATGCTCATGTTACGCGTGCTTTCATTTTTTTGTTAAATCGCAGTAACTACGCACTGTAAGGGGTTTCACGAAAAAAGTTGCAGGTAGAGAAAAGTTGGATCAGCGGGCCCGTTGTGAAAAAAATCATAGCGATAAAACGCTAACAATGGCAATTCATAACGGGTATTACGAGGTATAAAAGTTGGGTATAAGAAAACTGTTTATTGTATGCGCTATCATGTTGATGATTATATATAGCTACAGCAGACAGCGACAAAAGCTGCTGAATATGATTCAGGTGAAAGGGATGGTCGATCGATGGTAAGTAAATACAAGAAAGGCTTTACAGTGCTGACAGCAGTAAGCGTAATTGGCGCAATGCTCGCAGGTTGCGCAAGCGGTACCAATACGAATAAGCCAGATTCTTCGGCAAATGGCGGTAAAAACCCGAATAAAGTCACCTTAACGTTTGAAACTTCCGTATATGCGGAAGCGCCTCACAAGAGCGCCATTGATGCTTTGATTAAGCGCTACAATGAACTGAATCCTAATGTCGAGATTACAGTTCACGGCACAGATTACGAAAACTTCTGGGATAAGCTAACGACAGAAATTATTGCAGATACGCAAGGTGATATCGTACAGGTTTATCCTGAAAACGTAGCAACCTATAACGCGTTGCAAGGCGGAGGCACTTTTCTTAATTTAGATGATCGAATTAAAGGAACGGATTTAGAAAAGAATCTCGTTGGACAGGAATTAACTAAAGTAGACGGCTCTTACTATGCACTTTCTAATTATGCTTGGGGTTCAACGGGTATTTTCTATCGCAAATCATTGTTCGAAGCAGCTGGAATTGATCCTGCTTCTATTAAGACGCTAGATGATTTCAAAGCAGCGGCAATTAAATTGGGAGTAGACAAAGATGGTGACGGTAGATTGGATCAATACGGCTTCTCCAGCGTTGTCGGCTCACATCCTTTCATATCTTCTGAGTGGTATCGTCTGGTAGCTCGTCCAGTGTCCGGAGGCATCTACTTCGGCGATGGCGAAGCTGGTCCTTATACAGCTGACCGCATTAACGTCAACTCGCCTGCGAATGTATGGGCAGCTGAATGGTGGGAAGATCTGATTAGCAACGAGAAAGCGACGCCTCCAGGAACTCGCGACAAAAAAGTGAGCCGTGAAATGTTCTGGAATGGACAAGCTGCAATGATGATGGATGGTCCTTGGTTTATTGGCATGACAGAAGAAATGGATGCGAAGCTGATGGAGGATATCGGACTATTGCCGCAGCCTGTAGTTGAATACAACGGCCAGTCTTATAAGCCTAATCCGCATAACAATCCGATCGTAGCCTTGATCTCCAAGAAAACTAAGCATCCTGATGAAGCATGGGCGTTTTTGGAATGGATGACATCTGATGAAGCGCAAGCGATTATTGCCGGATCAGGCATGATTCCAAGCAGCAAGGCTTATGCTGGCACATCTGAATATGCGCAAGCACATCCAATGGCAGCACAGTTCTTTGATTTCCAAGAAAATCTTTATGCTCCGCCAGTAATGGATCCGCCTATTCCAGAGCTTGGCACAATATCTCAAGTGCTGGTCAATGCAGCACAAGCTATTTTTATCGGTCATAAAGACGTTAAAGCAACATTGGACGACGCAGCTAATGAAATGAAAAATTCTTTTAATTAATATTTAATACCCCTATCCGGCGGCCTTTCGCCGGGTAGGAGCTTCCGAAGCAGTTTTGCTTCACAAAACAAAGCATATGCTTCCGAAGCAGTTTTGCTTCACAAAACTTTGAGGAGGGAAGGTATGAACAGCAAAGAAGTGCTAGTCAATAATCCTTCCGTAGGGAACAAGAAGTCAAAAGGACTAATGTCCTTTATTAAAACAGAGTTACGCACAATGAAGAAAAACCGTGTTGCTTATTTATTTATCTTACCGCTCATCATATCGGTGGGCTTGGTTTTGATTTATCCAATCATTAAGGCGGCAATTATGAGCTTTCAGTATTGGAAGGTAGCAAAGCCAATAGAGGCTGGCCATCCTTTCGTAGGCTTTGAGAATTACGCGAATGCGTTCAGCACAGGTTATTTCTTGCAATCTCTAGGTATTACGTTTGTATATATTGCAATTACTGTACTTGCTCGCTTCATTCTCGGCCTAGCGACAGCAGTACTGCTTAATACACCGTTCAAAGGAAGAGGTCTTGTGCGTGCGCTCGTTATTATTCCTTGGGCTCTTCCGGAAGTAGTAACTTGTCTTGTATTTATATTGATGTATGATTATCAATTTGGCGTTATTAATGACATTCTGATGAAATTCAATATACTTTCAAATCCAATTGCCTTTCTTGGCAACACCGATACAGCATTATGGGCGGCTATGTTCGTCAACGTATGGAAAGGATTCCCGTTTGCAGCCATCATGCTGCTCGCAGGTCTGCAAACTATTTCGAAAGATATGTATGAGGCAGCCAGTATTGACGGGGCAACGACCTGGAAGCAATTCTGGCATATCACATTGCCTTCCATTAAGCCTGTTTCCGTTATCGTATTTTTACTGCTCGTTATTTGGACGATTAAAGATTTTGCTATTGTATATGTGCTTACCGGCGGAGGACCGAGCAGAGTTACAGAAATTTTAACAATCTTTATTTATCGCGCAGGATTCAAATCCTTTGATTTTGGACTGGCTGCAGCTGCAGGAATGGTCTTGCTTGTTATTTCTGTTATCTTTACAGTGTTCTACATGAAAGCGACAAAGGCGGGTGAAATGCAATGAAGAAACGGCATTCGCTATTCGTTTACGTAGGTGCAGTGCTTATTTCTTTGTTCGCTATTGCACCGTTTATATGGATGATATTGACTTCTTTGAAGCCACAAGCAGAAATTTACAGCAATCCGCTTATTTATTTGCCTCAGCAAATTAATACAGATGGCTACCAAAGTATGCTGGATCCACATGCGGATCCGAACGCTAATTTTATTAATTGGTTTAAAAATACAGCATTCGTGTCTCTTTTAACGACTATTTTATCACTTGTTATATCTGCACTCGGGGGATATGCGATGTCCCGATTCGGCTTCCGCGGCAGGATGGCGATCGGCTATATTATATTGCTGACTCAGATGCTGCCGGGATCATTGCTGATCGTTCCGCTTTATTTGATTATGAAGGACTATGGACTGCTGAATACCTATTTTGGACTCGTTATCGCTTATGCGACCGTCGCTATCCCATTCTGTACCTGGATGCTAAAAGGATATTTCGATGGCATATCTGCCTCGATTGACGAAGCGGCAAGCGTGGATGGAGCTGGTCGATGGATGACATTTACTCGCGTGATTCTTCCGCTTACCTTACCGGGTCTGGTTGTAACAGGGGTTTTCTCGTTTTTGACGAGCTGGAATGAATTTATGTTTGCGCAAACCTTTATTAGCGACTATGACAAGTGGACGCTCTCAGTAGGTATTGCAAGCTTCCAGGGGCAGTATGTCGTGAAGTGGGATTATCTGATGGCTGGCTCAGTATTCACCACCTTGCCAATTGTCATTGCATTCTGGCTTCTGCAGAAGCATTTGGTTAGCGGAATGACAGCAGGCGCTGTTAAATAATAATGAAGGGACTAATAAAAATGATTAGATTTGGCATCGTAGGGATGGGCAATCGTGGAAACTTATTTGCAGATACACTGCTTCAAAATCCGTATGCAGAGCTAGTTGCGGTTAGTGATGCTTTCGAGTCTGCTTTGGAAAAAAGCAAAGACAAATATGGAGTAGCTGGTTATGCAGATGTGAAGGATATGATTGAAAATGAACAGTTGGATGCTTTAGTGATTGCGACTCCGGATTTCTTGCATAAGGAGCCGGTTATGCTGGCGGCAAAGCATGGCATTCACTTCATGGTGGAGAAACCATACTCGACCAGTGTAGAAGAAGCTGTGGAAATGGATGAGGCCGTGCAAAAATCCAATGTAAAATGTATGGTTGCTTTTGAAAATCGTTGGAACAGCCCGTTTGTCGCTGTGAAGAATGCGGTGGAAAACGGTGAAATCGGCGATATCATTACAGTCAACTCTCGTTTGAATGATACTATTTTTGTACCTACACAAATGCTGAAATGGTCAAAAGGCTCCTCGCCTGGCTGGTTCTTGCTGCCTCATGCAACAGATATCGCTTTATGGCTGAAGAAAAATGCAGCTCCAGTCAGTGTGTACGCGGTTGGAACGAAGAAAAAGCTTGTAGGCATGGGAATTGATACGTATGACTCAATTCAATCGGTAGTGAGCTTTGACGACGGTACGCATGCAACATTTACGACAAGCTGGGTATTGCCAGAATCTATGCCGCTTATTTATGATTTTAAATATGAAATTATTGGCAGCGACGGTGCATTGTACGTTGATCTTTCTGATCAAATGGTGCGCAAAGCCGGTGGCGTATACAGCCATATGCACACTCTCGGCACACCGATTAACGGTCAATTCACTTCTGCGCCAAGCTGCATGCTGAATGCTTTCGTAGATCATATTCGATTAGATACTGCGCCAGAGGCGGATTCCAAGGCAGGCTTGCTGAATACGAAGCTTGTCCATGCGATTCATCGCTCTGTAGAGAACGGCACGATCGAGCAGATTTAAGATGATGATGGATAAGAAGACAGCGATAGTAGAGAAGGCTGCATGGATGGGCTATGAAGCTGTAAAGGCAGAGAGCGATAGTCTAATCATGACGGTCGTTCCCAAGCTCGGCAGCAGAGTTGTTTCGATATACAGCAAAGCTAAGCAAATCGAACTGCTGCGAACGCCTCAATCCGAAGAAGCATATAGCCAAGCTCCTTTGCTTTACGGTATTCCGGTACTGTTTCCGCCTAATAGAATTGAGGATGGACGTTTCAGTTATCGTGGCCAGCATTATCAGTTTGATATTAATGATACTGCTACGGGCAATCATTCGCATGGACTCGTTCATGATAAGGAATGGATGGTAACAGAGATGAAAGCAGGCAACGGCCAAGCTGTTATCATAACGGAGTTCAATGCTGTTAATGATCATCATGTTATGAGGCAGTTTCCGCATCCTTTCCGGTTAGTTATGAAGCTGGTGCTTGAAGAGGGAATGCTGACGCAGACCGTAGAGGTTCATAACGACAGCAGTCAGGCATTCCCTTGGGGGATTGGCTATCATACGACGTTCCATTTCCCATTCCGGGAGGATTCTTCGGAGGCGAACAGTATCTTCTCAGCTCCGATCGGGCAGCGCTGGGAGCTTAATTGTCGGTTTCTGCCTACTGGCATTCCGGTTACGGATACGAGAAGCGGCCCGCTGAATGAAGGTATCGCTATTGCTGGCGTACAGCTGGATGATCTATTTCAAAAGGAGCCGGAAGCTGCCAATGAAGCGGTGCTCACAGATAAGGATGCAGGGATTCGAGTAAGATATATGGCGGATGAAGCTTTTGGCCATTGGGTACTCCATAATGGAGATGGTACTGGCCGGTATCTTTGTCCGGAGCCGTATACTTGTGTGACAAACGCTTTTAATCTTAAGCTCTCGCCTGAAATAACGGGCATGAAGGAGATTGAGCCGGGACGAAGTGATTCAGCAACCTGTGTGATTACAGTTGAACATACAGAATAATTTAAGATAGGGCTATCCCATCATCATGAAGATGACGGGGATGGCTTTTTTCTTAATTAATGATCTGTATCTTGCCTGATGAAATATTTAATATTCGTGGACGCGTATCATTTTTTGCAATAAAGATAGTTTCTCCGCGGTTGTTAAAGCAGTACGCAATAGGTATCGAGATATTAGAATCTCTAAACGTTCCATCGGCATGGCTCGTACCGATAATCATAGCTTGATGTCTGGCAGCGATTTTTTGAGCCGACTCTATCCATTCTTGGAATTGCGCTTCACTAAACATGCCTACGCCGATTGGATGTACAATGACATCTATGGCCATATCCTTTTCGTTTTTAATGCCTTGGATAATCAGCTCGTCGCATAGAATGTGCCCGACTGTAATTTCTTCAACTTGTGCACAGGCTGTATCGCTATATTTTACTCTGTCCAGCACAATCTCTCCTGCACGGTTAATGATGACAGCTCTATCCTTCGGACGCTCATTCATTTTTCTGTAACCGCCAATCAACACTGTATTGTATTGCTTTGCCAGGCGGCAAGCTTGTTCCAGATTTTCATTCAAATACCCTTCAGGTAATATTACAATATCAACAGTGTTTTGGCGCAGCTCCAGCTCGAGTTGGCTTAGGGCGTGCTCAAGCTTTGGTTGAATAATTAAAGCTCTCATATGCTCCCTCCAATATTAAATCGAAGAAAAAACTTCTCTGACTTCTGCAAATTCAGAAAAATCATATCACTGTCTGGAAGATTTGAGCAAAAGGCAAAAACAGACGTTCGCATTTTTAAAAACTAATGCAATATCTGATAGAGAGAGCTTTCAATCTGTTTTCAAAATTATGCATCTCTGTAATGCGCAAGATTGCTTCATTATTCGTAGGAAATTAAAAATCTTTAAAGAGAAACGAACAGCATGCATCATGAGATATTAGCTGAATATTGTAAGCAGCAGCAACAAATAATGAGTGTATATAGAAGGTTAAACCATTAAGCTACAAAAATCTGCAGTCGACTTTTTGGATCTATCTGCCGTAAAACATGCTAATTTTATGTAAATATATGGTACACTTTAATCATGGCGTCTGCCTTTTGATCCAAAGCTTGAATAAAAGTTTGATCTAGAAGAGGTGGTTTCATGAGAAATGAGCTGATGAAACGAAAGGATTATAATCCATACGAGGATAGCTCCCTTCATTCTACTCACCCCAATGAGATGCAGCACACGAATGGCAGAGAAGGCTTTAATGATATTATTAAGCATGTGGATAGAGTAAATGGCTTTCAATCGCCCAAGTCGATGGATGAGGTTCCGAGAAGTTGCTTGGGTAATTACATCTTAAACATAAATAATACGCAAAGAAGGATCAGACATGACAACAAATAATGAGCTAACAGAAGCGGGCTGGTCGTTTGATAACAGCTACACAAGCCTTCCGCAGTTATTTTATACCTTTACCAATCCAACGCCCGTAGCGGAGCCAAAACTTGTTAGGTTCAACACTGCATTGGCACGATCATTAGGCCTTCGCTCAGATGTTCTTAATAGTGAAGCGGGAGCTGAAATTTTTGCAGGCAATAGCATTCCGGACGGGGCTGAACCGATTGCAGAAGCTTATGCGGGGCATCAATTCGGAAGCTTTACGATGCTGGGCGACGGGAGAGCGATTTTGCTTGGGGAGCAGCTTGCCCCAGATGGCGAACGATTTGATATTCAGCTGAAGGGATCAGGGCCAACCCCATACTCTCGAAGAGGGGACGGGCGAGCGGCGCTAGGACCTATGCTCCGTGAGTATATTATTAGTGAAGCCATGCACGGACTAGGTATTCCGACAACCCGCAGCTTGGCTGTTGTAACGACAGGAGAGACTGTGTACCGGGAGACTAAATTGCGCGGAGCGATTGTGACTAGGGTGGCAGCCAGCCATCTGCGTGTTGGTACTTTTGAATTCGCGGCACAGTGGGGCAAATACGAGGACTTGCAGGCACTGGCGGATTATGCGCTTGAGAGACATTTCCCTGCTTATAAAAATGGAGAAAATCGTTATTTGCAGTTACTTCAGCAAGTCATTAGACGTCAGGCAGAATTGATCGCAAGCTGGCAATTGGCAGGCTTTATTCATGGTGTTATGAATACAGACAATATGGCAATTAGTGGCGAAACGATTGATTATGGGCCATGCGCCTTTATGGATGTTTATGATCCAGCTACCGTATTCAGCTCAATAGATCGAGAAGGACGCTATGCCTACGGCAATCAGCCTTATATTGGAAGCTGGAATCTTGCGCGGTTTGCCGAGTCGCTGCTCCCGCTGCTGCATAGCGATGAATCTGAGGCAATCCAGCTTGCAGAAGCTGCGTTAAAAGAATATTCGGCGATTTATTCACTAGCTTGGCTTGGGGGTATGAGGGCTAAGCTGGGTCTGTTCGAGGAAGAAGAGCAGGATGCGCAGCTTATCAAAGAGCTGTTGGAGCTGATGCAGCAGCATCGCGCTGATTATACAAATACGTTTGCTGCGTTGACGACGAATGAGCTGGAACAGACCGATTTATTTGCTGCAGAATCGTTCAAAAGCTGGCATGGGCAATGGCAGGATCGGCTAAATAAGCAAAATCAGACAAAAGACGAGGCGCATCAGCTTATGCGCAGGAGTAATCCAGCCGTCATTCCTCGCAATCATCGCGTGGAAGAGGCGCTGGAAGCCGCTGTGCAGCATGATGATTACACCGTACTCGAGAAGCTGCTAGCAGTTTTAGGTGATCCATATGCTTACTCTCAGGAACAGAAAGCTTATGCTGCCCTGTCAGAGACTTCGGCTATGCCTTATCGGACGTTTTGCGGAACATAAGTATAACAAGAATAAACAGCTTCCGCCGTCCTTAGGACGGGCACGTGCACCGATGAAATATAAAACAGAGCTTTTCTTTGTCCGGCTTGTGACAATGAAAAGCTCTGTTTTGTTTTAATATAAGGTAAACGTACCTTTCTAACGGGCGGCGAAGAGCCGCTTATCCTTGGCGGATCGATTCGACTTTTATATGAATGGTTGATGTATGTGCTTGCTTCGCTTCGACTAGCTGAACGCCTTTGTTGACGTTCATGCCATTGACCGGAGCCATCCATGGCTCGATGCACACAAAAGGTGATCCTTCCAATGCCCAAAGAACGATATATTGATAGTAATCGTCAGCGATAAGCGTTACCTTTAAATTTCTGGCATGGTCGATCATTTCGCTTGCATTGGATTGCAGTTGATCATAGATTACGTTAGATACGGTTTGGTCGAAATTGAATCGATCATTTGTCATGCTGTTTGGCTCAAGGTCAGCATAAGCAGTTGAAGGGATGCGCAATTCGATTTTGTTTTTGTCAGGCGCATAGAAGTAAGGATGATAGCCCAGGTAGAACGGCATTGTTTTGTCATCCTGATTAACAACCGTAGCCGTTACTGTTAATCCGTCGGCATCCAGTGTATACTTCATGGTTAATGTGAAATGGAAAGGATAGCGGGCAAGCGTCTCTTCGTTATGAGTCATCTCAAGTGTAATGGAAGCGCCAGCTTCATCGGCGTGAGTAGAAACAACCTTGCCTGCCAGGTTGCGGGCAAAGCCGTGCTGCTTGAGCTGGTAAGCCGAATCGTTATAATAGTAAGTTTCGTCAACTAAATAGCTGCTGATTGGAAACAGAATCGGGTTGCCGCCGCGCACATTTTTGGCTGGATCATCCAACGTTTCTTGCTCCAAATAGAAAATAGGCTCGGCATTATGTACATATTTGCTTATAATACAGCCTCGTTCAGGAACTACTTCTATATAAGTTTGGCCGGATTCATTTTGCAATACATAAGTTTGGAATTGGTCTTGTCTGGTTGAGCATGTGAACATGGAAATTCATCCTCCTTATAATAGCTAAGATTTATGCTGCCCTAATCGTACCTAAATCAAGCCGAGCAATCAATAATTTACTAGATAGTCTCTGAATAGAACACTTTGGCGTATAGCAAGTCAATCGCTTGCTCGATGAGCTGCCGATCGGCTGCCGACGCATTTCCTATTCGTTCCTCGAAACGGGCTTGTATATGCTCAAATACTTGATTCATTAAAGCTTGTCCTTTACTGGAGAGCTTAATATATTGTTTTCTTCGGTCCTCGGAGGAGACAGATTTTTCACAAAATTGCTTTTCGATCAGTTTTTTTATTTCCCGGCTCGTATTGGGCATAGACATTTGCTGACAGTCGCTTATTTGACTCAGAGTAACAGGCTGACTTACAGCGATATATTCAAGAATGCCGTACTGCGCAGGCGTAATATCGTCCAGCCTAATATCTTTTGTAATATCATGCTTGACCTGATGCACAGCGGTTGTGAAGTGGACCATTTTTAAAAACAAAGCATGATCATTCATCGCGCTCACCTCTTAGTGCAACAATAGCAAATTAATTATCAATAAACAATTATCATTTGACAACCAAAATGCGGCATGCTACCATTTTGTTGTGCTTATTTATTATCAAATGATAAGTAAAGGGTGATCGCCATGAATATGCTAATTATTTACACACATCCCAATCATCAAAGCTTAAGCTATGCTTTTCTACAAAAAGTTATTGCGGGCAGCCGTGAAAATGCTGCCATAGACGAAATTCAGGTACTTGATTTGTATGAGGAAAATTTTAATCCTGTTCTTGTTTTTAATGAGTACAAGCGCAGGCGGGATATGAAAAATGATCCTGCTTTGCAAAAATACCGTGAACAATTGCTGTGGGCTGATAAAATTGTGCTCGTATACCCGATTTGGTGGGGACGCCCTCCTGCTATGCTGATGGGATATATTGATCAGATGTTTGCTTCGGGGTTTGCATATCGGGATAAAGGCGGCTTGCTGCCTGAAGGATTGTTAAAGAGGAAGTCGGTAGTATGTGTATCTTCTATGAAGGGTCCTGCTCACTATCCCCTGCTGTGGTTAAACAATGCACATAAAGTATTAATGAGAAAAGCGTTATTCAACTATGTCGGAATAAAAAAGGTAAAGTTTTTCGAATTCGGCAGCATGGAAAGCAAAAGGGGGAGACATGATCAAAAGCTTAATAAGGTGTACAGGTATTTTCAGAAGGTCTAAAAAAGGGAATCCGAGCAATCGAGTAGAATAAAAGAATAGCTGCAATTTCTTATACATTTAATGATAATTTGAGGTATTGAAATGGATAAAATACAAATAAAATTCGACCGATTTCCCAATGGGCATACTAAAGCTGCATGCTTTAGCTTTGATGACGGGCGAGAACAGGACCGGCGTTTGGTTGATTTAATGAATCAGTACGGTTTAAAAGGAACCTTTCACTTGAATACAGGATTTTTGGGCAGAGAAGGCTATATTGCGGCAGAGGAAGTAAGGCAATTGTACTTGGGACATGAGGTGTCAGCTCATACGGTGAACCATCCATTTTTGGAGCAGTCTCCTCAGGAGCAGGTTATTGAAGAGATTTTATCTAATCGTGCCGAGCTTGAGGCTTTGGTTGGTTATCCTGTCAGAGGAATGAGCTATCCTTATGGCACTTATAATGACAGCGTAGTAGCTGCCTTGCCTGCTGTTGGCATTGAGTATGCCAGAACGGTGCAGAGCCACGGTCAGTTTGTCATGCCAGCAAACTTGTTAACCTGGCACCCGACTTGCCATCACAAAGGAATGGTAGAGGCGGCTCGTCAATTTGTAGACAGCAAATCGCGATATTCTAGAATGGAGCTTCTATTTGTATGGGGGCATAGCTTTGAATTCGACAATGATAACAATTGGGAGCTGGTTGATCAGCTAGGCAGTGTATTGGAAGAAAGCACAGGCATCTGGATGGCAACAATGTCCGAGCTTGTATCTTATACGAATGCGCTAAAAAGCCTTAGATTTTCAGTTAATCGCAAAATAGTCCATAACCCTTCAGCAGTAGACGTTTGGATCAGTGCTGCAGGAGAATCGGTAGTTATTCCGGCGGGCGCTCTGGTTAATTTATAAGATTCCAAAAAACGCATAACTGTGTGGAGGGAAGATATGAAGCCATTTACGCAGCAGGTAATTGCTATTATTAAGAATATTCCAGAAGGCGGCGTCATGACCTACGGTCAAATCGCCGCTCTGGCCGGCAGCAGCAGAGGCGCAAGGCAGGTCGTCCGCATTTTGCACAGCATGAGTGCTTCTTACGGCCTGCCTTGGCATAGAGTTGTTAACGCCAAAGGGGAAATTGCCATTACGGATGATGAATCAAGATTCAAGCAAATACTATATTTAACATCGGAGAATATTAGTGTTGATGATCAAGGCCGTATCGATTTGGCTAAGTACCAATATTGGCCTGTCTCTAATTTATAAACCGATTGGACTCTATAATAGCATTAGTCGTCGCTTTAAGAGCAGGCAACAGCTGGAGCGCTTCGCGGCTGCGGCTCGCAAGGTCATGGTTCTTTCAAAAACTGCTGGCCAGATGATAATTTCCAAGCACAGCTTGGACCGATGCTAGCTGTTTGCTGCTCATATATGTTACCTCTATTAAAACCTCTTTATAAACAAACTTGCCAAGCTTCGGCGGTGCCTCCTCCTCAGTATCAATGACAACCATGACGTCAATATCCGAAGTATCCGGCACTTCAATATCCTCAGCCCAATCCAGCACCGAACCGCTAAAATAAGCCCCTTTGTAATTTTTCGCTAAACTCGCATTTTCCGTTATCCATTTTTGTACAATATTTTGAGCTTTTCCCACATTCATGCTGTCTCTCCCTCTTTTATTTTGTCGTTTTATAGGCTTTATCGCCATTTTGGTGCCAACAGGGCACAGAATTTCAATTTATTTCATGTTAAAGTCGATATACTCGGTGATCGGCCGACGCTGTTATGGAGCGAAACACTGCGTACTGGGGACTGCGCTCGGTGGTGTACTGTGGCTTGGACCGAAGCACTTATGTCGTAAATTCAATCGTCATTCTACGCTCTCCTGTCTTACACTGGTCCTTACATGCGATGTGAAGTGAGGGGTGTGTTTATATATGCAAATATCGAAATAAGTATGAAAATAAATAAATGGTCGAATATTGTCCTTAATTGTAAGTGGACACACATCGGTCGTCATGTAATAAGCTAGCTATCCTCAACGCATTGGCGCTGAAAAATTAATAACTGCAGCTGTTGAGGCCAAATGTGGTTTTGTTGGTGAAAAACTTGTAACGGTTGCCACAGCCGCTAAAGGGCTGATTTTATGCTGTTTAATTTTTTAACGGTTGTTTTGGCGGCTATTTCGGCATTTTGGCGTATTTTTAGCAGATATTGATTGAATAGCGGCAATGGCAACCGTTAGATTTTAAAACACCTTATTTTTTAACGAATAGGCTCTGTGGCAACCGTTATACCCTGCATTTCCGAGAAATTATAACGAGGAGTGAGGAGAAATTGGGTACGATACCGACAGTTCCTTTGTATACGAAAATTGCATATTTCACACTAAAAATAAAATACGTATCTAAAAGCTATATAGTTTATAAAAAGTAAAAAACGGTTCATTCTGAGTCAGAGATGAACCGTTATAGTAGGTTTAATTATTATATTAAAGAGATAAAGTATCCAGTGGTATTTCGAAGGCGCGTTTAATAACTAAACCGGCAGCAAGCTTTGATTCATCCGGTTTGTTATGAAGGTAGATCATCTGTACGTTATTAACCGTTACTGGCAACTGGTGCATCACTCTAGACTTTATTTCGCCGAACATTTCGGGACTGATAGTATGAATGACGCGGCCAGTCATAAGCAGGCTGTCTGGATTTATGAATGTAATAATGTTGGCCATAGCGATCGAGATGCCATCGACAATTTTTTCGTACAAGCTAAGAAATTTGGGATCTCCTGTTTTGATGCCTTCAGCAAACTCTTCCAGCGTACATTTGATCGATACACCAAGTCCGCTGCTGGAAGCAAGCGTCGTTAAGCAACCCGATCTGCCGCAATGGCAAGGATAAGCGTCTTCCCCATAGAACCCTTTGTAATGCCCGAATTCCCCTGCGACAAAGTTGGATCCCGTTACAATTTGTTTATCGTGAACGATGGTTCCGCCTGTCCCATAATCAAATTTAATGGTGATATTGTTAGCGGATTCCTTCAAGCAGCCGTTCATATTCTCGTTGACGGAGAGAAGATTGACGTCGTTCTCGATGTGCACAGGAATATTATATTTATCTTCAAGCAATTGACTGAGAGGAAGGCGATGAAAACCTATGCCGGGTGTCCGGAGAACGATGCCGTGCAGAGAATCAACCAGACCTTGAATACTGATTCCGATACCTTTTACTTTAGAGGTGTTAGGCACCTGGGTAAGCAGCTCATCGATAACTTCATGGAGCAGTCTTAACAAGACATCTACGGAGCCATATCTGTTAATCGTGCGCTCCGCTGATGCAATTGCTTCTTGACGCAGATTGTACACCTTTCCACGGATGTATTTGCCGGCGAGCTCCAGACCTATGGCATAAAAGTGGCTGCTGTTAATGTGAAGGCCGACTCTCTTTCTTCCGCTTCCTGCTTCCAGATCGATAAGCTCTCCTACTACGATTATTTTTTCCTTTAACAGGCGGTTAACGATATTGGTAACCGTTTGTCTGCTAAGTCCAGTTTTTTCTGCAAGCTCTACGCGAGAGATCGGCCCTTCTGAATAAATAAGAAAAAGAACCTTCTGCTGATTAATTGATTTTAATAACATATGGCTAGTTTGTTTGACCGAATCACTCACGATATGCATCCTCTTTCCGACAACGTTTTATATAATAATCAAGATTCAAAACATTTGATAAATTATGCGCATACTTGCTTCAAGTGTAGCATTAATACGAGGCGAATAAAAGTTGTAAGTTGGATTAAGTCAATTAATGTACATTTTAAATTCTCTGAAAAACGACGATAAATGGCGGTTTTATGCAGCAAAATTCGGACAAGGCAAAAACTCTTAATCCAAAAATACTAAAAAAATGCAACGAATTGTATTGACATTGTGTTAAAAAAAGATATTATTAATTTGTAAACTGATTTGATTAAATATAATAAATCATCGTCTAGAGGAGCAAGTCATGATATGGATTGGATGGATAATTGCAATAGCGGCGATAGCGGTGCTGACTTACATATGCTGGCTGCATGCAGTTATATTAAAACCTGGTAAAGCAGATGCGATTATTGTACTCGGCTATGTATCCAAAGATGGCCAAATACACCCCTTACTTAAGGAAAGACTAGATGAGGCTTACAAGCTATTTCGGCAGTATGGGCACAAATACATCATTGTATCGGGAGGAGCTGTTGGTTCACGTCGCTCGGAAGCAGAACTAATGAAGAAGTATCTGGTTGAGAAGGGCGTTCCGGCAAAAAGAGTGCTGGAAGAAGATAAGTCCTACAATACGGTTCAGAATTTAATTTTTAGCAAGCAATTAATGGAGCAGTACCAATTGAAATCTTTTATTATTATAACAAATTTATTCCATATCCGCCGCACAAAGTATATTATGAATCGTCTTGGCATAAAAGGCGGTTTCTGTGCTAATCGAAGTATTAGAAGCATAATTGCATTACAGCTGAAATTAACCTTTATGGAAATTCGGGCATTTCGTTTAACGCTGCCGATTATTAGAAGGGCAATCAATGATCAAAACAATGGATAAAAAGGTGCTTGCTCGACTAATTTAGTAATCAAATTGAAAACGGTTACATGATTTTGGGAGGTGAGGCTTAAAAGGCCAAGTCCAGTAGTTATTTACAAATTATTTACCCTGATTTGATTGGCGATTAACAAAACACAGTTATGCTTAAATAGTTAATCCAATTTATTTATTAATTAAAAGGGGGAAGCAAAACAATGTTTAACGGAAAAACGAAACGATTAATGAGTACGGGTGTTGCAGCGATATTATCTTTAACCATGCTGGCTGCTTGTGGCGGAAACAGCGGAAAGAACGAGCCTAGCCCAAGTACTTCTCCAGCGGGTTCGGATAAGCCGGCCGCGACTGCTGAAGCAGATGTTTACGAGAATGGATTGCCGAAAAATGTGGAGGTTACGCTTAAAGTCGGTCAGCAGGTAGGAGGTTACGGACGTGAAGGGTTTGATAAAATGGTGGCATCCTTCACCGAGAAATACCCGAATGTCAAGTTTGACGTTACAGCATCATCGGATATGAAAACAATTCTTTCTACTAAAATTTCAGCAAACAACGATAAGGATATGTTCGATTTGTTCAATACTGCTCCTTCCGGTGCTTCCGGCGGTATTGTAGCGTTGGCTGAAGCCGGTAAGCTGGAGCCTCTAGATGATATTTGGGACTTCAAGCTTATCGATATGCCTGACAAAACGGTGAAAGACCTTAGTATGCCGGGAGTTTATGAATCTACGCCGCAGATTCAAGGAAAGAGGTATGAATTCGCAATCTACACTAGCTTCGGAGGGTTATTCTTTAATAAGAAACTGTTTGAAGAGCATGGCTGGAACCAAAATCCGAAAACATGGGAAGAATTTAAATCGTTGTTAGCGGATATTAAGGCAGATGGTATTTATCCAATCACGTTCCCGGGCATGCACCCAAGCTACCACAACTGGGCTTTCGGAACAGCCAAAAACTTTGAACTAGCTGATATTAATGGTCATGTCGATGAATTTATCGAAGACTACAGAACCTACGGTTTACCGCAATACACAAATCCTGAAACGGTCGAAACCTGGACACGCTTATATGAGCTTGGAAAAGAAGGTTATTTTGCAGAGGGACTTCCAGCTTTGAACCATACGCAATCACAAATGCAGGTTATTCAAGGTCAAGCGGCGATGGTATCGACAGGGACACACGTCGAAAATGAGATGAAGGAAGCGACGACTGCGGATTTCGAATGGGGTTATATGGCCGTTCCGTTCCGTGAAAGCGAAGACCAAAAGCTTTGGATCCGCAGTGGTACTACAGGCTTCAACTACATTTGGGCTGGTAAACCGGATTTGAATAAAAAGTGGGCCAAGGAATTCATCCTTTGGCAGCTTACTCTTGAAAATCAGCAAGAAGCCGCGGAAACTGTTGGCGCACTGCCTTTGCGTAAGGATTTGATCGATGATCCAGCACGGGCAGAAAGACTTATGAGTTCGACTAAAGCTGTTCTCGAATATATTACGAAGAATGATGCCCAAACGTTTAAAGCAAGTCGAACAGTTAGTATTTCCGATCCGAATCTTGCTCAAGCAGAAAAATTATTGGATGAAAATATTGTGAAATTTGCTATGGGCAAGCAGGATCCGAAACCGATTCTGGAGCAAGCTGAAGAACTGCTGAAGAAAGCTGTAGAGGCTGAAAAGAAAAAATAAGAAATGATGGAGCGGGGAGGATTCATCTCCGCTCTTCCATTTTAAGATAGGAGTTGACCTCTCGTGTCTGATTCAACTGTTGTGAAGACACCAAAGACCCCTACACGCAAGCTGGGTCTAGATAAAGCGAATACGCAGAAGTGGATATTTCTGTTCATAGCTATCGTGCCTCCCTTTGGCGGCTATTTGCTTTTTACGTTGTTTCCGAACATTTTATCGGTTTATTATGCGCTGCTCGATTGGGATGGATTTACGGATGCAACGTTTGTCGGGCTGTCCAATTTCATCACCGCATTTGGAGATAAATATGTGTGGCGTGCACTTACCCACAATTTGATTTTTATGATAACAGTGCCTTTCTTTGTTATTATCATCTCTTTGCTCCTTGCCTATTTAATTACAAATAAAACGTATAGAGAAAACAAATTTTTGAAGGTATTGTTTTTCTTTCCGAATGTGTTATCTACGGTCGTAGTCGCTCTCCTCTGGGCTTTCATTTATGATGGATCGTACGGTTTGTTGAATGGGCTTCTGAAATTTGTTGGCATTAATATCGGTAATTTCTATTGGCTAGGCAATGAAGGAACAGCCCTTGCGTCGATTATCCCGGCATGGGTATGGGGCGGGGTCGGCTTGTATGTCATTATTTTTGCCAATGCGATGCTGGCGATTCCAAAGTCATTGTACGAGGCGGCGATTCTTGAAGGAGCCGGACATATGACACGCTTGTTTAAAATTACAATGCCGCTTGTTACGCCAATTATTCGCGTCAGCGCGTTGTTCCTCGTTGTTGGCACGATGAAGGGCTTTGAAATCATCCTCATTATGACAAATGGGGGGCCATATGGTTCAACGGACGTCATCGGCCTCTACATGTTTAACTTAGCTTTTGGAGAAGAGTATCGGAATTATGGCTACGCTTCCGCAGTCGGTATGATTCTGTTCGTTATATTAATAACGGCGAAGCTGTTAATTGATAAATTTGTGCCGAACAAAGGCTACGAGTATTAGTTTCCATATGAAGGTTCGGAGGGATAAGGTTGAAGGAAAAACGAACGTTAATGGACGTTGTGTGGCGTGTGCTGCTTTATGCCTGGTCGCTGACCATTTTATTTCCGCTGATTTGGGTTATCTATGAATCGCTGAAAAGTAATCCTGAGTTTTTTCAAGATATATGGGCGCTGCCATCAGAATTGAGATGGCAGAATTATACGAAAGCATGGAATCAATACGGTTTCGGGCAATCACTCTTAAATACTCTTTATTATGTTGGTGGAAGTCTAGTGCTTGGCCTTTTCTTCACGACAATTAACGCCTATGCGCTTACTCGAATGAATTTTAAAGGTAGAAAATTGATTTGGGGTTTGATTATGCTGTCCCTGTTCCTGCCTGGCATCAATGCGCTTGTACCTCAATATGTGATTATGCGGGAACTGGATTTGACCAATAGCTTAACCGGATTAATACTGCTGTCCAGTCTTGGGGAAAGTGTGTTCTATCTTATGCTGCTTGGGGGTTTTATGAGCTCTCTGCCCTTGGAGCTTGAGGAAAGTGCAACGATGGATGGCGCTACGTTATTCCAAAAGTTTTGGCGTGTTATCGTTCCTTTGTCTACGCCGGGAATTGTAACCGTTGGAGTATTCAAGTTCCTAGGGTTCTATAACAATTTTTTGGCGCCGTTCATCTATTTAAGCGATCCAAAAAAATATCCGATTGCAGTGCAAATGTATTCTGCGAATAAGCAAATGGAGTTCACCGCAGATTGGGTAACTTTGTTTGCCGGTGTTACCATTGCCATGGTGCCATCCATTATTATATATATTTTGTTCCAAAGACTTCTTATGGAAGGCGCGACGATGGGAGCGGTGAAGGGATGAGTGTCATGCAGCAGGTAAAAGCAAAGTATAAGCTAATTGCGTTGGATCTGGACGGGACCCTCCTGACGGATCGGGAGGAAATTACGGAAGAAACTAAAAAATGGATTCAATATGCCGTAGATAACGGAGTTAAAGTTATATTTTCTACCGGGAGAGGCTTTCAAAATTCGAAGGGCTTCTGGGATGAGCTTGGGCTTGATTCCCCGATGGTGCTGCTCAATGGCGCAGAGATTTGGGAAGGGCCGGGCAAGCTTAAAAACCGCGTTTTTATTCCTCGTGACACGATTCGCAACATTCACGCCATTGCTGCAGAACGGGGCGGTTGGTATTGGGGCTACAGTGTAGAGAGTCTGACAGGCGCCAAGGACTGGACGCCGGAGATGTTCGAGCGGGATTGGATGAAATTCGGCATTGGCAGCAATGATCAACAGAAGCTTGCTGAAATAAAGGAAGAGCTGCTCAGTTGGGGGACGCTCGAGATTACCCGTTCTGCCCCTGTCAATATGGAGATTTCAGTGAAAGGCATTACAAAGGAAAGCGGAGTCCGCCAGGTTTGTCAGATGCTCGGCTTGTCTATGTCCGATGTATTCGCCATTGGTGACAGTGATAATGACGCAAAGCTGCTGAAGGCGGCAGGTCTCGGCGTGGCGATGGCCAACGGCGAGGAGCATATCAAATCAATAGCGGACGTGGTTACATCTACCAACAACGAGGATGGCGTTGCCCGGGCAATTCGGAAGTATGTATTTCAAATCGAGTAACGCAGCAGACGTATGCTGGTAAATATAGTGGGGGGAGTAGTTATAGATGGCCGTTCAATCGAAAGAAATAAACTTGGATCAACTGGGCGGAACTATATACCCGGAGACAAAAAATGGTGAGCAGTTGAAATGGTATTCTCCGCTTGTGGCGCCCTTTCATGTCGCCGGCTTCCCATGGCTCGCGTTGGATAAGGTTTACAGACGCCTGCCCTTGGCTTCCCAAGCTGTCGTACCGCCAGCAGTAGATACACTTGCTTATTGTACGGCAGGCGGGCAAATTCGCTTTCGGACCAATTCTTCACGGTTGGTCATAAGGGTACGTCTTGCCGGACCTGCCAATATGCATCATATGCCGTCTACAGGGCAGTGCGGGTTTGATTGTTATCTTGGAGAGCCAGGAGAGCAGCACTTTATCTCCACGGCTATATTTAAGCCAACGGCAACTGAATACGAATCACAGTTATACCAATGGGACGAGCAAAAAAATGTATCTGTCACCTTAAACTTCCCGCTCTACCAGGGGGTAGAGGAGGTATGGATCGGTGTAGATAAGGATGCAGTCATAAGCGAAGCGCCTGCCTATGCAAGCAATAAGCCTGTCGTTATATACGGGACCTCGGTAACACAGGGGGGATGCGCCTCCCGTCCGGGTATGGCTTATTCTAATATTCTTAGCCGTATGATTCCGGTAGAGTTTGTGAATCTTGGCTTCTCCGGAAATGGGAAGGGCGAGCCTGAGCTCGCGCATATCATTTCGGAAATCGAGCAACCGGCGCTTTACATTCTTGATTACGAAGGGAATACAGGCGAGGTGGAAAATATTACGCGAACGCTGCCTGAATTCATCCGTATTTTGAGAGCGCGGCATCCAGTAGTTCCTATACTAGTTGTGTCCAGGATTCGCTATGCCGGAGACCGGTTCTATGAAGGGAGAAGGGAGCTTTATAATAGCCGCAGGCTGGTCCAAATCGAGAATGTTGAACAGAGGCAGGCAGAGGGGGACAATAATATCCACTTCGTTGACGGTACTAAGCTGCTAGGCGAGGATTCCGAGAGTGAGTGCACAGTTGATGGAGTACATCCAACCGACCTCGGATTTTTGCGCATGGCACAGTCGCTTGCGCCTATAATTATGCCATTGTTACGACTGTGAATAAGATAGATGATAGAAACAGCCTTCAGACTGCAGCTTTTTCGGTTTAAGGGCTGTTTGTCATACGCTTCATGCTGCATTTAATATTGGCAAGATCGTTTATGGATATCAGACACCTAATATTACTTTTTGAGCCGAAAAGGAGAGAGCTTGATGAAGTCCAATAGTAGAAACCTGCCTTTAATCGTAATGGCCTGCTTTATTGCTGGAGTCGTTAGTCTTTGTTACGGCATTATGGTATTCGCTTCTGAGAAAGAAGATAGTGCTTCTAAAAAAGATAGAGCTGAGTACTTAGGATCTACATTGTTCAAAGGTCACATGCATACCCATACCTCTCTCAGTGATGGGATATTGTTACCTGATGATGCTTATAAATTTGTGAAGGCTAATACAGATTTTGATTTTTACGCAGTGACTGAACACGACGTGACTTATGACATCAGTACGGGCAGTGATTTTATTACTAATGTCCAAGACTCTTATTCCGAAGAATACAAATTGCTGCATGAGCAATCAGATGCTCACAATAGTGATAACGAATTTATTACGCTGCCTGGTACGGAAGTCACTTGGTACGATGAATCGGGTCATATCAACTTATTTAATGCCGCATGGTTTGCAAGAACACATGGACTAGGTGCGGATGGCACGTGGGGCTGGAGCGACATAAAATACGATTTGCCTACCTTTTACGCAAGACTTGCCCAAGACCCTGATGCTATTGCTCAATTTAACCATCCGCGCTCGTCAGGAAACTGGAGTTTCTCTGAATTTAAACACTATAACCGAGATGTTGACAGAAATCTTAATATGATAGAATACAAATCCTCAAATGATTTTGCCATCTATACCAAGGCACTGGATCGAGGCTGGCATATTTCTCCTGTGTTTGGCGGAGACGAGCACAAAGGGAATTGGGGTATGGTTCAACCCCATGTAACCGGTATGTGGGCAAATAACTTATCTAGAGACGGCCTTTACGAGGCGATGCGAAATCATCGCACCTATGTATCATTTGATCGTAATTTAGAAATGGCGGTTTCGGCAAACGGTCAGATGATGGGGGCGATCCTTCCAGCTAGTACAAATGAAATTCAACTTTATGTACGGATAAATGATCCTGATGCTAACGATTATTTGGATAAAGTCGTTGTATACAAAAATAGCGGCGAAGTGGTCAAGGAGTACCAAAATATTGCCAGCAATCAATTTGAAATGGAAGAAACCTTTGCAAGTGCAGACGGGGATTATTTCATCGTTAGAGCTTTCCAAGAAGACGGCGAAGAAGCCGTAAGTGCTCCAATTTGGATTGGCGATGAAACGAGGGGCACGGTGCATGCGCCTGAAATTACGGTCCATGGACAATTTTCAGACACGATTGAGCTTGGGGATCAAGTAGAAGTGCTGAGCGCTTCGGCGACGGATAATCTCGGTCAGCCTTTATCGGTGGAAGCAATCGTTTTAAATGATAAGGGAGAAGTAGCCGTTGCGGATCAGCATTTCAAGGTCGATATGTACGGGGAATATTTTATTAAGTATGCGGCAACCGATCATCAAGGAAATACACGTGTTGAGCTTATCCGGTTGCTTGTTGCTCAACAAAATTTAGATACTGATAAAATTTTAAATGAATTTAAACCAATTGTTAATGTAGGCGAAAATGAACATGAAGTGGGAATAAATTTAGTGACGGATAAGGCATTGGAAGCATCGTATGTTCAGTTCAAACCTGAATCAGAGGCGATGTGGGATAATGCTGAAGTGGTACAGGCGAATGTCTCTTATTTTCAAGCCGCGTACGGCGACACGTTTGCAAAGAGTAATTACCGTGTGCTTGCAGCTCATGAAGCCGATTTAACAGATCTAGACTTAGGGACTAGGTATGAATATCGGTATGGGGTTTCGCCGACTGGACCTTGGAGCAGCAGTTATAGCTTTAGGACCGCGCCAGCTTCAGAGGAAGCCGTTATGTATGTAATGGGCGATCTTGAAGTTTCAGATCGAAATCCGGAAAGTTTCAAGCTCTTTAGCGATATGCTGGATGTTTTGCAGGAGAAAAATTCAAACGGACAGGCTGTGATCCAAGTCGGGGACTTGGCCTGGCTTGGCGGCAATATTTATGCATGGGATGATGTGTTTGACAACATTTATAACAACACCCTGGATCTTATTTCTGCTCATATTGTCGGGGATCGTGAACATGTGACGGATCGGAAATTCGGAGCATTTTCCGGTTTTTTCAACTTGCCGAAAAACGGTGAAGGCAGTTATCGGGAAACGAATTATTCGTTTGATTATGGCGATATGCATATAGCTGTTCTGAATACTGCGCTGGATTTCGACAAGCAGCTGTCATGGCTGGAAAAAGATTTGCGGGCAACCGACAAAAAGTGGAAAATCGTTATGGGGCATTATCCTTATTACGGCGGACAATCTGGCGATGAGACCGGTATGAACATTATGAGAGCGAAATTGTCTCAAGCATTTGAACAGCTTGGCGTCAGCTTGTACATTGGCGGCCATGATCACGTATATAAACGGACAACAATACGAAACGGTGTAAAAGATATATCCGAAGAAGCGATGAATCTGGGTACAACCTTTGTGACGGTTGGTTCATCAGGTCCAACGTTCTATGATAATAAATCATTTGACTGGGATCATATCGTTTATGATGAAAATAAGCAAACAGGTGTTATTTTAGAATCTAACGATCAATCTCTCACTTTGAAGGCTTATAACAACGACGGTGTTGAAATTGATTCATTTACGATTAAACAACCTGAAAATTATATGAACTTAACAAGCGCGATTGTAGAAAATAACGTCTTGAAGGGCGTTGGGGTATTAAATTACCCGAACTCGCTTGAACGTGTAACTATTATCGGTGAAAAGCGTGATCATACAGGTGAACAGCTGTTAGAAACGGTTATCCAGGAAGCAACGCTGGAACATCTCGGACGAGAACAAATCATCTTATTTGACAGCCCGCTTGCATTTGGCGATGAAAATACGATCGTCGTAAGACTGGTTAATAATCCAATCGACAGAGAGCCGTTAACGGATCCTTTAATAGCTAAAGAAGGAATGCTGGGTGATGGATCGGAAGATAACCCTTATCAAATTAAAAGTGCCAGCGGACTTAATAAAATGCATGAGTTCCCGGACAAACACTATATTTTAGATCGTGACATCGATGGTAATGGCATGTTTTTTGAAGCAATTGGCGCTAATGAAACTCCATTTACCGGGACGTTTGACGGGCAAGGACATACGATTACAGGCGTTATTGTTTCCTCAGGCGGTGCGGGTCTCTTTGCCGTTAATGAAGGGATTATTCGAAATGTAGGAATCATCAATGCTGACATCGATGTTCGCCGGAGTAATGTCGGGATTCTGGTTGATCAGAATGATGGAATAGTGGAATACGTCTACAGTACTGGATCGATTAGAGGCAATTCTACCGTTGGCGGGCTTGTGGGCTTCTCGAACGGTACCGTAAGAAACAGTTATTCAACAGCTCGTATCAGTGCTCGCGGAAAGCAAGCCGGCGGTATTATCGGGATTACAAATCGGGGCAGTGTCACAGAACAAGTCTATGCAATGGGAGCCGTTGTAGCAGAAGAATCAAATGCGGGCGGCATCAGCGGATACGGATATAACAATACGGTTATTCAAAATAGTATGGCATTAAATCCATCTATTGTTACAGGTACTGCATCTAATAGAATTGTCGGCAGAGTTTTAGCTGGAGATACCGCAACCTTAGTAAATAATTATGCAGATGAAAATATGTTTGTAAGCAGTGAGAATGTTACAGTGAACGATCCAAATAATGAAAAGGGACAGGGTGTAAGTATAGAAGCATTCACAAAGCCATCCTTTTTCGCGGAGACCCTCGGTTGGGACTTTGATTCTATCTGGATCTGGAATGAAGATGCGAAGCGCCCATTACTGCAAAGTAATTTGGAACAAATTAATGAAAATAATAGGCCAAAGCCGAAGCTTGATCAAAACGAAGATGGGTACTACATCATCCGTTCGATTAATGAATTAAAGACCATTTCAGAATTCCCGGATGAAAATTATATTTTGGAAAATGATCTAGATTTCGAAGGAAAGCTTTTTGAGCCTTTATTTAAGGGGATGCCTTTCCTTGGCGTTTTTGATGGAAATAATAAATCCTTATACAATTTTAAATCAGAAAATGGCGGCTTATTCCATCTTAATGGCGGAACGGTTAAAAACGTAGCCATGATAGATGCCAGCGTCACTGGCGGGAGTAATATAGGCATACTCGTTAATACGAACAATGGAAAGGTAGAGAATAGTTTTGTGACGGGCTCAATCGCAGGCTCCAGCACAGTGGGCGGTCTAGCGGGCTATTCCAATGGCATTGTGAGAAACAGCTATTCTACTGCAGATGTAACTGCGCAGCTGAACCAAGCTGGCGGTCTAATCGGAATTACAAACTCGGGCAGTTTAACGGAAAATGTATACGCGTCAGGAGCTGTTCTGGCGCTTAGAAGCAATGCAGGCGGAGTGACTGGCTATGGCTATAATGATACGGTTGTCAGAAATGTCATTGCTCTTAACCCTTCAGTCGTCACGCCGACCATGGCGAACCGTGTGGTGGGACGCGTTCTTGCCGGGCATACTGCAACGCTTGAGAATAATTATGCTTTTGACGGCATGATTGTGGATAAAGAAGGCGAAAGTATAGGAGCTGCTGATAACAGAAAAGGTTTAGGACTATCCCAGCAAGAGGTTGAAAACCCTAGTACGTATACCGACAGGTTGAAATGGGATTTTGTGTCGGTTTGGATGTGGAATGATGCTTTAAAACGTCCGGTATTAAGCAGTAATCCTGAAGAGGCAAAAGAGCCAGTAGTGCCACTGGAGAGAAATGAAGCAGGTTATTACAAAATCAAATCCATCGCAGATTTGAACGTTATGGAAGTCTTCCCGGCAGAAAAATTTATTTTAGATAATGATTTGGATTACTCTGGGCAAACGGCGGAATCACTTTTTAAAGTTGTACCTTTCACCGGTGTTTTGGATGGCGACGGGAAGAAAATATATCATTTTAATTCTTCGAGCGGCGGTTTATTCCATCTCAATGGCGGAGTGATTAAAAATATAGCTATGATCGATGCCAGCGTCACTGGCGCGAGTCGAATAGGTATACTCATCAACACGAACAATGGTGAGTTAGAGAATAGTCTTTCAACAGGCTCAATTACAGGCTCCAGCACTGTAGGCGGCTTGGTAGGCTATTCCAATGGTATCGTAAGAAACAGCTATTCTACCGCGGATGTAACCGCTCAGGTAAGTCAGGCCGGCGGCCTAATTGGAATTACGAACACAGGCAGCTTAACAGAAAACGTGTATGCGTCTGGAATCGTTCGGGCGATTACGAGCAATGCGGGCGGAGTGACTGGCTACGGGTATAATGATACGGTCGTCAGAAATGTCATTGCCCTGGGCCCTTCGGTTACAGCGCCAACTATGGCAAACCGTGTGATGGGACGAGTTCTTGCGGGGCACACTGCTACTCTCGAAAATAATTATGCATTTGACGGCATGATTGTGAATAAAGAAGGTGTGGCTGAAGGAGCATTAACAACCCTTAAAGGACTTGGACTTTCCGAAATTGAAGTGGAAGACCCGTTAACCTATATGGACAGGTTAGGGTGGGACTTTAACGATATTTGGTTATGGGATGATGTTGCTAAACGACCTGTTTTACAATCTGTATCAGAAAACGATGAAGAACCGATTACACTGACTGAGCTTGAATTCGAAGGGCCGGCTGCACTGGTTGTTGGAGAGAGTGATAAAACGACGACTACCGCTGTGTACAGCGATGGAAGCCGTGAAAAGGTGGAGACAAACGTCACCTATACAAGCAGTAATCCAAGTATAGCGGAGATCAGCGCTGCTGGCGTAATAACGGCGAAGTCGGAAGGGACCGTACTTATCACGGCGGAGCACGAGGGCTTAGTTTCATCCTATGAGCTGATCGTTGTCAAGCCTGAGCCTGAAAAGCAGCTGATTCGCTTGGAGCTTAGCGGATTGGATCCGCGTATGCAAGTGAAAGGTACCTTAAGCTTAGTCCTTACCGCAATCTATGATGATGGAACAAGACAAACGATAAGCGATGGTGTAACGTATACAAGCAGCAAGCCGCGGGCAGCAACTGTATCTGAATATGGTGTAGTAACTGCTCATCACCCAGGTGCAGTAACGATTACCGCTACTTACCAAGGGAAAACAGCTACCTATAAGGTAAGAATTAACGCAGCGGGCGGTATTTCCTTTTAAAATTGAGCTTCGTTTAAAATCAAATCGGCCAATTCTGGCCGAATAACGAACACTTCCAGGAAGACTGTTGATTCATTGTAGGCAACGATTGGAAGCAATGGCCAATTTTATCCTTCCAAGCGTGGTTTACACAAAAACACTTTTGCTGTAGCATTTAATATTGAAATTGAGAAGAAGCTTTACTATAATTTGGTTATTTCTATTTATAATGGAGGGAACAGAATGAAAGCAGCAAAGCCGCTTGTAATTGCGCATCGC
>NZ_JBOZWO010000069.1:0-13606 GCF_050864975.1 Paenibacillus sp. GXUN7292 | reverse complement strand
TTAAATACGAGGGACGGTTGCCAGCGAGGCTATTTCGGTTGTTTTAACCGATTCTAAAATTTAACGGTTGCCATGAGCGTTATTTCGTCAATTTGCGAAGAAAACAGTTGTTTTTGCGTTATTAAGCGCGATGGCAACCGTTAGAAATTTTATTGCCTTGTTTTCACACGTATAACGTTTGCAGCAACCATTAGAAAACGCCATTAGAAATTATCATTAGATATCCCGTAAAAAGCTGCATTTAGATATGCCGAGTACAGGTTGACATTAGATATCATTGTTACACATTGTCACTAGATATCACCATTACAAATGTGCAAATTGTAACACGCGGTACAGCACTGCTGCTGCTTCTGCGCGGCTTGTTTCGCCTTGCGGCTTCAAGTAACCGTTTGAGCCGTTAATAAAACCATGCTCAATCATTGCCGCAACGCTGTTTGCTGCATATCCTGCTACTTTGTCAGCATCTTTATATGCATCAATTTCGTCAGAAACAGACTTACCTTTAATATATCCTGCCTTTTGCAGCGCTCTATCCATCATCACCATCATATCCTGACGGCTAATATTCGCTTTAGGAGCGAAATGATTAGCGTCAACGCCGGATACGATGCCAAGTGCACGGGCAACGGATACTGCCTCGTAGAAGTAGTCGTTTTCCGATACATCCGCAAAGGAGGAAGCTGCTTCCGCCTTCAATCCAAGCGTGTTAACCAACATCACCAGAAAGTCAGCGCGTGTTACACGATTACCCGGAGCGAATGTGCCCTGAGCTGTATTCGTTCCTTTTACAATGCCGCGTTCTGCAAGCTCTTCAATCGCTGTGCGCGCCCATTCATGAGCTCCCAAATCAGTAAAGTTTGCCGGCTGGGCAAATCCGACAGCATAATTTCCATTATGCGAGATCGGGAAACTTACTGTTTTTGCTGCAGCATCGTACTTCACGCCGCCGATCATTTTGAGCTTGCCGTCAGCTGTAACTTCATATACGCGAACCTTCTCAGCTCTTTCGTTGCTGCCAAGAACGTAAGGCAATGTCACTATTGCAAGCTTTGCAGCTTTATTCCATTCAACTGCCTCGCCATTGACGAGAAGCTGAGCGGCTACGGCCGGTCTGCTGCCCACAATAGCTGCTGCTTGTTCCGCATTAACGCTTCCTTTTATATCTGAAAGGATAATCGTAAGCTGCTGGTCAGAAGTATTCCTCAAAGCATTGCCAGGCAAATCAATATTTCCGGCTGGCGTTTCGACATGATACATAACATTCGGCTCATTTGCCGCTGCAGCTGCCGGAATAGTAATCGCATAAGAAGCAGCATTGCCGTTCTTCTTCAGTACGACTATAATATGCTTCTTGCCTTTCGCATCCGCTTTCGCTTTAGACAAAGCCGTGTTCAAATCTGCAGCCGTAATTGCTGCAGCCGCCGTGCCGTTTGCTCCAATCGTAGTATCCAGCTCAGCCTTCATCGAACCGTTTGACTGTTCATTGAATTTATCGGGTACCGTAATAATCGGCCCGCCTCCGCCGCCAGGAGGAGTAACATATTTCTTGTATTCAAAAGTTACGGTTTCCGCCTCTGTCATACCTTCCGTTTCAATTTCAACCGTATAAACGCCTTCTACTTCTCCGACAAGCGTAAACTCAAGCACAAATCGGCCTTCATCATTAATAATCGTACTGCCGGTAAATTGGATATCACCTTTCGGGTCTTTAACAGCAATGTCAACATGCTCAGCTTCATTGCTCATCGCCAAGCCCGTAATTGTCACTTTCTTTGTTTTGGCGTCTATAGCTGTCTCAATACCGTCCAGCACCTTGCTGCTAGGCGTAAATGAAGTATCATAAGCCGCCAATTCATACAGCGAGAAACCGTACCCGGTCGCTCTATGAATCCCGTTCATTTTCAAATATTGGCCTTGCACAGGCTCAAAAGTATAGATATTAACATATTGATCTGCGTTAAATTTATCTGTGCCATCCACTATAATAGGGGTCCAATCAACGCCGTTATTTGAGATCAGCAATTGATATTCGCTGGCACGGGCAAACTCCCAGTTGGCAAGGATTGTATCAAAGGTTTTAGTTTCGCCAAAATCGACCTGCAGCCACTGATTGTCTGAAGTTTCGCTTGCCCATCTTGTAGCCGATACTCCGTCAAACGCTTTATCTGCGCCAAGATGTGCCGCTTCTACAGAGGAGGCTTTTGCCGGTTTGTTCTCGGCAATATTGTCCAGCTGTGACAGCACTGCATTTTTCAAAAACTTATAAGCTTCCTTGTCTAAATGGTTTTCCTGATACACCTTGTCAAGCTGGCTGTTGAACTGCTTCAAGTAATTTAGCGCTTCAGTGGCATTGCTCGCTTCATTGCGCTTCATCATCTCAAGCGTATTTTTCATAATGCTGCTTGCTTTGATGTCCTTAAGCTTATTTTCATTGACATATTGTGTTACTTTGTCTATCAAACGGTTCGCGCCGTATTCAACCTCTACAACAAAATAAGTAATTTTAGCTTCGGTTCCGGCAGCTGTTATTTCCAAGGCATGCTTGCCAGGCTTATCTGTCAAATCAATTTCTGAACCTTCTGTATACGGTTTGTCATTGAATTTGGCTGTTACTTTTACAGATCCTTCTTCAACTTCCTCCGCAAGTTTCCACGTAAATTTCAGCTTCGTCTGGTCAGATACTTTCGTACCGCTTTGGAACGGCTCGCCGTTAAGCAGAACTTCAACTTCAGGCGGAGCTGCATCCTGCACCTCGTATTGCCCCTTCGTATATTTATACAGCCAATCATACAAAATACGAGTAGAAGGGTCCGTGCTTATAGCAGCATCATAGACAGCGTTATTGCCTTGGTAATAGGCATTAAAGCCTTCATTCATCAATCCTGTGGTAACGCCCATATTCAAATATTCGATATACCGTTTGCGGAATACAGCATCATTGATCATTCGGTCATCGAACTCAATCTCAAGCGACATGCCGTAGCGCTTCGCCATGTCAGCCGCTGCTTGCAGACGCGATGGATCCAGCTGCTCGAAAAAGTAGTTTGGCTGCAGGTTCACTGCATCAATTCCTACATCCTGCCACATAAACTTTTTATAGGCCAAAGAATGTGGAATCCAGAAAAACTTCAAGTCACCTGCTTGTTTATGAATATAATCACTTACAACACTTACCATTTTCGGACCGGTGCTGTCTGTGTCGATTTGCTCCTCCAGCCAATAAAATCCTGAAAACTCCAAATGGCTGAACTGGGCTTCTTCAAACATGCTGAGCGCTTCGTCAATATACCACTCTATCGCTTTGGCACGGTTTTCAATAGATTTCTTATGTCCAACTTTACTGATGCTAAAATCAAGGTTTTCACCGTTTACTTCTCCGAAGTTGCTTTGATAAGCACCCGGTTCCGGGATCATAAGTACGACTTTTGTTTTGTGATCAGGATCATTCAGCTTTCCGGCAACTTCTGCTGTTGCAGCATTAAGCTCATGCAAATCGCTGTTTACTTCACCGTTCTTTTTAAGCGTTTTGTCCAGATACCATTGCCAATCAGCTTTATTTGCCTTCTCAGACGCTGCCGCAAATCCGCGGACGTCTCCGTTTGCATATGAAGCCAAACCCAAAATCAGTACACCGTCAAACAGCCAGTCCTGCGGCTCTCCCTGCTTATCCACATAAGCAATATTAGGAATTAATCTTTTTTTGTTCCAGTCGCCTTTGTTTGGCGTCAAGTCCCAATTCGTATCCTCATAATATCCGTTATACAACAGGCCCATATGTTGAATTCCGCCTGTGGTGGACTTTCCCGGCTGCAGAAACTCATTGCCGATAAAGCTGCTCAATTCCCCAGCATCCTCTTGCTCTGTGTCATAACCGAAAATTTCAATTTCATCGATCATGCTCATCGCTCTTGAATGCAAGGAAAAGATCACTTTAATATATCGCGCATTTATTTTGCCTTCCGTATAAGCTTGGCGAGGCACATTCAGAAACTCCGGCATATCGTCATCCGAAAGCTGCGGCTCCGGTGCACCATCCCACTTGAATTCCTCGATATATTTGCCGTCCTTCCACAACGTTGTAAGTGCGTTATGCGAAAGTACCTGCCATTGCTCCTGATCATTCGAAGCCATAAACGATACCGTTAGCGGAATCAGCACATTGCTGCCGCCTCTCGAAGCTTCAGGCCAATCCTGCAAAAAGTTAGCGGTTACTTTTTCAACTGCTTTCGAAGCGCCCAAATCAAAAATAACTTCACGGTAGTCGCCATACTGATGGCCTACCCAATTGCCTTTAATCAATGTCTCGGTTCCACGCAAGCCGTCAGTCAATGCTTTATCTTCATCTGGATACTGAGCGAGCGGTTCCTTCGACCATGTATACGTGCTTTCAGGGGCCAAGTTTTTCACTCCGCTTTGCTCCTCATCGCCCTCCGCAGCATAGGCAGCCGGAACGAAGGACAATAGCATTGCCGCAACTACGATTAGAGAAATCCAGCTTTTCTTGGTCTTCATTACTTCATCTCTCCTTCATAAATAGTTTACATGTAAGGCAAGGATAATTAATGTCCTTATTTTCAAATAAAACGCTTTCTTTTTTTAGCCTCCTAACTTTCTTCACAGCATGCGCTGCAAAGAAAAATTGTTCTTACTGTAACATTAAAAAAAATACAGCCTGTTTCAAAGAGATAAATCATTACATTCGTATACAATTGTTTACTTCTCCGAAATCGACAAGCTTGCCTGACTATTTCATCGCTAAAATCCAAAAATGATGCTAAAAAACACATCGATTCTTCCAATTTTATTACTATTGTCAAAAAGTCCTGCGATTGTCAGGCTGTTGAAAAACCGCAACAAGTACTTTGCAACAATGGCAAACTCTGTTTTGCGAAACAAGTACTCACGCGCGCTGAGCTAACTGTATTTCCTGTACTTAGTTTGAAGAAATTTGGCCTTTTAGTGATTCTAAAGGGAAAAACTGCCTTTAGTTTGACGGAATTCGCAGGATATAGGGGGACTCAATAAAACTAGATACATGAAATACATCTAGAATCGTTTATTCAGCAAAAAATGAGAATCTAGATGCACAAAATGTACTTAGTTACCGCGAGCACGGATGTAGCACTTATCCATTCTACATTGCATACTTTTTCAACAGCGAGGATTGTGCAGAATTTATATGCAATCCCCCCACTTTTTTTTGCGCACTCGTTTCGTCCCTCCAACCACAACAACACGAACGGGTAACCAGTCTGACCAACTATATTAAGGGTTACCTGCTTAAATCGCGCTGCCAAAGTTGCGTTATAGATGCTTACAAATACAAAAAATGACCCTCGCTAAAGGGTCATTCTTTGCCTGTCCAAGACAGTATATAATTCCTTTACAATCCCAAGCCATCAGCAATGCGCTGGCCCAATTCAGCATCTGCTTTGCGCCAATGCTCAATTTGGCGAAGCTTGATATCGACGCGCTCAACCGGTGACATTGCCGCTACAATATTTTCTACAAGTCGTGTTTGTTCATCAGCGCTCATTAAGCGGTACAGATCGCCCGGCTGTGTATAATGATCATTATGATCATAAGCAACGCTCGCGGCTTCTCCTGTAACTGCAAATGGCGTAGTCTTATGCTGCGGAGACTCCTGCGGGCCGTCGTAGCTGTTAGGCTCATAATAGACGGAGCCTCCGCCATTGTTGTCCGCGCGCATTGCGCCATCACGCTGATAATTGTTGACCTCTGCTTGAGGGCGATTGATCGGCAAGCTATTATGGTTTGCTCCTACGCGGTAGCGATGCGCATCTGAATAGGCAAACAGTCTGCCCTGCAGCATCTTGTCCGGAGAAGCTTCAATTCCCGGCACGAAGGAGCCTGGGGAGAACGTAGCCTGCTCCACCTCTGCAAAGTAATTTTCCGGATTGCGGTTCAGCACCATCCTACCAACCTCGATAAGCGGATAATCCTTTTGCGACCAAACCTTGGTGACGTCAAATGGATCAAAGCGATACGTATTGGCATCTTGCTCGGGCATAATTTGTACGCATAGCTTCCAGGAAGGAAAGTCGCCCTTCTCAATAGCGTTAAATAAGTCCTCCGTATGGTAATCTGGATTCTCGCCCGCAAGCTTGGCGGCAAGCTCTACATCCAGATTTTTAACGCCCTGCTCGGTTTTAAAATGGTACTTGACCCATACAGCCTCCCCTTGAGCGTTAACCCACTTGAACGTGTGGCTGCCAAAGCCGTGCATATGTCTGAATGTTGCCGGGATTCCGCGGTCAGACATCAATATTGTAACCTGATGTAGAGATTCGGGCGATAGCGACCAGAAATCCCATACCGCATTCGGATTTTTCAAGTGAGTTTGCGGGTGGCGCTTTTGTGTATGAATGAAATCTGGAAATTTAATCGCATCGCGAATAAAAAAGACAGGCGTATTATTGCCAACCAAATCGTAATTTCCGTCTTCCGTATAAAATTTCACAGCAAAACCGCGCGGATCTCTAACCGTATCCGCAGACCCAAGCTCACCTGCTACAGTGGAAAAGCGTATAAATAAAGGTGTTTTCTTGCCAACCTCAGATAAGAAGCTCGCTTTCGTATAAGCCGACAAATCATTCGTCACCTCAAAATAGCCGTGAGCACCTGCGCCCTTGGCATGCACGACGCGTTCCGGTACGCGTTCTCTGTTAAAATGAGCCAATTTCTCTAGCAGATGCACATCCTGGATTAATGTCGGGCCTCTTGAGCCTGCTGTTATCGAATTTTGATTGTCGCCTACAGGAGCGCCCCAGCTCGTCGTCAAATGCTTTTTGTCTGTACTCAATACGATCACCTCAATTAGAATTATTATAAATTAGCAATACCTTAATGATAACAATTATTATTTATAAGTCAATTACTAATTAATAATTATTATAAATAATACAATTGTTTATTAATTCCAAGCCTGTCCTTATTATTTGTATGACTCGTTGGACAAAGGTATGTCAGAATATTGATGTGGCAGGAGATGACTTTCTGTTCTAACGAACACCCTCCCATGGAGGGTGTCGATTAATTGTGAGCAACGATTGATACGTTGCTCCTAATCCAAATAGATCGCTCCCCCTAGCTGGTCAGTCGTTCCGTTATTACATCCAAAATCGCAGTTTTGAGCTGGTAAAGTGACAGACGTTCCGTTATTAGCTAAAGAATCGTAGAAAAAGTCCCGTTTAGAGCCAAATAGCGGAACGTGTGACCGCGAAATTTAAAAAATGACAGTTTTAAGCCCAATAGCGGAACGTGTGACCGTTTAGATTGTTTAAGAAGGATAAACGGCTCCGCCGTCCTTTGGACAGGCGCGTTTACCGATGAAATATAGGAACAGGTATAAGATGAAAACATATACTTTCCTATATTTTAATAAAAAAGCACCAGTTATTTGCTGCTGATCGCAAATAACTGGTGCGCTGTAAATTTTAAAATCGCTTTTCTTCGGCGGACGTAACGATGCCATAAACGAGCTTGGATGTGGCCGGCTGCTCTTCTGTCCATTCGTATGCCGCAAGCACCATTTCCTCTGCTTGCTGCAGGCTGTCCTCGCGGTTTGTATAGAGCTCTGCCATGCATTCTCCCTGGCTGACGGCGTCGCCAACCTTCTTACGGAGCATAATGCCTGCACCATAATCGATAATGTCATCCTTGGTCGCTCTGCCTGCGCCCATAATCATTGCAGCAAGTCCTACCTGCTCAGCTTCAATGCGTCCAACATAGCCATTCTTTGGCGCTAATACTTGACGCGTTATGCTTGCCTGAGGAAGCTTGCCTGGATCCTCCACTACGGCGGCGTCGCCTTGCTGCCAAGCAATCATTTCGCGAAGCTTTGCAAGTGCAGCGCCGCTGTCAAGCACCTCCTGCATGCGGCGTTCACCCGCTTCAGCGCTGTCAACAACCTGAGCAAGCTGCAGCATTTGACCGCCAAGCACAATGCAAAGCTCCTGTAAATCCTGCGGACCCTTCCCTTGCAGCGTCGCGATCGCTTCCTGTACCTCAAGCGTATTGCCAACAGCATAGCCAAGCGGCTGATCCATGCTCGTAATGACAGCTACCGTCTTGCGTCCGACCTGCTCGCCTATAGAAACGAGGGTATGCGCCAATTCAAACGCATCCTCAATCGTTTTCATAAATGCGCCGCTGCCTACTTTGACGTCAAGCACGATAGCATCAGCGCCTGCCGCTATTTTTTTGCTCATAATGCTGCCTGCGATCAAAGGAATGCTCTCAACTGTTGCGGTAACATCACGCAGCGCATACAGCTTCTTGTCAGCCGGTACGAGATTTCCCGTCTGGCCAACAACAGCCACGCCGATTTTATTAACCGCTTCGATAAACTGCTCCGCATTCATTTCAATATTGAAACCGGGAATTGCCTCCAGCTTATCCAGCGTGCCTCCTGTATGCCCAAGCCCTCTGCCGGACATTTTTGCCATCGGCGCTCCGGCCGCCGCTACCCATGGGCCGAGCACAAGCGTCGTCGTATCTCCAACTCCGCCTGTACTATGCTTATCCACCTTCGTTCCCTTAATGCCGCTTAAATCAAATTGATCGCCAGATTGCACCATAGCCATCGTCAATTCAGCTGTTTCCTCTGTGTCCAGGCCTTGAAAATAAATCGCCATATTCAGCGCAGACGCCTGGTAATCAGGAATGGCTCCCTTTGTATAGCCATCGACAAAAAAGTGAATTTCTTCCTTGCTCAGCTTTCCCCCATCGCGTTTTTTGGCAATAATATCATAAGCTCTCATATCACTCATCCTTCCCAGTATCTTGGAATACTAGCCTTCACTTGTATTAGCACGAATAAGCTGAGAATTATTTGAGCGCATCAAGAAAGGATTCGCCGTTGCCGGTGGAAGCAACATTGAAATTATGCGCCAGCAGCGCCGCTAAATCAGAAAAAGTTGCTCGCACGCCCAGAGAATCTGGCGCTTGCAAAGATGGGCTGTACGCTATTAGGGGCACATATTCACGCGTATGGTCTGTACCCTTGAAGGTCGGGTCATTGCCATGGTCAGCTGTTATAATTAGCAAGTCTTCCTCGCCTATTTGCTTCAATATGCGCGGCAGCTGCTCATCAAATTGCTCTAACGCCTTGGCATAGCCTGCCGGATCGCGGCGATGGCCGTATAACGAATCAAAGTCTACCAGATTGGTAAATAACAAGCCGTTGAAAGGCTGTGAAAGAAATTCGATCGTTTTTTCAATTCCGTCCATATTGCTTTTGGTAGAGGTTGTCTTTGTTACGCCTTCCCCGTCAAAAATATCATTGATTTTGCCCACAGCAATGACATCATAGCCAGCATCCTTCAGCTTGTTCATCATCGTTGGCGCAGGCGGCTTGAGCGCATAGTCGTGACGATTCGGCGTTCTCTCGAACTGGCCTGGCGTTCCCTTATAGGGGCGGGCAATGACCCTGCCTACACGGTAAGGCTCCTCCAACGTTATTTCACGGGCAATTTCACACGCCTTGTACAATTCATCAAGCGGGATAATATCCTCATGGGCTGCAATTTGCAGCACGCTATCCGATGAGGTATACACGATCCACGAACCTGTTTTCATTTGCTCCTCGCCATATTCCGCAATTACCTCCGTGCCGGAGGCTGGCTTATTGCACAGCACCTTGCGGCCTGTCGCCGCTTCAAAGCGATCAATCAGCTCGCTCGGAAATCCTTCGGGAAATACGTTGAAGGGCTCTGTAATTTTCAGCCC
Source organism: Paenibacillus sp. GXUN7292 (assembly GCF_050864975.1). Taxonomy (NCBI): domain Bacteria; kingdom Bacillati; phylum Bacillota; class Bacilli; order Caryophanales; family Paenibacillaceae; genus Paenibacillus; species Paenibacillus sp. GXUN7292. Next base: position 3,853 of record NZ_JBOZWO010000069.1, on the reverse strand, counting down.
CATAATCTCCCAATGGCCTGTCATTGTATCCTTGCCAGAGGAAACCTCTTGCATTTTACCGTAATAAGCTTGCAGATTGTCTACTTTATGTATTCCCTTTATCGGAGCTATCCGTCCTAGTCCGAGCTTCTCCATATGAGGCAATGAAAAACCCGGTACTGCTTCAGCTATATGACCCAGCGTATGAGCGCCAGCATCACCAAAAAGCTCAGCATCCGGTTGTTCACCTATCCCTACACTATCAAGAACAATTATGCACACTCGTTTGAATGTCATTTTTCAATCTCTCCAATCCTGGTAGAATGAGCAGCTGTTGTATATGCATTAAATTATAACAATTTATAACCAAAAAATCAGCAGCAGGCGCTTTTGTAGTGTATAATGTAGCTTTATGGATGGAGGGAAACAGGTTGTATCACGCTCAATCAACGAAAGACAAAATAAAGCTTTTCCTGCTCATCATGTGGCCAATTCTCATTACGCAGGTAGGCTACAATGCGATGGGATTATTCGATACGATTATGTCCGGCAAATACGGTACCGATGATCTTGCGGGAGTTGCGATCGGTTCAAACCTGTGGATGCCGGTTTTTGTCGCGATCAATGGTGTTTTGCTTGCCATTACGCCGATTATTTCCCAGCTGGTAGGCGCCAAAAAGCAGGAGCAAATCGCTCCTTCCGTTACACAAGCGCTGTATTTAGCTTTTTTTATTAGTATTGGCGTCATTGCAGCGGGTATCTTTCTAGTCGATCCTGTGCTGATGCTTATGAAGCTGGAAACGAACGTGCATTATATCGCCAAGCAATATTTAATTGGTCTATCTTTTGGCATTATTCCGTTATTTTTATCCTGCGTTATTCGCAATTTTTTTGACTCGCAAGGACATACATGGATTACGATGTTTATTATTCTAATTGCCGTTCCTTTTAATATCGTGCTTAATTATTTTTTGATTTATGGAAAATACGGCTTTCCCGAGCTGGGCGGCGCAGGCGCAGGCTACGCGACAGCTGCCACCTATTGGTTTATACTTGCCATGAGTATATTATTGACTTTTCTTGTAGAAAAAATGAAGGTGCACAAGCTGCTTCTTTCCTGGCCCAAAATTTCCTTGCGCGCCTGGAAGTCGCAGCTAGCTATCGGCATCCCAATTGGTCTGTCTGTATTTTTTGAAGCCAGCATCTTTTCTCTGGTCGCTTTGTTCATGGGCTCTATGTTTGATACAACGACCATTGCTGCGCATCAGGCGGCTGCAAGCTGGTCAGGCATGATGTTTATGATACCGTTAAGCATCTCAATGGCGCTTACCATTCTCGTCGGCTTTGAGGTTGGAGCAAGGCGCCTGTCACATGCAAAAGCCTACAGCAAGATCGGTGTATTCTCCGCAGTTGGCGTCATTGGAACATTAGCAATTATATTATTTTTTAATCGCGATATCGTTTCCTACTGGTTTACTGACTCATCGGAAGTCGCCTTGCTGGCACAGCAATTTTTAATCTTCGTTATCTTTTTTCAACTGTCTGACTCAGCACAAGCCTCCCTGCAAGGGGCACTTAGAGGATATAAGGATGTCACTTTGCCATTTATAATTGCGCTCGTCTCTTACTGGATTATCGGCATTCCGTTTGGCTATTTCCTTGCGGCGCGCACAGAGCTCGGTCCTTACGGCTTTTGGCTCGGTATTATTGCCGGTTTATCCTGCGCGGCAATCGGTTTTTTAATCAGACTGCGCTATATTCAGCGTACCTCACAGCAATCCGGCTCCATCGCAAAAACCGTCTCTGCATAGGCTCACCAAAAGGGGTCATCCCAATCAGTCATTTATAATGACGATAGGATGACCCTTTTCTAATCGATCTATTTTTCTATCAGAGTAAAAATATTTCTAGTTACCTGAAATGATCGCATTCAGCTGATTTGCTGTATCATATACAGCCTGATAAGAACTGGATTGATAGATGCCGATTTCGGCAGTAAGCGTATCTGTATACCCGAATTCCTTCAAAGCCTCGACAACCTTCCGCCAGTTCACATCGCCTGCCATTAGAGGCACAAAGCCGCCGCCATTGCCTACAGAGGTTTTGAAATCCTTCACATGGATTTTTGCAATTCGGCTGCCGAGAATTCGAATCCATTGTTCCGGAAAGCCATACAGCAAAATATTGCCCACATCGAAGTACACGCCAAGATTCGGTGAATTCAACTCATCTACGTAGCGCTTCATTTCTAGCGGCGAGAGAAGAAACTTATTCCATACGTTTTCTACTCCAATCTTAACGCCGCGCCGCTCCGCTTCCGGGATAAGCAGCTCCAGCTCGCGCTTGCTGTACTCGTAGCAGTCATCATAGGAAGAATCGCTATTAACCGTTCCAGGCACGACAAGTACCGTATCTGCGCCGATCCGCTCAGCAATTTCGAGCTGCTTCTGTACGATGGCACGGCCTCGTTCGCGAACACTGGCATCCGGTGAGGATAGCGGTGCTCCCCACAGCAGTCCCGTAGAAATGCTGCGCAGCTTAAGCCCCTGATCGGCAGCCTGCTTGGCGATAGCATCTGCCTCTGGCGGTGTTGTATCCATTGTGAACCCCGCTGGCGCACCAGCATCATACACATTTAACTCAACTGCATCAAAGCCTGCTTTTTGAGAAACTTCAAATACGGTTTTCAAATCTGTTCCTTCCGGAAAGCACCACTGGTTTACACCCTTCAACATTGTTACATTCACCGCCTAAATCATATATTATTATTTCAAGGCTACACCGCTGTTGCGCTCAGCAGATTCATTGAAGGCTAGCGTCAATGCAAGTGTAGCAGCCGCTTCCGCATAGCTGCCAAGGACAAGCTCCTGCTTGCCGGTACGTACTGCTTCTACAAAAGCATGATTTTGAGCAACGTAGAAGTCCGTACTACATGTATCTGTAATGTTCTGATTTTTGTCGCGAATCGTTAAGGAATGGATATTAAGCTCCAAGTAAAAATCCGGACCGTATACTTCGATTTCTCCATGATTTTTGTAGTTGGATACGCAAGTATTTATAAATGAGCCTACTGCACCGTTTTGCAGAGTAAATGCTACTGCGCCTACATCGTCAATAGTGGCATCCGCGTCAATATCACGAATGCTGCGCTGCGCGTAAAACGATTGCACCTGATCGAATTCTCCGAGCAAATAACGGATCAAATCGATTTGATGAGTCGATTGCTCGACATTTTGACCACCGGATTTGTCCTGCTGCGCAAACCATTTTGTAGGCGGAAGACCGCCGATGCGATAGCCGATAACCATATTGATTCTTTTACCTGCCAAATAAGCCTTGGCCTTTTGCACGCTTTCAAGATAGCGCAAGCAATAGCCAGAGCTGTTAATAATGCCAGCTTCATCAATCGCCTTGCTGATACGGTTAACCGTGTCCATATCAAGCCCGATCGGCTTTTCTGATAAAAGATGGATGCCTCTTTGCGCTGCCGCAATTTCAGTGCTGCCTCTCGTAAATGGAGGCGTGCAGACGTAAAGTGCATCCACTTTGCCCGAATCCATTAGCGCCTGCTCGCTTGCAAATACTTCAGCACCGAATTTTTCGCCAATTTGCTTGGCTCGCTCTTCATTAAGATCATATACAGCTGTAAGCTCAGCCGTTTCAAGATCCTTCAATGTATTCATATGATGCTCAGCCATACCGCCTACACCTATAAAGCCAATTCTTACTTTTTCCACGTCGAGATCCTCCTCAAAATAACGCTTTTACTTATTTCTCTTCAAATGATAGTTCATATTTGGCTCTATGTATTCATTGAAATGGAGCTTTAATTTACGCAAAAAGACAGCCTCTTTACTCTAACGAAGATCAGGAG
>NZ_JBOZWO010000068.1:0-15115 GCF_050864975.1 Paenibacillus sp. GXUN7292 | reverse complement strand
CTTTCCTATTGCTTGCTGCCCTATCCACAATGAATCGACACCTCCTGAGTTCCGTTAGCGTGTTCAAACGCTGTTGATCGTGTCGCCTTGCAAATAGCTTTGTATATTGTTAATACAAATGGTCATAAGTCTTGAACGCGCTTCTTTACTCGCCCATGCTACATGGGGGGTAATGATACAGTTTTTTGCATGTATCAACGGATTATCAGACCGAGGTGGTTCTGTCGATAGTACGTCTAAGCCTGCGCCGGCTATTTTGCCTGTAAACAATGCATCTGCAAGATCCTGCTCTACGATAAGCCCGCCTCTGGATGTATTCAGCACAATCGCTTGATTTTTCATACGGGCAATCGTGCTGCGATTAATGAAGCCTTCTGTATCTTTTGTTAATGGACAGTGCAGGCTTATGATATCAGACTCTGCGAGAAATTTATCTATTTCCACATAGGCTTCACCATATAGCGATGTTGCGGGAGAAGACTTGCGGCTAACGCAAAGGACCCTCAAGCCTAATGCAGCAGCGATTCTTCCAACCTGTTGCCCGATCAGGCCATGCCCAAATATACCTATTGTTTTACCATAAAGCTCAGTTAGCGGAGCAATTGTAAAACAAAAATCCGGGGATGCCGTCCAATTTCCTTGCTTAACTGCATCCGCATGAGGCTGTACTTGATTGAACAAGGCGAGAAGCAGCGCTATCGTATGCTGCGCTACGGAGTAAGTGCTGTAATCAGGAATATTCGTCACGATAATTTCCCGTTCTTTGGCCGCTTGTATATCCACAATGTTATAACCGGTTGCAAGAACACCTATATAGCGCAAATGCGGCAGGCGCTCCAAGGTTTCTCTAGTTATTGGTGTTTTATTCGTCAGAATAATTTCAGCGTCAATAGAGCGTTCTACAATTTCTTGTGATGAGGTCCGGTCGTACACCGTTACATCACCCAGCTCTCGCAAACCATCCCAGCTCAAATCACCCGGGTTTAAAGTAAATCCATCCAGCACAACAATCTTCATATTTCCATTCTCCTTCAGCTTTTCCATCTGACTGCATTACTTTCCATCTGGCAGTTGCGCGGCTAAACGTTTGGAAAGCCGCTGCAGCTGCTCAACCTCCAGCCGATGAGTTGGTGTGAAAGCCGTATAATCTTGCGTTCGGCTTATATTATTTGTAAAGTTTCCTTCCAGCATTTGATAATACTTGGCATTGACAGGATATAATTGCTTCTCTATAAGGGATGCCATACTTAATTGATCACTCAGCTGTTTGGCTTCCACCGGCCTATCGCTATAGTTTCTAGTTAACCAAACATAAAGCTCTGGGTGAAAATTAGCCATAACACCGCTATATCCTGCAATTCCTAGCTTTAAGCTGTCGAGCAGCGTTGCCGTATTCGCGTTGTAAATTTTGAGCCCAGTGCCTTGTACGGCTTCTAGCTTTTCTGTTATATTCTCCATATCGCAGCTTGTATCCTTCAAGAAAAAGAAACGCCCCGTTTCGGCGCACCATCTCAGCAACGATGGCGACATCACACGTTTGTAAGGCGAAGGACATTCGTAGAAGCCTAGCGGAATATGCTCAGGGATATGCTTCAACAGTCTTTCCAGATTTCCCTTGAACATATCATCGGATTCATGCTGCTGCACGAGCCGGTTAGTGATCAGCACTAAAGCATCGATTCCTGTACCGCACATCGCCTTAAGCTCTTTTACCTGCTCCTCGAACGTATCCGCTATATGGCCGGAAGCTATGACTGGCACACGTCCCTTTGCTTTTTCCATAATAAATCTGGCAAGCTCCACCCTCTCATCCAGGCTAAGCTTAAACATTTCACTAGACTGGCATACTGCGAACAAGCCGTCAACCTTATGCTGAATATACCACTCCACCAGCTTTTCCAATGCCGTATAATCAACTTCATTTGATGCTGTAAAGGGAGTAATCATCGTCGGAAATACACCGTTCGGCAATTGCTTATTCATCACTCAACCCTCTTTTCTTATCTTTTCAATTTGCGGTAGTCTAGAGGCGTAATGCCTTCATATTTTTTGAAAAGTCTAATAAACGTAGTTCTGCTATAAATGCCCACCTGCTGCGAAATGGTGTTAATCGTCAAATCAGTCTCGATCAGCAGCTCCTTGGCTTTGTAAATGCGGTGCCTGCTAATATAATTGGTAAGATTAATTTCTGTCTTCTCATGAAACACTCTAGAAATATATTTAGCGGAAACGCCCATTTCTTCAGCGATTTTCTCCAAATATAAATCTTGATGATAATTTTCCTCGATATATTTAATAATCATCGATATTAAAGTGTTAGATTTGTCAGCAGGCTTATTGGGCATCTGCTCAATGATTTGATAGAAAAATTGATTCAGTAAACGTTTTTTCTCGTTAACATTAGGCAGAGATTCTGATTTTGTGCTTAAAATAATATGTTCCTCTTCTTTAATCACATTTTGAACATCGATCCCGATTTCCGCCAAAAATCTGCAGCCCGTATTGTACATTTCCGATACTAAGGAGGATATTCCGAGATGAGTGACTGCTGCGCCATTTTTATCTAATATTTCATCTACTTTGTTTTTTAAGCTTTCGAAATTCCGGGATTTAAGGCAATTAATAATAATATTTTCATCCATAAAAGAGTACGAATAGTTCATCGAAACCGGAGGGAGCTCCCCCGCATCGATTAACTGAAAATCATTGTTCTGATCTGCAGCTTCCAGCGCATACATGGCGTCTGCATAAGAGCTTTTAATCCCCGGAATGTCGCTGTATGTCCTCCCTTTGCCAATATGGATAAAGCAATACTTCGAGTCATAGCTAAAAGTATCCAGCAGCCTCTCCAATGCTGCCGTCACTTGCGAGCTGCAGTCCTCACTCTTTACATTAAATATGCAGATGTAAAACTGCTGCTCTTCCTCAAGCACATACGCATCAACCCTTGGCTGAAGAGTGGCCCATATAATATTTTTTATTTTCTCTAATATGACAAGCCGATCGGTATCTTGAATTTCACTATAAAAAGCAGGTTTGAATCCGAACTTGATATTACAGCATAAATAATTGGCATGAGAAAACAGCAGCTTTTCATGCAAGATCCGGTGCAGCTCATTACGATCCTTCAATGAAGCATTCCCGTGAAGAAACTTTAACAATATTTGATCCTTATAATGAATGGAGACGGTTTCCAGCTCGCTTCTGAACTTATGATTAAACTCCAGTAATTGATGAATGCCTTTTCCAATAACTTCGAACTCATTGTATTTGGTCAAGTAACGGTCAGCCAATATGGATTCCTCATTTTTGCTGAGCAGAATATCTCGAATGCGCTTGATTGGATTGTACAAATTAAAAGTAAAGATGAATGAAAAAATTATTCCCGCAATAAATAGAACGAAACAGACGATAAGAATCCATGTAAAAATATAATCCGTCTGCTTTCGGAGTTCTGCTTCGGACACAATGGCATAATAATTCCAGCCATAGCTTTCTGATTTAACAGAAATAACAGTACTTCTTACACCGTCAATATCCATTTCCCCATACTCCGAAGATCCGAGTGCAAAATAATCCGTTATGGATTGCATCGCGTCTGTACTTAATTCACGATTGTGCTTGCTTAAAACGACGTTATTTAAGTGATCTGTAACTAAAAAAGAACTAGAGCCAGTCACCGCATTATTTTGCAGCATTTCATGAATCATACCTACCGATATCGTTGTTACCAGTATCACTTTGTTGCCATTTACAATTTCCATCAATACGAGCGGAATAACATTTTTCCGGCTGCCGTTATTGGTCTTTACTTCGGACCTCTCTAAAAATTCAATAGATTTTTCGGTTTGCAGCTTATCCTGCCAATACTCGTAATTGTATTCTTTAAAGTTATATAACCGGTCAAAATAATCACGAAAATCATCAAGGCCGCTTCCCGTATACACCTTTACCCCATCAGCAATCAAAAAGAGATTATCAATGATAGCGCTTAAATTATTTCTGATTCGCAATAATCGCTGCGGGATTTCAGACATATAGACACGATCTAGTTGACCGTATTCTCCATAGGGAAGCAAATGAAGATTTTGCTCATAAAAAATATTCATGCTCGTTTCTTGTACGGTGCGCATATAAATATCCATCGTATTAGCCGATGACTGCAGATTCATATGTATTTTTTCGATATTCTCTGTTTTAATACGGCTATTTACATTAATATAAAAGGCAACACTAATGATGATAACAGGAAGCAGCAAGGACAAAAAATATAATAAAATGCGAAAGAATAAATGATTCAACCCAAAAATCGGACTTTTTAAACGTTTCATTTTGGACCTATTCCCCCCAGATGCTCAACGGCTGGCAGCTGCCATGTATACGGTTGCAAGCTCCATTTATTAGTAAACAGCTATGCATTTATCATGCCACACAGCCGTCTGCACTTCTAGGTATTTTAAGTCTGACGGGTAACCCATATTTCCGCAATATTCAATCGTTTAAAGCCTCTAATCCGCTGGAATGTGAGCTTTAGCTCGCCATTAGCAAGCGCCTCCTGTGGAATGAGGGATTCTTGTATAGTGCATTTACCTTCCTTAACCTGGATATCATCCTGCAGTCTGTACTTGTCGTTAACCGTCATGCGCACCCATGTATCCCTGCAAAGGTTCGGATCGATGGTGTCGCCTACATAAGTGACTTTGACTTTATAGGCGGAGTGAGGGTCCAGCTGACTGTAAGTAATGTGAATGGGTGTTTCGGTCATGGTGTTAACATGGTTCACCCATGCTAGAGGAACGCCTCCCAGCTTCATTTTCTCCTCCTCTTTCATTCGTAACAGATAAAACGCAGCTGCCGTTCTTGGCGATATTAAGTAGCCAGGGTCCTGTTCCCAGCCTGGCCCCGGATCGACCCGGCGATCCTGGCCATATGCGCCCAAATTGCTGTAATAACCGCCCGGTCCCGGGTTTGTTCGATTCAAAGCTTGATGGATGGCTTCTAAGCGCTTATCTTCCGTATCCAACGCTCTAATAATTGCACATTGGGTAAGCAGCCAGTCAATATCATTGAGCGAATAATCCATACTGTCGATAAATGCGCCTCTATCTACACCTATCGCAAAATGCCGCCCTACCGTTAATTGATAACCGATATTATCAAACAATTTGTCGGCCAGCTCATGACACCGCTGCTTATAGTCCTGTGCTACAGGCTCCTCTTTGGCAAGCATCAATTGCTGCTCTACCTTCTTTAAAGCTTCTAAGCTTCCAGTTACTGGCGCAAAACGCAAAGCATCCTTCGCTCTAGCCTCCAGCTCCGTCTCATAGATCAATCTCCGTTTCACGTAAGCATCGAAATACGCGCGAATCAATCCCATTTGAAAGCGATAATTGTTCAGCACCTCTGGCGCTGCTTCCCGCTCCATCTGCATCCATTGCAAAAGCGTAACCTCTACCTGCTCATTGACGATCAGCGGACCTTCCCAATTTTCCTCCAATGCCATTAATCCTCTTGCTACCGGTTCAGCATATTCGCTGCCGATAAACAAGCGAGCGAAATCTCTTAGTGTTTCCATAACAGGGGTATCCGGATCCCAATCTTGATCGCTCCAGACAAATTTATTGACATCATCGTTAATTCCTTCTGAATAGGAAATATTGCCGATTGCGTATGGCGCAAATAAATTATGGATATGCTTTTCTGCTGCCGGGCGAGGATTAAAGCCCTCCCTGCCGACTGTTCTGGCCAAAGCCATGTCCCAGTTGGCGACTGGATATTGGCAAACATAATTATGAGTAATATCTTCATACCGGCAGATCGGATATTTCGCTGGAATGCGCTCTCTAAATTGCGGAAGCATTTCATCCACATGAGGACCGAACACTACACCGCCGAGCCATTCCGGCTCTCGGTCCATATTTTCGTAGAAGCTGTCCAGCCAAGGCTTCGGCTCATATTTCATAACTTGCGGTGCCAGCCAAATCTGCCCTGAAGGGTGATAGCGCTTCAGCAGTTCAGATACCTCCTCCGACCATTCAAATAACCGATCGGGATGCATTCCGCCTGGATCGCTTCCAGGAATCATGACCACATTAATTCGCTTTAATTTGCTAAAAATGTCTTCCCGTTCTGCAAGCTCGAACGCTCGAGTCTGCGGATCGGTATAATCATCTCCCATATTGGGATACCAGATCCACACATCCAGCCCATAAGAATCAATAATCTCTGATAACCGAATCATCATTTCCATAGGGTCGACCTTCATCAGAGGCCCCGTCGCATCATCATCGGTGCGGGGAGGCACAATCTCTATACTGTTTGCCCCGAATAAAGCCAGCTCTCTAATATACTGCTCATAGGTTTCAACTGTCCAAGCGTCGTAAGCATTGGTCTTCGGCCGGTAGCCGAGCTGATGCCCTCTCGTCTTGTAGCGCGGGGAAGTTATCAGTTTCATGCTGCTATCCATTTTTATCGACTGCTTCTGCATTACCGCTTTACGGAGAAACCTCCCGACCCCGTATAAGACACCTCTCGCATCAGCACCAATAATATATATATGCTCACGATCGTCTTGTACTACTGTCTGCAATAAGTAGCCTTCCGGCTGCAGATGCTCAAGCTCTTGCTGCAGCTCACTGCCAGAGTCAATCATATGCTGTAAATTTTTTGCTGTCCCGACCACTATGGACGTGCTGTGCTCCAGCCCGTATTGATGCGTAAGCGGCAATGTGATTCCTGTTCGTTTGCCCACTTCCTCGATCAAGACATCGATTGCCTTGGCCTCGGCGCCTTGAGTGCCTTCGCATGCTACAATGGCTGCTTTGCTCAAATCCAGAGCAGATTTCATGCTCATCCCAACCTCTCTATTATAAATAAAGCAATAGAAATGAATGGCCACTACGATCAAGTTTGGACTTCCGACCGCTGTTGTCCGACAATTTTTTGATTCTATAAACCTAATAGAGGTTAAAATTGGCGGACAAAGGCGGACGCTATCGCTTCTGCAGTTCCAATCTTGCTCTTCGTTTATCTTTTCTATTGCTTTCAATGAATCGACACGCTCTTAAGGATTGCTAGCTAAGAACCGTTTATTGGCTTCATTATAGATATCTTCAATTTCCAAGGCTCCGCTGTCCTTTAGTTTCTGTGCAAAGCTGTCAAACTCGCTTAATGGTTTCGTTCCAATGATAAATTTATCTACTTCTTGGTTAACAAGGGTGTCTATTTTTGATAGCAGCGTTTTTACACGATTGATCTCTTCATCATTAAGCGGCGGTGGAGGCACATCAAACATGTAGCCATTCTCCACTTTGAATTTCGTGCTCCATTCCACTAGTTCATCAGAAGACAGCAATGCCATCGGACGCTCATCCACATTCAATGTGAATGCCTGGAAACCGATTCCCAAAGCATTTTGCATCGTACGGAACGGATCTTTTACATCCGCATATTTATTGATAATTTCTTCTGCAATTACCGGCTCTCCATCCACGATATTATAATGCTCGCCTTTGATGCCGTAGTTGGTAGTCAGCGTCCCTTCCTCTCCATACATCCAATCCAAAAACTTAACTACGTCCTCAGGCCTGTCGACCTTCGCATTAATGACAAAATGGTGCAGCCAATCCTTTTTATACATTAAATTACGCTTCTGTCCGAATTGATTTTCCATCGGTAAAAGCAGATCGAAATGCGCATCGGGATCTGTAGGCTTCAATGCCATCGTAAACTGTTCTCCGAAGCTATTATTGTCAAAATAGAACAACGCTTTGCCCGAGCTCAGCTTCTCTTTCATCGCATCCCCCGTATTTAAAGCATAGTCGGGATCAAGCAGCTTTTCCGAATACAGTCTGTGCAAAAACTCCAGCGGAGCTTTGAACTCTTCGTGAGCCGGACCGTATACATACCTTCCTCCGTATACATCCGGGTCATAATAAATTTTATAGCCTGAACCCATTGCGAATCCTAATGAGGAAAGCAGATTAGGCGAGCCCTCGCGATTCGTAAACGGAATTTTATCTGGGTAAGCTTCTTTAAACTTTTTCAGCACTTCGTAAAGCTCTTCAAAAGTGGTCGGCACCTTCAAGTCGAGCTTTTCAATAAGATCCATGCGAATCATTGGCGCCTGTGCCAGCTGCAGTTTCCATTTGCCAAGCAAAGGAAAACCAAACAGCTTCCCGTTTACCTGGCCCTTGCTAATATCTTTATTTTCTTCGATGAGCTTCTTTAAGTTGGGAGCATAGTCCAAGTAATCGGATATTGGCAAGAACAAGCCGTTTTTAGCTGCTTCTGCAAAATAAGGCTTGCCGTTCGGGATGCGCATCACATCTGGAAGATTGTTAGTAGCAATCAGTGTTTGCGCTTTTTGATCATAATTGGCATTCGGTACAGGCTCTAAATTTAATTTCACATTGGTCAGTGTATGAATGTAGTCAAATACTGGAGCATCGGTCACGATCTGCGGTGAACTATCCACTGTCATTACTTTCAAATTCAGTGGCTTATCAAGCAGCTTGGTGCTGACTGCTTCGCCGGGCGGTTGACTTGCTTTTACAGGCTCGGTCTCCGCATTATTCCCTTTAACGTTATTCTCCTTATCGCTATTCCCCTTATCACTTGCACACCCCGCCAATAGCATCATAAACACGAGAATACTTGAAATGATTAATGTGCTTTTCTTCACACGTTCCACTTCTCCCCTCAATCATTTTGGTAAACCCAAGGTGAAACGGCTGTCGCCATCCTTATGGCGATCGCGCGTTTCATTCCGGAGAAATATAAGAACAGGTATAAGCTGAATACTTATACTTTCTTATATTTGGACAAACCTGTGCCCTCACCCCTCTCCTATTCATTCACAGAAATACGTGAAGCAACTGCCTATCCTTTTAAAGAGCCAACCATCGCGCCTTGGACAAAATATTTCTGAATAAACGGATAAATGGCCACAATCGGCAAAATCGTAATAATAATAATGGCGTATTTCAGATTCGTAGAAATCGTTGACAAATCCCGTGACGGATCGGTATCCTGCAGGCTTCCGTCAATAAGCATGCTTCGCATAATAAGCTGGACCGGATACAGCTTCTTATCATTCAAATAAATCATGGCCGGAAAAAAGCTGTTCCAATGCCACACCGCATAAAACATCACCATCGTGGCTATGACCGGCAAAGATAACGGCAAAATAATTTTAAGAAATATTTTAAAATCATTGGCACCATCCATGTAAGCGGATTCATTAATTTCATTAGGTATATTTTGAAAAAAGGTTCTCATGATCATCATATACCAGACATTAATAGCTGGCGGAATAACGATAGCCCATATACTATTCGTCAAATGCAGGCTGTTCACTACCAAATACGTAGGGATCATCCCGCCATGAAACAGCATCGTTATAATAATAAAGATGGTGAAAAATTGTCTCCCATACAGCGTGCTTCTTGACAACGGATATGCGCAGAGAGCCGTAGCTGATACATTAATGAAAGTGCCCACTATGGTGTAAAGAAACGTATTGCTATAGGAACGTAGAACTGAAGCATCGGAAAAAACAACCTTATAAGCCTCAATATTGAATCCTATCGGAAATAATTTAACATCCCCTCGCATAACATATAAACCGTTGCTGACGGAAACGACAGCTATATAATAAATCGGATATAAAAAGGCAATGACCAGCATAATCAGCATCAAATAAATGAAAACATCAAATAGTAAGGAGCCGATTGAAATTCGCTTAAGCCTTCTTTTTTTGGGTGCCTCGATTACATTTCCCGCTGGTTCTACCATAGACTAGTCTCACTCACTTTCTTCGCCACCTTATTGGCGCCAACCACAAATAGCAGGGCGATAATGGATTGAAAAACCTCTACCGAAGTCGCATAGCTGAAATCATTCCCAAGCAATCCCCTTCGATAGACATAGGTGGAAATGACATCCGCCGTTTCGTAGGTAGGTCCCGAGTACAGCAGCAAAATTTTCTCGTAGCCAATGGACATGATGTTTCCAAGATTTAATAAAAACATAATGGTAATTACCGGAGCGATTCCGGGCAATGTTACATAACGAATCTGCTGCATGCGATTCGCCCCATCCAGCTTGGATGCTTCATACAGCTGCGGATCAACAGAGGCGAGCGCCGCCAAATAAATAATGGAACCCCAGCCCACCCCCTGCCATATTTCAGAGCTAATGTAGATCGTTCGAAACCAATCCGCATCCATAAGAAAGGGAACAGCTTCTATACCGAATGCGCCGAGCAGGCGATTCAATAATCCTTCATTGGATACAAAATTGACTACCATTCCGCATACAACTACTGTGGACAGAAAATGCGGCAAATAGCTTACGGTTTGCGCAAACTTCTTGACGACTTTTATTCTTGCTTCATTAAGAAGTAACGCTAGAACAATTGGCGCCGGAAAGGAAAAGATAATCATATATACATTGATTAGAACTGTGTTGCGTACCAGCTTCCAAAAGTACGGGTCCGATAAAAAATCTTTGAAATGCAGAAAACCGACCCATTCACTTCCGAATACCCCTTTTACAAAATTGTAATTTTGAAATCCGATTAGCAATCCGAACATGGCACCATACTTAAAAATTAAAAAATATAAAATGGGCAATGCCAGCATCGCATATAAATATTTATTTTGATCTAGCCGTTTCCTTATCGTGGACATTCCGTTTATCCCTCCCGTCCGGTTTGCTGTTTGTAAATTCAGCTTAGCACAGCATGCAGCCAAGAAAACCAACCATTTCCGGTATACAAGTGCCAAGATTCCACCTTCTATGCATTTGTTTCAAATATCCCTGATGTATCATTTTTCTAACTATTACGGTGTGAGAATATTGGAAAACGAAAGGAGTTTTGCCTAATTGACTATCATTTGGATCAAATTTACTATTGAGGCATCACAGCTATTGGAGGTTGGATGATGAACGCTCAAAGCATGAAAGAAGCATTAAGGAACGGTCAGCGCGTTTACGGAACATTAATTACTTCTCCATCACCGAAGTGGCCCGCACATATCAGACAACTGGGAATGGATTTTGTATTTATCGATACGGAACACATAAGTCAGGATCGTCATCAGCTGTCTTGGATGTGTCAAGCCTATAAAGCGCTGGGGCTCACTCCAATCGTACGCATTCCTTCTCCTGATCCTTACACCGCAACTATGGTTTTAGATGGCGGCGCCGACGGTGTTATAGTTCCCTATGTCGAAACAGTGGAACAAGTACAAGCCTTGCGTGGAGCCGTTAAGTATCGTCCGTTAAGAGGACAAAAGCTGGAGCGTCTATTGAATGGCAGCGAGGAATGCGGCGAGGAAATGAACCGTTACCTGGAAGAATACAATAAAAATAATATCTTTATCGTTAATATTGAGAGTAAGAATGCTATTGAAGCATTAGACGATATTTTGCAAATACCCGATTTGGATGCCGTCCTTATTGGACCGCATGATTTATCGTGCAGCTTGAATGTTCCTGAGCAATATGATCATCCTCTTTTTCTTCAGGCCGTAGATGAAATTATTATGAAGGCAAGAAGCTATGGGGTTGGGGCTGGTATCCATTACTGGATTGGAACAGAACAACAAATTAAATGGGCCAAGCGGGGACTGAATATGATTATCCAAAGCTCAGATCTCAACGCATTTATCGATCATTTGTCATCAGATTTTGATACTATAAAGACTGCACTTGGGGATCAAGCCGTACCCGCTTCGGAGAGCATCAATATTTGATTATTCCGGCGCAATAGTACAGTTGCTAGACCAAATAGGAGAGTGTCGATACATTGTTGAAGAGGCAATATGCAATCGACACTCTCAATAGGTATGTTATTCATTATCATGCTCACTGCATAACGCCCGACTGATCGTTGACGAATGGTATGTTTTACGTCATTCGAAATCCCCCATAATCATTTGATCTAGAGTCGTTCCCGCAAGCACCATCGGATAAACTTTTTCATCTTTTGGGATCATAAATTCCACCAGCACGGGGCCTTGAGTTTCCAATGCTTCCTGCCATACACGCTCGGCCTCCTCCTTGCTGCTGGCCCTCAGCCCTTTGATGCCATACGCTTCGGCAAGCTTTACAAAGTCCGGGCTGCCGGCAAGGTCAATCTGGCTGTACCGCTTCTCATACATAAGTTCTTGCTGCTGCTTCACCATCCCAAGTACCTCATTGTTCAAAACGACAATTTTGACGGGAATTTGCTGGATCGCGCATACGGCCATTTCCTGTGCACACATCTGCATGCCGCCGTCTCCGTTAATAGAAACGACAAGGCGGGATGGATTGCCCAACTGTGCTCCGATTGCCGACGGAAACCCGAACCCCATTGTGCCAAGGCCTCCTGATGAGATCAGCGAACGAGGATGCTTGAATTTATAAAATTGTGCGACCCACATCTGATGTTGGCCGACATCGGTAGTTACAATCGCATTCCCCTGTGTAGTTCTGTCGATCATTTCCAGCACATATTGCGGTTTAAGTTCTATATCAGAGTCTTTGTACCTCAGCGGGTACGCTGCTTTGTCTTGATGCAGCCGCTTGATCCAGGCATTGGATAAAGCCGGCTTCGCTTTTGTATTAGCGTAATCCAACACCGCTTTGATGTCACCGACACAGGCAATATCGGTCTTCACGTTTTTGCCGATTTCGGCAGGGTCGATATCAATATGGGCAATCCGTTTCGCGTTTGGAGCAAATCCGTTTATTTTCATCGTTAGACGGTCATCGAATCGCGATCCGATGGATAGGATCAGATCGGCGTTTTGAATAGCCATATTGGCTGTGTATGCTCCATGGTGTCCCGCCATGCCTAGCCATAGCTCATTCGCGCTTGGAAATCCGCCTAAACCGAGCAGTGTGGTCACAACCGGAATATTCGTTTTATTCACGAACTCGAGCAACTCCTCAGCTGCATTCGCATACACAACCCCGCCGCCGGCGATAATGAGAGGCTGCCGCGATTCGGCAATCGCTTGAAGCAGATTATCGATTTCGGTGTAGTTCAATTCCGGCTCTGGGTTATAGCCGCGTATATGCAAATATTCGGATGGCTGGAACCGCAGTTTTTGGTTCGACACATCTTTTGGAATATCGATCAGTACAGGCCCTTTCCTTCCCGTGCCCGCAATATAAAATGCTTCGTGAATAATGCGCGGAAGATCATTGACGTCACGGACTAAATAGCTGTGCTTGGTGATAGACATGGTGATGCTGATAATATCAGATTCCTGAAATGCATCCGTCCCCATTACGGTTGTCGGTACATTGCCGGTAATGACTACTAGCGGAACGGAGTCCATATAAGCGGTTGCGATCCCGGTAACCAGATTGGTCGCACCGGGCCCTGAGGTGGCTATACATACCCCTACTTTCCCCGTCGAGCGGGCATAACCGTCCGCAGCATGAATGGCTCCCTGTTCATGTCGAGTCAAACAGTGATTAAACTCTGGATTTCCGACCATCGCATCGTATATATACAATACGCTGCCCCCAGGGTACCCAAATACGCATTCGACTCCTTCCTGTAATAAGCAGCGCAGCAAACATTCCGAGCCCGTGATCCATTCGGTATTTTCCATATAACTTCCTCCTCAAAAATGATAAGCCCCTCTCATCCACATCCGGCCAACGATCTGCCGTGCTTGATAGGGACGAAAGGGGTTCATTTTCGCGGTACCACCCTGGTTTGCCGAAACCTTGCGATTCCAAGCCTCATGAGGTAAGTTTATCCTTACCTGCAGCACGATAACGTGTGCCATTCCGTTTGAGCCTACTAATCTAGCCAATTCGCAACTACGATGTTCGGTCAAAAGCTCCGAGATGACATCGCACAATGGATTACGGCAAAGGTTTCAGCTTTCCCTTCGCTCTCTGGACATAAGAGCCGTTGCGCTTTTTTCTCTTCTTCGCTTTTTCTTTATTCTCGAGTGAATACAAATAACCCCTCTCATCCACAGCCGGCAGCTATAAGCTGGGCCAAAGGGACGAAAGGGGTTTATTTTCGCGGTACCACCCTGGTTTGCCGGAATTTCGCAATTCCGAGCCTCATGAGGTAAGGTTGCCCTTACCTGCAGCACGATAACGTGTGCCATTCCGTTTGAGTCTACTGATCGCATCCGAATGCTGGACGAACGTTCGGTCAAAAGCTCCGAGATGACATTGCACAACGGATTACGGCAAAGGTTTCAGCTTTCCCTTCGCTCTCTGGACATAAGAGCCGCCACGCTTTTTTCTCTTCTTCGCTTTATTATTTATGTTCAATATATGCAGATAACCCCTTTCATCCACAGCCAGCAGCGATCTGCTGAGCCTAAGGGACGAAAGGGGTTTATATTTTCGTGATACCACCCTGGTTTGCCGGAATTTCGCAATTCCTAGCCTCATGAGGTAAGGTTGCCCTTACCTGCAGCACGATAACGTGTGCCATTCCGTTTGAGTCTACTGATCGCATCCGAGTGCAGGATGAACGTTCGGTCAAAAGCTCCGAGATGACATTGCGCAATGGTTTATGGCAAAGGTTTCAGCTTTCCCTTCGCTCTCTGGACATAAGAGCCGCCACGCTTTTTTCTCTTCTTCGCTTTATAAAATTATATTAGAAGCATGATATCATATTCCGGCTATTTCTTCAAATCAAATATGGAATGAATTTCAATTACTTTTATTCCCCTTGCCAGGTTTTAGCTGGCATATATCCATCTGCAACATGATTTTCATCAAACGTAATTATCGATAGCTGATATCCAATTACCTTTTTCTCCGAGTCATACAGAACAATATAAAGAAAATAATCGTTTACCCTTCATTGTAACTAATATTTTACAAATATACCATGTCATTAAATTATCTATTATTCCGTTTGTATACACTGTTATGAATTATTGAAGCCAACAAGAACAAAATCACCTATCGGTGACCTAACTTGCCTTCATCGTGTGTAGCGAACAAACGATGCGGCGCTATTTGCGGTGCGGTCATCCATGACCGTTAGAACCAAAAAGCAGTCTTTTTGTTGCATGCGCGGACACTTTTGACCGTTAGAAGCAAAAAACAGTCTTTTTGTTAGCATACGCGGACACTTTTG
>NZ_JBOZWO010000067.1:0-15461 GCF_050864975.1 Paenibacillus sp. GXUN7292 | reverse complement strand
ACGCCCTTTAGGGCTTTCCGCTGAACAATCATAAAAAATATATTCGCCCGTCGCATTATCATAATCAACAACATCGGGCTCACCGCCAGTACTTTCCATTTCATGGAGAGACCACAGTTTTTCATGACTAGCTTCCAGCTTTTCTTGTACTTTAGCCCATTCTATTCCTTCATGACGGTTCATGTTTTTCTCAAAACGGGCCTTCAATATTATAATTAGTTTCTCACGTTGTTCTGGTGATAACTTCTTGCTAGTTATTAAGACACTCCTCTTAATTCTTAGAGCAGCCGACAGTCAGGAATAATTGAAGATTTAACAAAATTAGGAGTCATTCTACTCTTTGTTTAATGTCATTCTAACTTTATTTACTAGTCTTTTCAAAGGCTGGGTGAGAATTATTATAGCCAGCTTGGATATCTGCACATTCGTAGTCATTGCGAATTCACCTGTTCAAGAACCGCTTAGATCCTTGTAGCCTATTAAGTCCAGCCCCCCCTTTCATTTATAGTTGTAAGCTCACTTTGCGCAGTTCATCTACATGAAGTGCTTTTGTTCCGTCAATCCATACTGACAGTCCTTTACCGCAGCCATACTTCTCCCCACTTGCATCGTAAGAAACCGTAACATTTCTGCCATGATAGTGAACATCCTTTAGACGAAAATAATCCAGCTCAGCCGAAGAGATCAGAGGATTAATCGTAAGTGTGCTGCCTATGGATGGACGAATGCCTGCCAATCCGGTAATAATATGATCGCAATAAGCGGAATGATTATAGTCCCGTCCGCGGTCTTTGTGCGCATCGTTCCGATCGTAAAGACGGGCTCTAGCAAGCCACTCTCCGGTATCGGGATGTAAGTTTTCATCTATCCAAGGTATTTCAGTTGTATCCTTCATACGCACCCATTGCGAATTCGTGTACGTTTGCAGGAGCTCATAATAATGTGCAGACGTCATGATGCTTTGATCGTACTCATTCAAAACATTCGCAAGCGCAACGAGCGTTTGAGAGGTGGCATACGGCCATGAAGGCCCATTCCACAAACACTCGTGCGGATGCTCATACATAAAATAAGGATCTCGTCTTTCTGCCGTTGTCGGTCCGTACCGGGCTTTGAACCCCTCGGCATCGAACAAATGGTGCCAAGCTTCCTCATAGCCGTCATCCGGAAGCAGAAAATACCATGGCAGCAGCCCCTGTAATTCTCTAACCGGCACCAGCTTGTTAAGCTTATTTCGGCCTAGCACCGTCTGAAGCTGCGGCCACTGCGCAATTACCGATGCATTGTGGCGAATACCTTCTTTATTGGACAGCGTCTTAAAAAATCCGTTGCTTGAATCCCACAGCTTCTTCTGTACTTCTGCTTTAAGCGCCTGTGCTTTGCCAAGATACAGTATCGATTCCTTCTCGCGCCCAGCGAGCTTGGCAATTCGTGAAATTGCTATAGCCTCTCCATACATATAACTATTTATAGTTACTCTGCATCCGGAGCCGCCAATGGAAAATTCCATTCCGTCCTCGCCATCGATTTGCCAGAACAAGCCTAGCTCGTTATCGAATCGTTCCTTCTCCCAAGCTTCGTAGTTTCGGATAAGGTCGTCTAATAGATTGATCGGAAGCGTGGAATCTCCTGTAACTGCGTACATCGCATAGATGGAGTCTGCTGCCCAAAAGCTGTACATCCTCGGCTCCCCGCCGTGCTTGAACCAGAACTTGGCATAGTCTTCAAGAACGTCGGAACGGCTGAGCCATCTTCCTTCATAGAAATGATGCCCCGCAGCACAACTGATTGTATTCGCCTTTCCTGCCCAGGGGACCTCAGACAAAAATTCGGTCACAACATGCCCGTATGAATGTTGTTTAATATGCTTCTGAAAGACAGCCGCCCGAAAATGATATATTTGCTCAATACGTGTATCGGAACATTCCAAAGCAGGAAACATTGTTCTCACACCTCGTCAGACAATGGGCATTTAAAGATCACTTTGTCTTATCACCCAATATATTCATGAATCTATGATCAAGCAATGCCAGTTTGGCCGAGAATTCCGGCCATGGCATTCTCTGTTCTATATTCCATATGCGCTCAACCATTGCCGGAATTCTATGACGCAGCAGTTCAATCTGATTCATCTCTTCATTTTCCCAAGAGCAGAACTGTGCACCAATGATATCAGCCTGCTCATCCAGCTGAATCGGTTCAAGATGTGCTTTTGATTGATCCCACCAATGCTCCCAGCGTCTTACATTCCAGCTATAAATGTGTTCCGCTGGCCACCCTGCAAATGGTGTTACGTAGAGCGGCTGCCAGGCTGAATTGATCAGCTTGTATCCTGCCTCCGCCAAACTATCAGCGGTATTGTAATAGGATTCCCAGGCTATTATCGTAATGTCCTGCGGAATTGGAATGCCGGGTTCTGACGAGAAGCCTTCCCATATGATCGGCTTTCGGCCTTGCCGTTTTACCGTTTCTGCAGCAAATAGAATATAACTACGCAGCAAGCTTTCTGCATTCCCGCCTTCTAATTGCTGCATCCGATTACGGCAAACTGGACAATTATGAAAAATTTCGTGTTTGGTTTCATCACAGCCCAGATGAATGTAAGTGGAATATTTAAATACATCGCACAGCTCGGTAAGGATATATTCCACTGCTTCATAGGCAGCTTCATTGCCGAGACAGATTGCGTTCTCATGAGCATGACCCGCTCCAGAGGTAAAGATTTCCGGCTCAGCTGCATTCAGAGTCGCCGAATGCCCCGGCAGATCGATCTCTGGAACGAGTTGTACCCCTCGTTCTTGCGCATACTCTACAAGCTCTTCCAACTCCGCTCTCGTATAATGCCTGCCGGGCTTCGCAAGGTTCGGAAATCGCTTCAACGGAAACGTAAAGGACTGATCATCCGTCAAATGCAGCTGCAAATAAGACAGCCGATAAAACCGGCAAAGATCAATAACCTTTCGAATAATTTCCGGGGAGTGCCAATGTCTTGCCACATCAAGCATCAACCCCCTATACGGCAGATCCGGCTCGTCTTCAATCGTACAATGCGGAAGCTCACCTGCATCGGACATAAGCTGCAGAAGCATGGAGGTTCCTGCCGATACGGCGAAGTAGCTTCCGCCTATAATCTCTATTTCTTGCCTAATCTTTATTTGTATTTGCTCTTCTCGCAGGCTTTTATCTATGTGAAGCTTAATCATGGTGCATGTATTGCTTTGAAAAGTTGGCTCCGATCCTAAAAGCTGTGTTAATTCCTGCTTGAAAATCGGAATGATGGCCGCCAGCTGCGGATCGAGTGCAACGATACACGCTTCACGAAGCGACACCGTTCCCTCATGTAATTGAACTGATTTTGCTACTGGGATCAAGTAATGCTGTTCCATCATTTATTCTACTCTCCTATCCAACCTTCTCTTGAAGCACTGATTGATAAACGCGATAAATTAATTAATAAATGCGGCGTGCTGCAGCAGACGCTTAATAATAACAGCTGCTTGCGCGCGAGTAGCCAAACCTTTTGGAGAAAACTGTTCGGCGTTAAGGCCCGTCATTACTCCTGCCTCAACCAGCTGCGCTACGGATGGCTTTGCCCACGGGCTGATCGCCGAGTTGTCGTTAAAGGCAGCTGCCAGACCGTTGAGATCAGCCACACTTCCCTGCTTGCCAGCAAAACTTAACGCTCTAAACGCAATAACCGCCATTTGCTCTCTTGTGATTCTCTCATCCGGTAAAAAGCTGCCGTTCTCAAAGCCGGTAATAAGACCCGCTTGAACTGCGGACTGGACAGCTCCCGCGAACCAGTCCGCTTCCTGAACATCATTGAACTGCTGTACAAATACGCCGTTATTCTCGATTCCGAGTGCTCTAGTAATCATAGCGACGAATTCCGCACGTGTAACAGTCTTCTCTGGAGCAAATTCAGACGCCGTCATTCCGCGAATAATCAGCTTGGATGCAAGCTGCTCGACAGCGGCTTTTGACCAATGACCGTTCAAATCATTGAACGATGAATCGTTCTGGATTATCCCGTACATACAATTATCTGTACTCATGATTTTCATGACGACAGCCCCATCTTCAGTCAAACTGATAATAGATGGAACAAAGGAAATTGCTCCAGTCAGCGGATCTATTCTTACACCAGCAGCTTTAGATGGATCAATCGCACTGCTGCCTGCTGACCCGGCAATGCTTACCGTTCTGGTTACATACGTATTTCCCATGTCGGATAAAGTAAATATCCGATTGCCAGTCCCGCTGCCCCCTTTTGTCTCTACAGTAAGGGTAAACGAATACGCATCGCCTAAGAGCGCATTACCTGCGGCATGAGAGTTTTCACTGAATTGCCGATTAGCGGCATCCGTTATTGTTTCAAAAGTGATAAACACATTTGTATTTTCTAAATCACTTTCGAGCTGCTGCAGCTGTTTCGCCAGGACAGGCAGGCTGACCGGCAAATCATAGCTGGCATTTCCGGCTCTGATCGACAAAATAGCTTGCGGTGCGGCCTTGCTTGCCGCCATAAGTGCTGAAGCTGGCAAGCCAACTTTATGAATAGCAGTATTCGGTATCTCCCTATTTGTTGGCGCTGCCTCAAATGCAACGATTTGCCGATCAGCTATCCTTTTTTTCACGAACTCGAACGCCTGGGCAATTACGTCGGCTGGCAGCAGTACTTGTGCCATGTTTTTTCTGTCCCGCGTCGATAAAAGAACAGGCAGCGATTTATTACTTATAAGCACGCCGCTAACTGTATCCCTTATGTCTACAGCCTCCTTAGTATTAGGATTTTCACCAGTCCCTCCCGGAGATCCTTCGGAAGGAGGCGAATAAGCCGCTATGGATATTGTGAACTCCTTGCTCGCTATCCTGCCTGCTTCATCCTCAACCTGAGCTGTAAAGGCATAATTGCCTGCTGCAGTCGGAGTCCCGCTAATGATGCCGGTCGCCGGGTCTAGTAACGTGCCCGGTGGCAGCACGCCGCTGCTTAAACTCCAGGTATATGCGCCAATCCCTCCGCCCGCTGTCAGCTCTGCCTGATAAGCAGTTCCAGCTGTGCCGGCTGCAAGAGCTGCTACATTTACTTTCAATGGCTTAACACCGCTTATTGTAACTTTGCTTAGTTGGGGACTGTAAAATACAGTGCCTTGTGCCGGGAATTCAATTTTTATATAATTTACGCCTATTGGAGCATCTGCCTCATATACCCGTCTTAATGCAGAGCCGGAATTAATGACAGTATCGCTGTAATTCCAATTTGTCTGTTCCGTCCAAGACAAACCGTCAGCGGAAGTATAAAATTTCAAATCGGCAAAGCTCGGATCAACATCTGTAGAAAAAATGCTTGTAACCTGGAAATGGGCAATATCTGGATATCTGTAAGTAATCCATTGCCCGTATTCCTCAAGCGGAATGTGATTTACACGCATTACCCGACTGGCATCCTCCAATAAATGTGCATTGGTCGTATCGAAACGCAGCCAATCGGATTGGGAATTTACTTTCAGCCAGTTATTCATATGATCAATGAGGTCTGTCGCCGCAGTGCCTGGATCAACGGCATTAGCGCCATCAACAGCAGCAACATTAGTAATTTCGTAAAGAACTACGCTATGATGAGCAAGCGTTGGTGTAAAGGTTAATTTGTTATCGACAATCGTTGCCGTAGTGGTTACCGGAGTCAAGGCAGCCAGCGTTTTATATGCAGCTTCTCTGGAGTTCCAGTAATCCAGATCATCCGGGTGGAGATTGTACGGTATGTCAGCGGAATATTTGGAATAGTAATCAAATGAGTCCGGATGCAGTCCGCGGCTTGTAATATCCGCATTCCATGTCGGCCAAAAGTTTGCATGCTCGTCATCAATAATCCATTGCTTGACTGTCACTGTATTGCCGGCTGCAGGGGCTAAGTTATGTAAGGTGACCGTCGGTGTCTCGCTAGTGACTGCATTTAAATCGGCATTATGATTATAGAGCATTACATGTGCCGTATTGGTGTCAGGATTG
The DNA here is from genome assembly GCF_050864975.1 of Paenibacillus sp. GXUN7292. NCBI lineage: Bacteria > Bacillati > Bacillota > Bacilli > Caryophanales > Paenibacillaceae > Paenibacillus > Paenibacillus sp. GXUN7292. The sequence continues at coordinate 9,452 of NZ_JBOZWO010000067.1, read as the reverse complement.
TATCCGCCAATGCCGTCAACTTCGTTAGAAGTATCGGCAGGATCATGTACGATAGCCGGTTTCACATAAATGTCCCCTGCCATCCGGTAAGCCAGATTGGCAAGATGTGCAGATACGACTGGAACTCCACCCCAATAAGTATTCGTATCCAACGTCCAGCTGCTCATCCAATCGATGTCATGATCAATCATCGTTTTGAAAAGCATCGCATCGGCCGATCCCTGGTAACTGTGAGCCACCGTACGGCTGCGCAGCGGCTTGCCATCCGGTCCGGAAAGAATACGCCCTTCGTCTATTCCATATTCCAAATCCGTCAACCCGTTTGCTATTGCTCTATCGCGCAGCGTATTGATCGTTTGTGTGATGGTGCGGGAACTGTAGCCTCCAGGAACATTGTCATAGAAAGAGGCTGATAAGTAATCGATTTGGGTGCCGATTTGACCAGTTTTATAATTCACCCCTGAAGCGACATGATCGATAAACTCTCTCTCATCCCACAGCCCGTTCAGTACAGTCATAGAATGTGCGCCAACCTTCAAGTTCTCGGCGCCTATTGCGTCTTCCAATGCCGCGACAGTATAGTCATACAGCTTGAAATAAGCGATTTTAGCACTCTCCGGCAAACCGTCACTTGTCTTAAACCAATCACCATTCTCATATTCCGTCAACACGCCCCATGTCCATGTTTTAACCTCATTGATTCCGAACTCTGTAACCAATGCATCGGCGATGGCATTGATGTAGTCATAATATTGGTCATAATCTGCCGGCGGCCTTTCATTTAAGCCTGTCGCATCCTGATGAGGTTCCGCGCTGTACTTTTGCGGAACAGTTCCTGTTTTTATAAAAGGCTTTAAGCCCATATCTACGATATTGCCAGCAGCCTCTATTAGTGCGTCGAACTTGTAATCCGTCATCGTTGCCAGATCATCAGGATCGATAAACAAATCCCTCCTGTCGTTGCCGCCAGTTGCCGACATCAATTGAACATTTTTGATGAAAGGGTATTGCGTGGAGAAATGATCGGAAGGCCATCCTTCGGCATCACTAAGCCAGATCGGATCATAATCCCATACGTTTACATCTGAAAACTTATTATCAATTTTCTTTCCGGTTTCAGGCAAATCAGCAAAATTAAATACAACTTCATTGCTTGCAGCTTGCGCGGGAACGCTTGGCACATTGAAATTGGCAAAAAGGAGCATGCCCGCAAGCGCCACCCCGTATTTCAATCTCCATTTCATAAGTTCTTCCACCTTTCATCATTGTTTTGAAAGCTTTCTGCCATAAATTATAGTCATAGCCTTTTTATACTCGCTAGGCACTTCTGATGACATGTACGCCACATCTTTTTACTTGAGGTATAAGTTATCCATTTAACTATTGAACGTTTGCTGATGGTTGTCCTATGATGGAGAAAATATCCATGCAAGCTAGCTATCAATGATATATTAAGTTTTTTCTCATAAAAAGGAGCGTGTCCATAAGTTGGTGAAAGAAGGAAGATGGTTGGATTTTATATTCACAAAGCTTGTCCTCACCTTTTTGATCGCGATCATCCCGCTCTATGTCGTGACTTTAACGATGAACCGGATGGCCTTCGAGCAGAACAAGCAGGAAATAACAAAGTCGTTAGCGATCAAGCTGCAAAACTATTTGGAAGCGTTTGAATACGAAATTCAAAGATTAGTAGAGCTTGAACGAGATTATCTCATCGACGCGGACTTGTTAATGCTCAGTTCCGTAACTGACGGTATGACCGACTATGAACGAAATACGGCAGTGCAAAACTTGCAGAAGCGGTTGCAAATTATGAAAACTTCCAGTGTGTATATTAAAGATACCAGTATATACATTCCATTGATGAACCGCACGATCAACACCTACCAGTTTCAAACCGAGGTAAACCAGGAAGAACTCACCCTATTTAAAGATACGAGCAGCAACGGCTCGCTAGTTTTTTTGGGGAACCGATTATACTTAAGTCAGCCCTACCAAGGGCTTCCTGCCCATCAAGCAGATATCGCCTTTGTATTAGTCATTGAAATCTCAACAGAGCAAATCGAAAAGGCCCTGCAAACCGCATTCGGTTCCGATGGCGGCGGAGCTATGCTCACCCGCACATCGTCACAACAGCTGATCTCCAGCCAGTTGGAAGTCAATGATCTTAGGCCTTTACAAGCCAGCATCCAAAAATTCAACCAGTACGAAGATCATTTCAGAACGAGTTCAGCCGGTACTACAGAAAAAAAATGGCTAACTTCGGTTGCATATTCACCGTATCTCGACCTTACATTTGCCGCCTTCGTCCCTCAAGAGAAAATATTGGCACCTTTGCAGCGATACGAAAGCTGGTTTTGGCTCTTTTCTCTGCTTTCGGTAGGCGTTGTCGTTATTTTTTCATCTTGGATATACCGGCAGGTGCACCGTCCGCTTGTAAAACTTGTTTTTGCGTTTCGCAAAATGGAGAATGGCAACTTCACCCCTGTTGTCCAGCATCGCTCACGCGATGAATTCGGCTACTTGTACCGCGCCTTTAACAGCATGGTGAACCGTCTGGCCATTCTGATCCGCGAAGTGTATGAACAGAAAATCAAAATTCAGCAATCGGAGCTGAAGCGGCTGCAGGCCCAAATCAATCCCCATTTTTTATTTAATAATCACTTTATTCTTGCACGGCTTATTAAATATCAGGACTATGAGAGCGCTGAGCGTTTTGCTACTTACATGGGAGAATATTTGCAATTTATTACCCGAGACGCCAAGGATGAGATCAGCCTGATTCAAGAAACGAAGCACGCGAGAAGCTATGTGGACATCCAGTCCTTTTGCTTCGCCAACCGTGTCGAAGTGCATTTCGAACAGTTACCTTCCCATTTGCATGAAATCCCAGTTCCCCGATTTATTTTGCAGCCAGTCATTGAGAATGCCTATAAGTATGTTTTTGAGAACCGACTCTCGCCAGGTGTGCTGCACATTACATTCAACAGCAGATGCGGGCAGATCTTTGTATACATCGAGGATAACGGCGACGGGCTGGATGAATCCATGCTCACTATTTTAAATAAACGTTTAACCACACCAATAGGAGATGCTGAACTGGAAAGCACTGGATTAATAAACATTCATCAGCGGCTCCAAATCAAATTTGGCTCGGCAGCGGGTTTAACATTTTCCCGAAGCGATCTGGGCGGCCTAAAAGTCGAAGTGCGGCTCATGGGCATCGAATCAACCAACTTGACGGAATTAGGAGGAATATAGGATGTTTAGAATGCTAATTGTAGATGACGTTTCCATTATCGTTGATAGCTTGTTTGATCTATTCGATGAGCTCCCGCATCTAGAGTTGGAATTATATAAAGCGTATTCTGCAGTGGAAGCCCTGAAAATATTAAAAAGAACAAAAATCGACCTCGTTCTGACCGATATTAAAATGCCGGAAATGACTGGGTTGGACATGCTTGGACAAATTCGCAAACAATGGCCTAGATGTAAAGTGATCTTTCTTACAAGCTACAATGATTTCAATTATGTTCAAGAGGCAATCGCGAGCGGAGGATTTGATTACTTGCTCAAGACCGAAGGTGATCCGGCGATTATTCATTCCGTTGAGAAGGCTATTGCCGCGATGAAAGAAGAAACAGCGATCGATCATTTAATTGATCGGACCCAGCAGCAGCTGCGGGCTTCTCTGCCCGCTTTGCAAAAGGAGTATTTATGGGAGCTCGCACAAGGCAAAACGATGTCGGCTGGCTCACTGAAATCGGCTTTTGAAGATATGGGTATTCCATTATCCGTAACGAGCCCCGTGTTCCTGCTGATCGGCCGAATCGACAGCTGGAAACAGGCAACGACACCTTCGGACAAAGCCCTGCTGCTCTATGCGATTCATAATATTGTCCATGAGTATTTATCCTCCATGGTTCGATTAATTCACATCCCCTTCGAACAATCGAAAATAATATGGTTTATTCAGCCGCTTGATGACCATCAGGCTGATCATCCGGAAATTGCTGAAGCAACACAGCGCACGTTTCAGTTTCTTCATGGTACGCTCGAATCGATCCAAGCTTCCTTCAAAGATAAACTGCAGCTTACGGTATCTTTTATGCTAAGCAAGACGCCAACTCCTTGGCTGCATGCCGCTGACCGATTTCAGCAAATGAAAACCACGATGAGCTGGGGGCTCGGATTGCGCAGCGGAATGCTATTAACTGACCCCGGTCCCGAATTCGAACTAGACGGACTTCAGAATGATCCGGGAATTGTCGCTGGCAGAGGAATTCCATTCAGTCATATAGGCGCTATGTCGCACTTTCTGGATAATAATCAAAAAAACGAATATTTCGAACTGTTTGATGCGACTATGCGAGTTTTAGCCGAGGAGGCCTCTACGATCCAAGAGCGGCTAGCTGTGTATTATGGTTTGTCGTCTATCTTTTTGATGTATATTAATCAGCGGGGATTACCTATAAATGTGGATGAACGAGCAGAGTTGCGGCTAGATCGGCTATCCGGAAAGCCTGAACAGGAAGACTGGCCAGAGACAGCCAACTATTTGAGAAAGCTGGCGGAATGGATTTTCGAGCATAAGAAAGAAGAACAATCAGACCAGGCGCAGGCAATCGTATTCAAGATCCACAGTTATATCGAAGCTAACCTGTATGGGGATATTTCACTGACCCGATTGGCAGATTTGGTAAACCTGAATCCCTCCTATTTATCGCGTTTGTACAAAGAAATTACCGGCAGAGTGCTCTCTGATCATATATCAGAAGTCCGGATTCAAACCGCGGTTCGACTTCTGCGCGAGAATGTGCTGAAGGTGCATGAAATTGCTACAGTGCTAGGTTATAACTCTACTTTTGCCTTTACGCGATTTTTCAAGAGCCATATGCACATGGTGCCTCAGGAATACAGACAGTCTCTTGATTTGCGGCCAAAGTAAATAAGTGTTGCGCCTATGTCAAAACTAGTGTCTGGAACGCGAAAAGCCGGCACCCTTAATATAAAGATACAGGAAAAAGCCGCTAATCCTGTATAAAACAAACATGTGTGAGAGGGGAATGAGCAGGTTGAAAACAAGCAAATTATGGGCAGCAGTGCTTGTATGTACACTGATGTTGTCTGCTTGCAGCACGGCGAATAACAGTGTAAATCCCACAGGGGAAAAACAGACAGGACAAGTGCAGGAGGGGACAAATAAGGCAACGCCTCAACCGGAAAATGAAGGAGAGATCGATCCGCTGGGTAAATATGATCCCCCGATTGAAATTTCAACAGTCGTGGGCACTAATCCGAGTCTAATCTTTAATCCGGGTGAAGATATAGACAATAACAGCGTCTATAAATCCTATGAAGAAGATTTGGGCATCAAACTGAAAAACAAATGGGCTGTGGACAGTTCACAGTATGAATCCAAAATAAAAATTACGATTGCCTCTAATGATCTGCCTGATTTTATGATGGTTACAGGCGCCGATTTGGATCAATTGATCGAATCGGATATGATTATGGATTTAAGCGAATTGTACGAGAAATATGCAACTCCAGAAACGAAGAAGTTTTTAACTGCCGACGGTGGAGCGCAGCTCGATTCAGCCAAATCGAATGGAAAGCTGATGGCCATACCTAAAACCGATGCGCCTTATGTCAATGCACAAATGTTATACGTCCGTAAAGACTGGTTGAAAAAACTAGACTTGCCGGAGCCGAAAACGATGGAGGACGTGTTACGAATTGCCGAAGCGTTTACAACTATGGATCCAGACGGGAATAACAAAAACGATACGATCGGCATTTCTGTACAAAAAAACTTTAATACCGGCGGCGACCAATCCCTGCTCGGCATCTTTAACGGCTATCATGCTTATCCAGGCACATGGATCAAAAAACCGTCCGGTGATGTTGAGTACGGCGGCATTCAGCCAGAGGTAAAAACCGCATTGCTGCAATTGCAAAACATGTTCAAGGCCGGACAGTTGGATAAAGAGTTTATTGTAAAAGACAGTGCCAAAGCTGCCGAGCGGATCGTGTCGAATCAGGCCGGAATGACATTTGGTCCATTTTGGATGGGATCCTATCCCCTTATGTCAGGTGCAGTGAAAGATGGAAAAGTCGTTCAAGATTGGGGCGTGTATCCGCTTCCTTCCATAGATAATCAGCCAGCACTAAATCCTATCGAGCTCGGTGTTACCGGGTATTACGTCGTATCCAAAAAGGCTAAAAATCCGGAAGCCGTAATTAAATTATTGAATCGCTGGGTATTGGCTCTGACAAGGAATGATAAGGAATTAGATGCTAAGCGGTATACAGAAGGGACGCTGACAGACAAGCATCAGGCATACTATACAATGAATCCAGTTTTTGTTAATGGCATGGACACGCAAATTCGGGCCGGTGAATTGCTTCCTAAGGCAATCAGCTCCAAAGATCCTTCCAATCTGCTAAATGGCCAAATGGACGGATACAATGACGCCTTAGCCTTTGCAGCAGGTGATGTTACCAAGTATGGCGCTCATATGGCGTTTACAGAAGGCGGCACTCAGCAAATGCTCTATAAATACTTTCAAGCAGACGGTTACTTGTTGAATGCTTACACAGGACCACAGACTCCTACGATGGCTGGACGCTGGTCGACCTTGGCTACGAAAGAATTCGAAGTATTCTCTAAAATCATCACAAATGGCGCTTCTATTGATGAGTTTGACAAATTCGTTGAACAATGGCACTCGCTAGGCGGTGCTGAAATAACGAAAGAAATAAATGAAAAGCTAAGTGCAAAATAAGCTATGAAAGGGGATGCCCTCGTGTATCCCCCTTTCTTGTATTTCTACAAGAAACCGTACGTCCTTAGTAAAGGGCGCGCAGTGTTTCTTCTTGACAGGAGCAAATAAAGTAAGGAAGTGGTATTAGATGCTTGAGAGAGCGAGATGGAGATGGAAACAGCAACTGCCGCTGCAGCTCATGGTATTACCTGCGATCATAATCGTCTTTATATATGGGTATTTGCCATTAGCCGGCTTGACGATGGCTTTCCAAAAGTTTAATCCCGCTAAAGGCTTTTTCTATTCTACTTGGATTGGCCTAGAAAACTACAGGTTTGTATTGTCCATGCCGGATACTTATCGCGTTATTTTCAATACGATATATATCGCATCGATGAAGATGGTTGTTGGGTTTATAACGCCTATTGTATTCGCTCTTTTGTTAAATGAGGTGCGAAATATGTTGGTCAAAAGGGCGTTCCAAACGATGGTTTATTTACCGCATTTTTTATCGTGGGTTATTTTGGCCGGTATATTGACCGATATTCTTTCCCCTTCTAACGGAATCATTAACCAATTTTTAGGTATTTTCGGAGTAGAACCTATTTTCTTTTTGGCTAGCAATGACTGGTTTCCCTTTATTCTAGTTCTATCGGATGTCTGGAAGGAATTCGGCTTCGGAACAATCATTTATTTGGCGGCGCTAACGAGCATCGATCCTTCTCTTTATGAAGCATCTGATATAGACGGTGCGAACAGATGGAGACAAACCTGGCATATTTCGCTGCCCGGCATGGCTCCAATCATCGTCGTTATCGGCACCTTGAGTCTTGGTAATATATTGAATGCCGGTTTTGAGCAAATTTTCAACTTATATAATCCACTTGTTTATGAAAGTGGAGATGTTATCGACACACTTGTCTATCGTATTGGGTTAGAGCAGGCACAATATGGGCTCGCAGCAGCAGTAGGGTTATTTAAATCGATTGTAAGCCTTGTACTTACAACTGTTGCATATTTTCTTGCTTATCGATTTGCAAATTATCGGATTTTTTAAAAAAGAGTGGTGGTTAATTTGAATAAAACTTTAGATTGGAAAAGTATATTGTTTCGCAGGGCGAATCTCGTATTTTTATTTTTCACTTCTCTACTTTGTCTGTTTCCCATTGTTCATATTCTGTCGATCTCACTAAGCTCATCCAGCGCAGCGGCAAGCGGAAAAGTTCTGTTATGGCCTGTACAATTTACGCTCGCTTCGTATGAATATGTATTTACACAAAAACCGTTTCTTACGGCGTTCGGCATTTCCCTAAAGCGTGTATTGCTTGGGACAGCCATTAATTTCGTATTAATTGTATTGACTGCTTACCCGCTTTCCAAAGACAATCACGTGTTTCTTGGCAGAACAATAGTAGCCTGGTATTTTGTATTTGTCGGCTTTTTTGGAGCTGGTTTGATTCCTTTCTACATGGTGGTGAAATCAACAGGACTGATCGATACGATCTGGGCGCTAATACTGCCAGGTGCTGTTCCTGTTACGAGTGTCATTCTGGTCATGCACTTCTTTCGGGGATTGCCGAAGGAGATTGAGGAGTCAGCTACGATCGACGGTGCGGGACAGCTCAAAATATTATGGTCGCTCTTTTTACCGTTGTCACTGCCTGTACTTGTTACTGTTACCTTATTTACAATTGTAGGACATTGGAACAACTGGTTCGACGGCTTAATATTTATGAATAGCACAGACAAATATCCGCTGCAAACTTTTTTGCAGTCTCTGATCATTAAAAAGGATTTACGCTTCTCATCTGTTCAGGAAGCAGAAGCGATGCTATTAGTATCGGACAGAACGGTTCATTCTGCTCAAATTTTCGTGGCTGCCTTCCCAATTCTGATTGTTTATCCCTTTATGCAAAAATATTTTCTGAAAGGCATTATAGTGGGCAGCGTGAAAGGGTAACTCCCCTTTCTATTGGTAAGATAAATTAATACACCTTCAAGAGAAGTGAAATGCCCCGGTGTACTACACCGCCACCTGAAAAAGAACCAAATGCAAATGCCTTTAAGTGGTACTCTGCCCTGACTGATTGCACAAAACATAACCTCGTATTACATTATGTTAAGTCAACAAAAAAGAGGGGGTCCCCCCCTCTTTACTGTTTCCGCTAATACATCTCCGATATAATTATCGTTCCGTACTAAAAGTTAACAACACTCCACATGTGTCATATGAGGAAACATTCATAAATTCTTCACTATAAAAGCTTCCCTTCTCATGTAAATCAAACCTCATTTTTGACATCGGTTCTTTCATTTCAGTAAAAGAACATTCTAAGCTAGCTTTGCTGATATCAGGCCGTGCAATACGCAAAGCTCTTGCATCTGCTTCTCTCCAAAAGCGATGAAAGCTCGCCGCATAGTGGCGCAGAGCTTGTTGCCCGCAAAGCAAAGCATCTGGTCGTTATGGGCGGCGCCTTTCCAGAAGGCAAAGAATGGAACTTCGAGATGCATCCCGAAGCGGCGGTATATGTATGTGAGCATTGGCCAACCTCCATCACGTTTACTGGCTACGAGATCGGTGCCGCCTTCCTTACCGGCAGCAAGCTGTTATTCGAAGTGCCAGCGGACCACCCGGTGCGATAGAGCTACGCCTCGTAATTGGGAGAAGAGCGGACGCGCCCAAGC
>NZ_JBOZWO010000066.1:0-16572 GCF_050864975.1 Paenibacillus sp. GXUN7292 | reverse complement strand
ATTAACTGATGCATAATTTCCTAAACAAAAAAAAAAGCGCAGACCAAGGTCTGCGCCAGTAAGCCAACTTAAGGCTATTATTCATCTAAAATTACTTTATGGTTGAAGATAAGCAATACGTACCTGTCCCTCATCATTACATACGGTTACTTCCACCGATTCGGTAAGAATATCCGCGTAACTGTAGGAGACACGTTTAAATGCATTTTGCTCCTCATCTAGCTTAACAATAAAAACAGATGGGTAGGTCTCTTCCAATGTACCGGTACGCTCAACTGTTTTGCGACGACCACCATTTGCTCTGAGACGGATTTTGGAGCCCACATGAGCTTCCAAACTGCGTTTAATATCCAATAGCACGTTTTTAGCCATTGACCACTACCACCTCTTTCTTTGATTATTATAACCAAAAAAAGCGGGCTTGTCAAATTTAACAAAATATTATAACAGTGGTTCATTTCTCTTGTCAACGGTCAAATTAGTAAAAATCCATTAGAAAATTTTTTTAAACAAAGATAACCAATTATTTCTTAACTTTGGACAAGCGTAATACAAGAAGAAACGCTGCGCGTCCTTGGCTAAGGATGTGCCGTTTCTCGGTGAAATATAGGAATAGGTATAAGGTGAAAAACTTATACTTTCTATATTAAAAAAAACGAATACAATGCTTACATTGTATTCGTTCTAGGAAGCCCTACACGATATTTTCCCAAAGTTTCAATTCCACCCACACCGTCTATTCCGCTTATAGTTCCTTCAATAACTTCCTTCAAATTAATCGAATCGCGTATAGAGGTGAGGCTGGCTTTAATAGCAATGTAAACAGGGTCTAATGCATGTATTAATATTCGACCTGGAGAGCTGGCAAAATTCGAGCCTATGTGCATTAGCGCTTCAAAATGCGATTGGCATGCCCCAGCTATAACGACAAGACCATCGCGATTTTTCTCATACTGCCTCGCTACTCGAACAGCATTTACAAAATTCTGAGAATTTTTGTAGCTGGAAAGGCTGTAATGGTCCGTTCCTGATCTATGTTTGATCAAACCGTCATGCCCAGTTATTACAACAATATCAGGCTTTACTTCCGGCAGCACGCGAAATAAAATATCAGCCATTTGAGCTTCCTGGGCGTGAATGCCATATGCCGGTACGTTCATGGTTTTATATAGCTCCATGCTTTTTTTGAGATAGTTTCCGTCTCCGTCAAGATGGAGCACCTTGCCCGGCACCTCAAAATAGGGAGAGCTCTGTGCTGGCTGTGTCAGCCGCGCAAAATGTTCTAAGCCAGGTGTATGCTTTTTGCGGTAGGTATGAATTTTTTTAATGGATTCGTTCACTTTTATACGAACTTCTTGCGTTGCCTTCATGGAATTAGGATCATCTACAATCGTTAGATCCTCGATAGGGGAGTCTGCCACTAGACGATAGTCGGTGCCCTTCAGCAAAGCTTGATCAGCTTTTGGTCGGATGGCTTCCACACGAAATAATACGTCACCGCCATACGATTTGCGGACGACTAAGTCTCCTTGCCTCATAGGTAAATCACCTCTTCGTCTATCCTATGGAAGGACATGTCGATTGGTGATACGAAATTTTTACCAGCCTCGTTCTAAAAAACTGCGGCTTATGCGCGCAAATTCTTCAAGCGATAGCGTCTCGCCGCGGCGAGTCGGATCGATCTCAAGCTCTGCAAGCAGTGTAAGCAGCTCCTCGCGCTTTTCCTTGCCTACAAATGCTGTAAGGTTGTTGGCCAATGTTTTGCGTCTCTGCGCAAAGCAAGCTTGAACAACTTTAAAATAATGCTCTTCGTTCGGAACATCAACTGCAGGCTTATCACGCAGTGTAAGCTTTATAACAGCTGAGTCTACATTGGGTTGCGGAATAAATACGGTATGCGGAACGATACATACAAGCTCCGGCTTGCAGTAATACTGTACCGCCACGCTCAAGCTTCCATACTCCTTCCCGCCCGGACTTGCAGCCATACGGTCAGCTACTTCCTTCTGGATCATAACCACGATATGCTCCAGGGGTAAGCGCTCTTCAAGCAGCTTCATCAAAATAGGTGTTGTCACATAATAGGGCAGATTAGCCACGACGCTAACTTTCTGATCAGGTGAAAATTTCTCTTTGAACAGATTCTGCAGGTCAAGCTTCAATACATCGCCATGTACGATCGAGACATGATCATTATCCGCAAAAATATCATTCAATATCGGAATTAAGCGGTTATCAATCTCTACGGCCGTTACAGTGGCTGCTGAAGCCGCCAGACGCTGTGTCAGGGCTCCTATCCCCGGGCCAATCTCTAGAGCTGCTTTGCTTGCGTCAAGCTGTGCTGCCGCCACAATTTTATTAAGAATATTTTGATCAATTAAAAAATTTTGTCCCAGGCTCTTTTTGAATGAAAATCCGTATTTTGCAATAATTTCTTTCGTACGCTTAGGAGTAGCCACATCTCCTGCATGTGATGGCTGATTCCCTTTATATGCTTGCTCACTCAATTGCTACTCCTCCAATTTTTGTTCCATAATACGAAGTGCATTTTCAAATTCTGCTTTTGTAATTTGAAAGCTTGTGCAGCGTTTATAAAACTGCTTGCCGTTAGCATAACCGATGCCAAGCAGCTTGCCCATTTCCAGGCGGCGTGCAGAAGCATTGGCATCAACAATGAGCCTGGCTTCCATGAGATCGTCCCAGGTCACTTCCCCTTGTGTCTGCTCAGACTCCGTACGCAGCTCTGACAGCGCCTGACGGATCGATTCCGGGCTGGCATTCTCAATGCCTATATCTCCCTTATGAGTGGTAAGCTCCTGCGGCAGAAACGCATGCTTGCATCCTGGCGCGTGCTGCGCAACAATTTTGCGGATGCGCTCTCCCGCATGATCAGGGTCTGTAAAGATTATAATTCCGCGCCTCTCATTGGCAAGCTTGATTCTCCTTAATACGTCCTCGCCGATTGCAGAGCCGTTTGTTTCAATTGTATCTGCTTCAACAGCCCGCTTAATAGCCGCTGTATCGTCTTTTCCCTCTACTACAATGATCTCCTTAATCACTAAGATCATTCCTTCCCTTTCGACTCGCATGCCTTTATTGTATTCCTTAAACTTCAATATAATTAAAAAAAGAAGAGGCAGCGCCCCTTCCTATGATGACATATGAAATTAATGATGGCAATATTTCATTGTTCATTCAGAGATTAGCTGGAAGCAGGCTTCTTCGGTCCAATAACATAAACCGTGTAGCCTTTCTTTCGGCCAAATTTATTGACAGCCTTGCTGCTCTCGAAATAAACGTCAATTTTGTTGCCTTTAATCGCTCCGCCTTTGTCTTCAGCACGGCGGAACCCGATTCCTTCGATATAAACCCACCAGCCCATAGGTATCACGCTAGGATCGACTGCAATCGTTCTTCCTTCGGTCACCTTTGTGCCTGAAGCGGTAAGCCCATACTGCGGATGGCTTTCATCCTTGCCTGTTGACTCGACGCCGGCATGATAGGCAGTCAGCGTAACATTCTTCAACACTTTTTTAGCGTTGAAGGTAGCGCCGCCTTTTGTCACAGACGTTACACTTGGGCTGGAATTGCTCAGAACCGTCACCTTAGGCTCCGGCTTCTTTGTTCCAACCGCTACAACATGGTCAACGGCTTTCTGTTCAACTACCTCGCTAACCATTTTGTTAGAAATTAAAACGCCATCCTCATACTTCTCTTCGATCTTTTCCACGATGACGCCTTCCTTGCCGGTTTGGACAACTTTCTCCTTGCCAATCTCAAGATTAGGGTCTTCTTTCTTCACGATAGAGAATGGAACGGCTCGTTCCTCTGAAGTCAGCTTTGTATCGACACGTACAATGGTCACTGCTGTTTTGTTATCAATAGCAGAATCCAATGCTGGAGTTATTTTATCATCATCACGAACGGATAGATTTAGTTCCTTAATCGCACCTTGTACAGTCTTCTCTGTCGTGTGCACTGTTAATGTCTTGCCATCAGCTTTTACTACAACCGGTATCGCATGAGTCACCTCAATACGATCTCCGTCCTTGATTGATGAATTTAAAGGAACGGATACCTTGTCATAAGGCCCAATTGCAATAGCTTGTTCATCCAGTAGGCGTTGCAGGACCCATTGTTTTGTTTGCACAATAGTCTCTTGTCCATTAACTACTACGGATACGCTTTTGACAGCCGTACCGTACAACAACACCAAAAACATGAAAGTCATAGCGATTGAGATCGCAGCGCTCAAAATAATCAAACGCAAGTTTCCATGCTTCCATCGCATTGCGAAAGACATTCTGGATGATCGTTTCCCATGGGTGTCATCTAGTTGGATTGATCCCACTTCATCGGTCCTCCTTCATAGTCCCGCCGCCAAGTTTTACGCATGTTACAACTGACGCGACTATAATATATTGGCGTGCATGCTGCACGCTGTCCAATAACGCTGTTCTCTCCTTAGACATTTGCTCAGATTTGATCATTCTCTGCTCAAGCTGTCTAGTCCATTAACTTTGTCCCGGGTGGACGGCCTTCCCGACCTCTTCTATGTGATCACGATAAACTGATAAATCAGAGAAGGATTTAGAGAGTAAACCAAGCTCGCGATATTGGAAATCCAATACAAAATGTAAAGCTCTGAAATGAATCATAACCTCACTCGAGCATAATTGTAAAGACGAGATAAAAGACGATTTTCATTAAAAAACAGATTATTTGAGGAAAAATTAATTGATTTCCCCTACAAAAATTAGTTTTTACGTGGATAATCTCTTTAAATCTCTCGTTTACGCTTGTTTTTATTCTATGCCGAAACATTTTTTACCGTTTTCCATCGTAATTGCCCCTATTTCCTCCACTGTTAAACCCTTAATTTCGGCTGCTGACTGTGCGACCAGTGATACATATCCGGACTCATTTCTTTTACCACGAAATGGATGTGGAGTAAGATATGGGGAGTCGGTTTCGATCAAAATTTTATCCTGCGGAGTATTAAAAAGCACCTCTTTCGGCACCCTTGCATTTTTAAAAGTAATCGGTCCGCCGAATGAAATGTAAAAGTTCATATCCAGACATTTTTTGGCGGTTTCCCAACTGCCTGAGAAGCAGTGCATAACGCCTCCGACCTCATCCGCCTTTTCTTCTTTAAGAATTCGCACAATGTCTTCATGAGCATCTCTGTTGTGAATGACAATCGGCTTGCCCAATTTTTTGGCCAGTCGAATTTGTTCTCTAAATACACGCTGCTGAACATCCTTAGGCGACGTATCCCAATGATAATCCAGACCAATTTCGCCAATTGCCACTACTTTGGGATGCTTGGTCAACTCTTCAATCCATTCCAAATCGCCTTCTTGCATAAATATGCTATCTACCGGATGCCAGCCAATCGCTGCAAAAATTTGTTTATACTGATCTGCCAAAGCCAGAGTGGTTGGGATTGTTTCGCGATTAAACCCAATATTAACAAATAATTCCACGCCCGCTTCAATCGCTCTATTTATCATTTCATGACGATCCTCGTCATATTGAGGTGCATCCATATGTGTGTGTGTGTCAAATAATGATGGCATTTAAAAACTTCTCCTTTACAAATAACTGCTGTTATATTTTAAACCAATCCTTAAGTTTCGGGGACATTTCATGCATACGGTCACGCAGCGCCTCAATTGGATAATAGAGGTGGTGCTGCCCTTGCCGCAGTCCCGTGATCGAACGAACAATGTCAGATTTAACAGAAATTTCACTAATTTGCTCCTGATCATCCAACAGCAAAATTGGTGTTTTTTCTTTCTTTTTCCCGTTTGTTCCATCCGGGCGATAAACATCATAAGGCTTGTCATATGGAAAATCAATTTCCATATGATAGTTTGGATGCATCCCTAATGAAATCATTTCTTCTATTATAGATGCATGTTCGTTTTCATTAAATTGTTCGATCGCAATATACTTGTACAGCTTGCGGTCCATAAAGCGCCGGCATAGATCGCGGAGCAGCTCATCCTTCTCCTCCGCCCACTGAACAAATGCGGTCTGCGCGAGCGCTTCATCCAGCTTTAAATAATGGGAAAGCGTTAATGTATTGCTAATCAAATGCTCTAATGAAGGAATCATCCAATTAAAAACGTAGCCTTGCTGATATAACTCCTGCGCTCTGCGAAATATTTGTCTTAAAATAATTTCCGAGCTGCGCGTTACAGGATGGAAATAAACCTGCCAGTACATTTGGTAGCGAGACATCAAATAATGCTCTACTGCATGCATACCACTTTCCTTCACTACAATTTTCCCTTTATAAGGGCGCAATACTCGCAATATGCGCTCTAAATCAAAATTCCCATAATTGACCCCTGTAAAATAAGCATCACGCAGCAAATAATCCATTCGGTCGGCATCCATTTGACTGGAAATCAAGCTGACTACAATCGGCTCTTTATACGTCTTGCGGATAACTGCAGCGACATCATGCGGGAAGCTATCAGATACTTGCCGCAAAACTTTATTTATCTCCGTATCACCAAGTAAAATCTCACAAGTCCATTCCTCGTGGTCTGTATCGAATACTTCCTCAAGCGAATGGGAAAAAGGCCCATGACCGACATCGTGCAGCAGTGCCGCGCATAATGAAACAAGCCTTTCCTCCTTCGGCCAATCTGCATACTCATTTCTTTCAAATCTAGAAATAATTTTGCGTGTTATTTCATAGACTCCTAGTGAATGCGAGAACCTGCTATGCTCAGCGCCATGGAATGTTAAATATGAGGTGCCCAACTGCCGAATACGGCGCAAGCGTTGGAATTCCTTTGTATTAATTAAATTCCAAATGGTTTCATCCTGAACATAAATATAATTATGTACCGGGTCTTTAAAAACTTTTTCTTCCGACAGCTGTGCTTGCATATTTCCCATCTCCTTCACGTTCATATATTCGACACAAACCGATTGTATTTTGTCGAAAAGTGTCGTAAAATAGTTTCCATATCGGATAATTTATTGTATCCTATATCTTGTGTTTATAGTTCCTATTTCTGTCTAAACACCTATGTTTATGGGTTTTCCTCCAATGAATTAGGTTGACTGTTTTGGGAAGAGTTGGTATTATATACTTAAAACATTGTTTAACAATGTCGAATTGTGCCGTTTTTCATTTAAAGAGAGGACTGATACATTTATGATGAAATCTACTGGTATCGTACGTAAAGTAGATGAGCTTGGCCGTGTAGTTATTCCAATTGAATTGCGCCGTACCCTAGGTATTGGCGAGAAGGATGCTCTTGAGATTTATGTAGATGGCGAACGTATTATGTTGAAAAAATACGAGCCTGCATGTATCTTCTGCGGCAATGCTGAGAACGTATCTTACTTTAAAGGAAAAATAGTTTGTCATATTTGTTTAGAGGAAATGCCTTCTCCTGTGACAAAATAAAAGAAATAGGTTATAATCAAAATATCAACTATATTAATTCTAACCTTTTTATACTCCTTGATGCCTTCCTGCGCTAGAACCCGGCCAGGAAGGTCCTTTTTTTTGTAGAAATACAACATTCTCAAATAACTTACGAACGTATTACTTCATTATATACATCTCGTTTTGGGACACCACGATCGAGCGCAGTCTGTTTAATTGCCTCCTTGCGGCTCATCGTCTTTTCGTAATGAGCAACATGCGATTCGATATCCAACTCTTTCCACCATTGCTCCGCTTGCTGCAGCTCCTTTGCCTCTTGCTCAGATGCGCCTTCAATAACAAGACAATATTCCCCAAGCGGATCATTTGCCTCAAACCATTCCATACTTTCAAGCAGCGTGCCGCGCAGCACCTCTTCATGCCGCTTAGTCAGCTCCCTTACAATTGCAATTTGCCTATTTCCCAAGCTGTCCAGCATCGCTTGGCAGGTCTTTTTTATACGATGCGGCGATTCGTACATAATTAATGTCGCTTTAACCCCTCTCAGCTCCTCCAGCCAGCTATTTCTGGCTTTACGGACACGCGGCGGAAAACCTGCGAACATAAATTGCTCGGTAGACAAGCCGGAAACAATTAATGCAGACAAAGCAGCATTAGCTCCTGGAATAGGCACGACGGCAATTTGCTGCTCTACCGCCTCTTTAACCAAATCAGCGCCCGGATCGGAAATAGCAGGCAAGCCTGCGTCGCTGACCAGAGCTATCGATTGGCCTTCTTGCAATAATTTTATAAGCTCTGGACCGCTGTCGAGTTTATTATGCTCGTGATAGCTTACCAGACGAGTGTGTATGTCAAAATGAGCAAGCAGCTTGCGAGTCTGTCTCGTATCCTCAGCAGCTATCAGCTCTACTTCCTTTAATATCCTTATGGCGCGCATCGTCATGTCTTCCAGGTTGCCAATAGGCGTACCTACAAGATACAGAATGCCTTTTGTGTCAGTGCCTGCAGTATGGATAAAGCTTTTTTGTCTATTCATACAATTTGTACTCCTTTATCATCGTAAACCATTATTGGCGGCAACAGCTTAATATCAGGCTTCCCATCACGCATCGCTTCAATAAGCACCATATTGGCTTCTGTACTTCTATTTGGATGCACAAACTGAATGCGCTTAGGCTCCAGCCTCCATCGTCTCAATGCTTCTATTATATCAAGCAGCCGAGATGGCCTATGCACCATCGATACTTTACCCCCAGGCCTTACTATACGAGAGCAAGCCTGCGCAACATCATCAATCGTACAAAAAATCTCATGCCTGGCGATTGCGTAATGCTCGTTAGTATTAGCCTCGCCAGAAGCCAGTGTCATATAAGGCGGATTAACAGTAACCGCATCATATACGCCATTGCCGGCTGTTTTGGGGAATGTGCGCAGATCATGCTCAATAACGTTGATTTGGCCAGCCAAATTATTCATTTCAACGCTTCGTTTTGCCATATCGGCCAGCCTTGGCTGAATTTCCACCGCATCAATCGCGGCCTTTGTGCGATCAGATAATAATATAGGTATAACCCCATTGCCCGTGCATAAATCAGCGATACGCCCTTTAGGCGGAATCGAGGCAAAACGGGATAATAATACAGCATCTAATGAAAAGCTAAATACGTCTCTGCTTTGAATGATTTTCAGCTCAGACGGTGTCATCAAGTCATCTATTCGTTCGTATTCCTGCAATAATACATGTTCAGTCAAGCATTAGCCTCTCCTTTATATTCATTCCTGCTTATATTGTAAAACAAAACAATGCCGTCCTCTGCATAAAGGACGGCTTGTCTACTTTGATTCCACTATTTATTTAGGAAGGAAAGGCAGAACAGGCAATCTCCTTCTGTTCGCAAATGTCCATAATATACATTGCATATATGGAACCCTTCGTGATACAAGCGCGTCAAATTATCATAGCCCTCGCCAACCGCAGAAGTTGGCATATCATGATGCTGACTTGCTTGCCCGCTAGCCTGCAGCTGCTCAGCTGGAGTCTGCTCAGTTACATCCTGCTGTAAGGCAGGAGCATGGCGCTCTCGCTTCAGCACTTGACGCAGCTGATTATTCTCAATACTAAGCCGCTTGTTCTCTTCAAGCAGCTCTTTTACTTTACGCTTAAGCGTACCAAGCTCTGCATGAAAAGTACCTAACCGATTTTGCATTTCATCCATTTGTGAAAAAACATCATTCTTCTCCAAGTTCCCACCCCAGAGTTTCTAATGCGGAGATATCTCCGCAAGTCAGTCATACTATTGTCTACTTGAGTACAACATCGTCTAATGACATTTCTTTAGGCTTGCCTGGCACATCAAACAGCTGCACATAGACGGTTTTTGCAGTTGCATTAATACCAGTAACCTTGCCTTCTCCCAGTGAGGTAATAACATGCTTGCCTACACTTGGAAGCTCTTCTTTTACGCTTTCGTAGTTGTCATGCTCGTACTTCAAACAGCACATCAACCGGCCGCATAACCCAGAAATTTTGGTTGGATTAAGCGATAAATTTTGATCCTTGGCCATCTTAATCGATACCGGTTCAAAATCGCCCAGCCATGAAGAGCAGCACAGTATTCTTCCACAAGGCCCGATTCCGCCCAGCATTTTCGCTTCATCCCGCACGCCGATTTGACGCAGCTCAATGCGTGTACGAAATACGCTTGCTAAATCTTTAACCAGTTCGCGAAAATCTACTCTGCCTTCAGCAGTAAAGTAAAATATAATTTTGTTGCGGTCAAATGTAAATTCGACATCAACAAGCTTCATGCGAAGCTGATGGCCTTTAATCTTCTCAAGACAAGTATGAAACGCGTTTTTAGCAGCCATTCTGTTCTCTTCAACAAGCTGAGCATCAGCATCGTTTGCTATGCGTATTACTTTCTTGAGCGGGAGGACGACATCCGATTCACCGACTTGCTTCTGTCCAACCACCACTTTACCATATTCGATTCCACGTGCAGTTTCAACAATAACATGCTGATCTTTGTCCACGGGATGATCGACCGGATCAAAGTAATAGATCTTGCCCGCCTTTTTAAAGCGGACACCGATGACATTATACAAGGACTAGCCCTCCTGTAATTTTACCAAAAGTTGCTCAAATGCAAGCTGAGGAGATACATTGGCATGTATTCGTTTGCTTGCTTCAAGTACATGCTCTATACAGCCGATATAGCCCGCTGTAGAGCGTTCAAATGCATGATTTCCTATCCATTCTAACTGATCTATAAAAACGATATTGCCCTGCCTGCTGGCCTGGAACTGTACCAAATCTTTAAACCAAACTACCAATAACGATAACAACAGCTCTATGTGATGAATAAGCTCTGTTTTGAAAAGTTGTTGTTGGGCAGTGATCATCGCCGCGGTGAATCGGGTCAAACTCTCCTTACCTAATTGTATCACTAGGCTTCTGATTTCTGCAAACTGATTCTGTTCAAGAATTTGTCGCGCGCCATCTAAGCCTGATGATAACTGCACCGCTGCTCTTGCCAGCACCGCCGAATATCCTTCGCCGGTTAAGATTTGAAGCATCTGTTCCGGGTTCATCGGCACAAAAGGCACCCATTGGGTCCGTGAGCGAATAGTTGGGAGTACGGCTTGTCCATTGTCGGTGATTAATATTGCTGTAATAGGGGAAATAGGCTCTTCCAAAAACTTTAGCAGGCTATTGGCAGCCTGCAAAGTCATTGTCTCTGCTCGTTCAATCATGTATACTTTACGTCTGCTATCCTGATTGCGATAAGATAAATCGCGCTGCAGCTCCCTTATTTGGTCAATCTTGATCGATTGCCCGTCAGGAGCAATGCGAGTAACATCCTGTTGATTTCCATTTATAAACTTACGACATTCCAGGCATTCTCCGCAAGCATCATAGCCGTCCGCTGTGCAAAATAACGCCTGCGCAAAGGCTTGCGCCATGGCCATTCTCCCTGTTCCAGAAGGTCCATTAAACAAATAGGCATGTGAAATTTTACCGCTTCGCAGCGCATTTTTTAAAATCCGATACGCCTTCCATTGTCCAGATAACTGTTCCAGGCTCATTTAAGTCATACCTTTCTTTCGTTGCAGCCAATCGCAAGGATAAACGGGTCCGCCGTCCCAGGGTAGGCGCGTTTAAAACAAAAAATTAATTAACAAGCCGCGGATTTCACCTATCTTGTTCAGCAGCTCGAGCTTGCCTTCCTCGCTATCCAGCAATTCCTCCGCCATAGAAACCAATGTTTCATCAATCTGTTCAAGAAGCTTATAGCGTTTAACTCTGCCGCGTCGATCGAAGCCTCTAACTTCTTTGAGACCGACACCACGCCTGATCGTATCCTCCAAAAATTGCTTTACCATCTGCTGATACAATTTCAGCTCTCGCACCGACATTATTCTAGCCAGGCGTTCCCCCTGGCGATGAATATCCTGCAGCTTCTGCTGAAGCTGCTCATGCGTGCGCTCTGCATCTCTTTGTACCATTACATCGGCGAAGCTAGTCGGTTGAACAGGCCTTGTTGCGGAGTCATTAGCCGTCCGATTCTGCCCTAATGGACGCCATCCTTGATCGACTCTCATTATTTAGTCACACCCAATCAGAAATGTTCGAAGCGTTCAACCGGAACAACGAAAACCGCAGCCCCTCCAACCTGAACCTCCACAGGAAAAGGAATATAGGAGTCTGTAGAACCGCCCATAGGAGAAATTGGCGTAACCAATTGATCTCTCACTTTACAATTTGAGCTGATCACATTAAACACCTCATGTACGCGCTCATCCTCTATACCGATCATAAAAGTTGTATTGCCTGCTCTTAAGAAACCGCCTGTACTAGCTAGCTTCGTTGCTCTGAAGCCTTCGCGCACAAGCGCATTCGACAAACGATTGCTATCCTTGTCTTGTATAATCGCAATAACTAATTTCATGTTTCATTCCTCCTTGAATCTAATAGAATAGGATACGGAATGCCCTCTTTCGTATAGCCATAGCTGACCAGCTTTGCCGACCATCTAAGTGGACGAGCAAGCTTGCTTAGTACATATTATTCATCCTTATAAAGTTTGACACAGGATCAAGCAATTCCTGCTAAACGTGCTTCGATTATCGATAAAACCTGAGAAAACACCTTATCTCTAGTTTGGTCAGCATTGATTCTTTCAATACGATTGGGATGACGCTCAAGAAGCATCTCATAACCTGTGCGAACCCTTTCGTGGAATTCTAGCTTCTCCAAATCAAGGCGATTCACTTCACGCTCAGCTGCCTTTGCAATTCTTGCAAGACCGGCCGATGGTTCTAGATCCAGAAACAAAGTAAGATCCGGCATCCTTTCCTGAATGGCGAAAAGATTAATCGCCCATACCTCATCCATGCCCAGGCCGCGAGCATATCCCTGATAAGCAAGGCTGCTGTCTATAAAACGATCGCAAAGCACAATCGAGCCCGCCTCTATCGCTGGTATCACTTTCTCCACCAAATGCTGTCTTCTCGCTGCTGCATACAACAGCGCTTCTGTTCTTGCATCCATACTCGTATGGCTGCGGTCTAAAATAACTTCGCGGATTTTTTCGGCTATAGGTATTCCGCCGGGCTCTCTGGTCGTCACTACGGACCGCCCTTTGCTTATTAATGTATTCGCAAGCGCTTCAATCAGTGTCGACTTTCCTGAACCTTCTCCGCCTTCAAATGTAATAAATAGTCCTCTATTCAATCGGATAGCTCCCAACCATAATATCATATTCAGACTGTTGAAAAACCCAATCATAAAATTGATTTATAATAAGTTATAATTTCTTATATTTTAACAAAGGCTTACAGTACAAACAATGTCGAAAATAGGCATAACCTTTAACAAAGAATAATAATCTGTCGATTAAACCAAAACTATACATTTTTATTCATGACTGCCTCACTAAACTTTCTCATACACCAGGACCTTTCTCATATACCAAGACCGTTTTCATTTCCGCATCAGACGCGTTTTGAAATCTTGCACCTGCTTTAGCCAAGCGGCTCACTTGATGAATTAAGCTTCTTGTCCATTTTTCACCCTCATATAGTAACGGAATACCTGGCGGATAAGGAATAATCTGCTCTGCAGCTTCAAAGCCTTCCGCATCCTCAAGTGTAATTGATATTACAACTTGTGCAGTGTTCAATGAACGTCTAAATACAACCGGCTTGCTAATCGTCAGCTCCCAGCTTCCTTCATTCTGTAATTGCTCTGCTTGCTTACTTCTATTCATTGTATGCTGGCTGACCTGGCATGCAATTTTTTCTTCTATAATAGTAATAGCCTGCTTCAAGGGGTCTATAGAATCTATTCCCATACCAATACTTACTATTAAAACGCAGTACTTCGCATCGGACATTTCAATCCAGCAATTATTTTCCTCCAGCATTATCTGAAGCTCGAATCCGCTGTTGGCATAGGTCCGGTCGTATAATAAAACGCGCAGAGGATCTGTCTGTTTACAATCCGATTTATTTGATAACTGCTCTATTTTATTATGGCAATCAAGCTGAACCGCTTGTATAGCTCCATTCCTTTGCTGCAGCCAGCTTCTCAGCTCATTAGCTGTACGAATACTTTGCTCTAGCAGCTGCTGCCCGGCTTGATCAATCATTGCTCGGGAAATATCTAGGGAAACTAATAATGGAAATGATGGGCTGGAGCTTTCAATCATCGCTAAAGTTTGTTGAATTTTATGTACATTTAATCGATTGCCCTGAATATGAAGCATAGCGCTCATCGTTAAAGCAGGCAGCGTTTTATGAGTAGACTGTACAACTGCATCGGCGCCAGCCGCTAAAGCGCTTGTGGGCAGCTCTGGATGGCGGCTGTAATGCGCGCCATGCGCTTCGTCAATCAGCAGTGGAATATTGTAGGCATGCACAGCATTTGCCCATTGGTTAAGCTTAAAGCCAATTCCATAATAATTCGGGTTGGTCAGAAATACTGCCTTAGCTGTGGGATAAGCCTCCAATGCTTGCGAAATCGCTTCAACAGAGGGGATCGTTGCCAATCCGGTCTGTTCATCTATTTGCGGTGATACGAACACTGCTTTGGCTCCTGCGAGCTTTAATCCATTAATAATTGATTTATGTACATTGCGCTGAACAATAACAATGTCATCGTAATCACACACTGATAGTAGTATGGCCAAATTGCCCGAAGTACTTCCGCCCACTAAAAAAAAAGTATGCTCAGCGCCGAATGTTTTGGCGGCTAATTGCTGTGCCTCCCTAATAGCTCCTTGAGGATCATGCAAATCATCCGTGCTGCTTAACTCAGTAACATCTAGCTTCATTACGGTTTGAAGAGCTTCCAGCAAATAGTCTGTCTCGACCGTAAGCTCAGCTAACGCTTCGCCATTCCGGTGGCCAGGTACATGAAAGCTGACAGGCTTTGCGGCTGCATGTTCTTTTAGTTTTTTATATAGTGGCGCGTTCAATAATGTCATCTTTGTGCATTCCTTTCAAAACCGCTTTTGCTGCTTCCTTCATCATACCATTATGTCTGCAGCGTTCCTATAAAGAGATAAGAAGGAGATAAAAAAAGAACAGCGCATTTGATCGCTGCTCATGCATTTTTTTTAATTAAAATTTGTTTCATTCTATTTATAAAATAAGGATATTTTTCATCCATTACGTCGGTTTGGACCATTTCCATCTCACATGATTTACATATGAACTCTGATACGATATAAATGCCTTCTTCTTTTTCCTTTTGGCAACCGCAAATAATACAATGAGGCTGAAATTCAACATTATTGTGCACACTAATCGCCACCTTCACAACAATAATAGTATAACTAGTATGTCACTTATTCTATCTTTTTATACTGTTTTCATAGCCTATTTCAAATATTTATTTATCGTATGCGTATACCTTGCTTTGGGTGCTTATTTACCTATAAAAATATTATGAAAATTGGCGATTTGGCCGATATATTGATTAGATTTACTATCAGGAAGGGCGATATTTATGCGACAACAGCTATCTGATCAGCAGCATGCAACTGTTTATCAATATAGACTGACGAAAAGATTAGTTATAAAACGCGAGCTCATACAAAGCCATTTTATTATTATTGCTATATTTCTTGGATTCCAGCTGATGGCTTATGGCATTCAAGGTCTGGTAGCCTGGTTTGCCGGCTTTGCGGCTATACAGCTATTCCATATTGTCATTTTGCTTATTACCTTTATTCGGGTTGAGGAAGCAACTGACCGCAAATGGATATGGAGAATCAATCCGCCCTGGATCGGCTTTAAGCCAGCCAATGATATATCCTTGACCTTATTTCGGCGCGTACACCGCCACTTGTTCTGGGTCGGGCTATGCGCAATCGCGCTATTGTATCCATGGATACCCGCCTCGTATATGATCAGCTTGGTTTCCTGGCATGCCTGGCTAATCGTTCCTCGACTGCTTCTGGCGTTTTATTTTCGCAAGCAGCCGAAAGAAGGTGTCCTTCGCTTGCAATCTTTTGAAGCATCCTACTATTTAATATAGCTAGATTCATTATAGCGCAAACGATCTCACAGCCGTCTCAAATTATAACGAAGCTGTGAAGCGCTATATCCTCATCAATGACCCTTTTGAAATTGTAACGCATCCACACAGCGCTATTTGTGAAATTATCACCGTTTGGAGCACCTTTTCCCCTCAATAAGGCTGCTGAGATTCGTTAGATTTTTAAAAAGGCTGTTTTGGGCCAAGTAGCGCTTCTAGGATCCGTTAGCACATTATATGGGGAACCTAGAGCGGAACTCGGGATGCTTTCATTTTTTAACGAATCCTGAATACGCTATTTCGCATAAAATGCCTCTTTTGAAATTCTAATGCATCACAGAGACGCTATCTGTGAACAAAAGGTCATTTGGGCAGCGTTTATAACGAATAAGCACGCTACGATTCGTTACATTTTCAAAACCAGCTTTTTCGGTGTAATAACGCTACTAGGATTCGTTAGAGTTTCCAAACTACTTTTTCAACAGCCTGAGGAAACCCATTTAGTTTGTTTGAGGAGGGTAACTGCAATATTAATCAAACGTAAATGGGGAGCACAACTTAAGCACATCATCTACCCTCTAACATCATGATGCGTGCTTTTATCATGATTCGTACT
>NZ_JBOZWO010000065.1:0-18423 GCF_050864975.1 Paenibacillus sp. GXUN7292 | reverse complement strand
CGCAGGCACAAAGCCAGCCTGCCAGCCTTCACTTTCCCCTTTATTATCATCATCAAATGCAAAATCCCAAGCGCCGTTCAAATCAAGCCAAGCCTTGCGCACATATTGTGGACGCGGATAGTCCTTGCGATAGTGATCCTTCAATGCCATTGCAGCTCACCTTACCTTTTGTTGTTGTTTTAGTTGGTCTATGCCGAGATACAAAAACGACTTATTTGTTTTATTACAAATATTTTGTATCTTTTGTTCGATTATAGTAATATAAAGCAGGGTTGTCAACGGTTTAAAATCATTTTATTGTAACAATTAAATAAAAAAGAGCATTAGTTACAAACTAATTGCAACTAATGCTCGAATCACTTCATTTTTTTATAGTTCGGCAGCTGTGTAATGCACCTTCATGACAATATCCTGCTCATAATCGCCAAAGGATCGGCCAAACAGATTAATTCCGCCTTTATGCAGGGCATCGGCTTTAACGCCAATGCGCAATCTGACGCTTGGCCTTTGCTCCAGCTTCAAATCCGCAAGCGTTACATCCGACACCTTTTTCATATCAAGCGTCGTCCGTTCAGCATCAACCCGCCAAGTTTTTAAAAGACCGTATTGCGTCGTAGTCTGTTGCGCCCACCAGTTTGAATTAAGCCTGCCTTTGCGATCGCCGAAATCGCCAGGGCTCGTCCACATGCCGATTTCCACGCCGTTAACCCACACAGAAATATCCGAAGGCCAGTCATGATCAAAATTAGGAGCCTCCGAGCATATTTCCATCGAAAACTCTATAGAATCAACCTTTGAGCCTTGTGGAATTTCAAGCGGCAGCAAATATTCAACGTAACCTTTGCGGAACCAGATAATACCCGCGCCAATATGATTCGGATGATAGAAGCTGGCCGGCTCGTCCTCTTGTATAATCATCGCCTCAGCGCTTGCCATCCCGCAGGTCGGATACACTTCACAGTAGCTGTACTGGCCGATCGGCATATCAATTTCGTATACCTGCTTCCCGTCCTGAGAGCCGCGAAACGTCGTATTAAGAATCATATGAACATCATCATAGCTGCGTGTGCATACCTTCATTGCTCCGCGTACAGCCGGGAGCAGCTCTGTATAAATAAGCTCCGCTGCTTCGAGTATTTTCACATTGTTAGCCACTGTGGAAACCGGCAAAGACAACGCTTCAGCAATTTCAATGACATTCATGCTCCTGGCATTGAGCAGCCGGAGTATGTCCACTCGCGCTCTTGTCGATAAGGCATGGGCCACCTTTACAAGCTTTTCCGGCTCGTTCATTCCTACTTGCAACATTGCCTTCACCTGCCATCCTATTAATTGTGCTGTTATCCTTGTTCTAATAATTATAGATTACTTTTTTGTATTGAATCAATATTTTTGTAACAAGGAGCAGTCAGCTTTGCCAGGCGACACTTATCTTTACACGGATATCCTGTTTGCAAAACAGTTGTTGATAAACAAAAAACGCACAGAAAGAGCTAAAGATTTTTAAGGCTGGGGCGGGTGAACCGCAGTATATTATAAATGTCACGTCTTCGAAAAATATTCAGTAAGAAAGAGGGGGAGCCATGAAAACAACGCCTGCTGTCATGGGAACAGATCGAGCGCCTGCAGCCAAAGAGGCTTTCTACCAGACAAAGCGGTTTCGGCAGAATATTCCGTTGTTTGCCATGCTTATACCAGGGGTGCTTTATTATCTGATATTCCGTTATGCGCCTATGGGCGGTCTTGTGATTGCCTTCAAGAACTACAATTTTCACGATGGCATATGGTCAAGTCCGTGGGTGGGTTGGAAATATTTTGAGATTTTATTTCAGTCTAACGTTACACTGCAGATCATTTGGAATACCCTTAACTTAAGCGTTCTGAATCTGGTCTTCGGGTTTCCTGCGCCGATTATTATTGCCATTGCCTTGAATGAGGTGCGGAAGACTTGGCTAAAGCGCTGGATTCAAACTGTTATTTATTTGCCTCATTTTTTGTCTTGGGTTATCGTTGCAGGCATTGTCCTGACCCTGTTCTCTATCGAAGGCGGTACCGTTAACAAGCTGCTAGGTCAATGGGGAGGGGAGCCGGTGCCTTTCCTGTACCGCGCGGACTCATGGATTGCCATCTTCATCGGCTCCGGCATGTGGAAGGAGATGGGCTTCAGCGCTATTATTTATCTCGCCGCTCTCTCCAGCATTGACCCCAGTCTGTACGAATCTGCGGGGATGGATGGAGCAGGGAAGCTGAGACAGATTTGGCATATCACTCTGCCGGGCATCCGCCCTACGATTATTCTCCTGCTGATTCTTGGAGTGGGTCGTCTGATGGAGGTAGGATTCGATCAGGTTTACAATTTACAAAATCCTACTGTATTGGAGAAGGCGGAGGTCATCAGCACCTATGTGTACAAGGTGGGGCTGCAGCAGGCTCAATTTAGTCTGACCACAGCCATGGGGTTGTTTGAGTCTTTTGTTGGACTGGTGCTAGTGCTGTCGGCCAATGCATTGGCCCGTAAATTCGATCAGGGATTATTCTGAAGAAAGGAGGCTACGCTTGAGGGAATCCATAGGTGGTAAATTTTTTGTAACCTTTATTCACATCATTTTGATTATCATATCGCTCACCTGCATCTTGCCTTTTTTACATCTGGTTGCGCTGTCCGTAAGCTCGGGGCATGCGGTTGATCTGGGGCAGGTCTTGTTCTGGCCGGTGGGACTTGATTTCACCGTTTACAATTATTTTTTCGAGAATACACCAGCCTTGCGCTCCTTTATCAACAGCGTGATCATTACCTTGGGGGGAACGATCTTGAGCATGTTGGCCACGGTGCTGACGGCCTATCCTTTATCCCGACGTTACCTCTACGCCCGCAAGCCGATCACAATGGCTGCATTATTCACCATGCTCTTCGGCGGAGGCATGATTCCGACATATCTGGTCATGAATAGCCTGCATTTAATCAATACTTATTGGTCCCTTTGGCTTGGCGGGCTAATCAGCACCTATAATATGTTGATTATGAAAAGCTATTTTGAGAGCGTTCCGGGAGAAGTGGCCGAATCCGCCCAGATTGATGGCTGCGGCGAGGTTCGACTGCTCATGCGCATTATACTCCCCTTGTCTCTTCCTATGCTGGCTACGCTGACGTTATTCTACGGGGTTGGCTACTGGAACATGTTTATGAGCGTCATTCTTTACATTAATAAGACGAGTTTGCAGAATCTAACTGTTGTCGTTCAGGGGATGCTGCAAATTCAGGGGAACTTCAACATGGCGGCCATGGATATGATGCAGCAGCAGGAAATGGTATCCGAAAAACTGAAAGCGGTAGGGGTTGTGGTGATGGTCGTGCCCATGCTGGTGGTATACCCGTTCCTGCAAAAATATTTTGTCAAAGGCATTATGCTTGGCTCTATTAAGGGTTAGCGGCAACAAAGAAATTCAATATAAATTGAGGGGGATTCCACATGTCTGGACAAACATTCACATCAAGAGTGAAGTTCGCGTTGGCACTAGGGCTGTCCGCGGTTATGGCAGCAGGGGTAGTCGGTTGCAGCCAAGCGGAAAAAGGGACAAAGGGGAAGAGCGAAAGAAAAGCTACAATTACCGTTTCCAACTATGACAGGGGAAATATTCCCGCAGCGGAGGGAACGGTTGAGGACAACCGTTGGACCAAGTGGATCAATGAGCATTCTCCTGTTACGGCCAAGTATGTGCCGGTGGCCCGGGCAGAGGCGGTTAGGAAGCTGAATGTGATGTTCGCATCGGGCAGTGCGCCGGATATTGTCAATGATTATGATACGGGATTTCGGAATTCCCTGTATCAGCAGAAGCAATTGTTGCCTCTGGACGATTATTTGCAATATGCGCCTGAATACCAGAAGTTGTTGGAAAAGTACCCCCAGCTTCGCAAAGTAGGCACTAAGCCGGACGGCAAGCTTTACGAAATCGGTAAAATTAATGAGCCTCATCTGCAGAGTGTAGCCTTTATCCGCATGGATTGGCTGAAAAAGCTGAATCTGGAGGTGCCCAAAACCACCGACGAATTGCTTGTTGTTCTGAAAGCATTCGTCGAGCAGGATCCTGACGGTAATGGGAAGAAGGATACATATGGAACCAATATGAGCTACACCTCGGGTGGCATGGTGGATTCGATGTTTGGCTCGTATGGGTGGAAAATCTCCGATGATGATAAAATTATTAGAACTTGGGATAACACTCTGGAGTCCCTTAAATTTAAGAAGACATTATTTGAAGAAGGGCTTATCGATAAGGATTACCTCGCGGACAAGAACGGAGCTAAAGCCAAGCAGGATTATTTGAACGGTAAAATAGGCGTGTTCCTTCCCCCTGCTATCACTAACTGGTTTGAGAATACGGTAACGGACATTCAAACGCTCCGCAAGGTTGTTCCAGAGGCGGAGATAGCGCCGATGGAGCAGCCCAAGTCTCCCATGGGGCAATTCGTTCATCATGTGGTTAATCCGGTTCAAATGACCACGGTGATCAATGCTGCGGCCAAAGACCCCAAGGCTGCTATGGAATATATTAACTTCATCATCGAGCCGGAGAACGCTCTGATTCTGAAAAAAGGAATTGAGGGAGAGCATTGGAATAAAGGCGAGGACGGTTTTCCGAAGGTTATTGATCCTGAGAAGAACGCCAAGGAACTGGATTGGGCCATGGACTATTCCATGTTCTACTCGATCCCCGAGAATCCGCTTCTGATTTCCACCACTGCGTTCGACGTGAGCGATCCTGACCAGAAGGCCGGTCTGGAGATGTTGAAGAAAGCAGACGAGTTTCTGCTTAATCCCGAGGCTCAGTATCCTGCGTTAAGTCACTATGAGCATATGCCTTCTCTGCCGAGCGAGTTGGTAGTGATCAATACCAATATCGACAAAGAAATCCAGGACATCTATGCCAAAGGCATTATTGGCGGGGCTCAATATACCGCTGAGCAAGCGGTTGCAGATGCGAAAGCTGCCTGGGAGAAAGGCGGCGGCAAGCAGATTGAGGAATTTATGAACACTTGGTATAAAGAAAACAAGGAGATAGCTTTCCTAGGTAAAGATATTTTGGAGTTGGTCCGCTCCCAGCATTAGTAAGGGGTGCGGGATCTGGAATATAGGATAATGCGAACCTAGTTCGGTAAAGGTCGAGCTAGGTTCGCCTTCGAAACGTTGTATAGGAGAAGGAGTAGATGAATCGTGACAAATGAAATACTGCTTCAAAAAATCTCGCGGGTAGTGGACAGGCTTATGAATCTGGGCGGCAGCGATTATGAAAAGGATAAAACCGTGGATCAAGCCGATACAAGAAAAGGGATTGTCCAACGAGATTTCGGAATAGAAGAATGGGACTGGCCTCAGGGTGTCGGTCTTTATGGTCTGTACAAGCTGCAAGAATATTACAGTGATCGCCGTTATATGGAGTTTTTTCAGGGATGGTATTCCCGCAATCTGGAGGTTGGTCTGCCGTCAAAAAACATTAATACGACAGCCCCCTATCTGGCTTTGGTTCTGCTTCTGGATCAGCTGGAGCCATCCAACCAACTGGAACAGTTATGCCTAGATCACGCGAACTGGCTCATACATGAGCTGCCCAAAACGAAAGAAGGTGGCTTCCAGCATACAGTCACTGCCATTGGCCATCGGGATGGAGTTCACTTGCACAATGGGCAGTTATGGATTGATACGCTCTTTATGGCGGTTCTGTTTCTGAACCAAGCCGGGCGCAAGTTCAATCGACCGGAATGGGAACAAGAAGCAGTTCATCAGATTCTGCTTCATATCAAGTACTTGTTCGACAAACATAGCGGATTGTTCTTCCACGGCTGGAGTTTCGAGCGTAACGATAATTTCGGCAGCATCTTCTGGTGTCGCGGCAATTCCTGGTTCACCTACGGCCTCGTCGATTATCTGGAAACTTGCCAGGATACGATTAATCCGGGTGTCCGGGAATTTCTGATTGATACGTACAAGGCGCAGGTCAATGCACTGGTTCCGCTTCAAGCAGCTTCTGGTCTCTGGCACAGTGTACTGCACGACCCCACCAGCTATGAAGAGGTATCCGGGTCGGCTGCAATTGGCGCGGGTATCCTCAAAGGCATGAAAGTCGGTATTCTGGATTCCTCCTATCAGGCTGTTGCAAACAAGGCTATTAAGGCGGTTTGTCAAAATATTAGCGAGGATGGAACCGTGCTGAATGTGTCGGCTGGAACCGGCATGGGAATGGATAGAGATCATTATAAAAACATTACGATCATGCCGATGGCATACGGACAGTCCCTTGCGCTTATTGCCTTGTATGAGGCTTTAAAATAATATAAATATAATATGAAATTCAAGGGGGAGAGCCGACTGCGTCCGAAAAGCTGTCTGGGGAATATAGCCGGAAAAATAAAGGGCAGCTTTAAGATCAAGCTGATCGTATTGCTCTCGTGTATGGTAACGCTTACCTTTGCCATGGCAGGTTGGATGGTTTATCAATCAAATATCCAATTAATGGAGGACGAAATTAGTAAGCAATTCTCCATCGCCAACGAACAGGCATTGGCTAGACTAGAAATGTCCTTCCAGGAAATCAACCGGGTATCCCTATCCATTAGCCTAAATCCGTACATTGAACTGTTTCTCAGAGAGAACATTGTTTATGAAAACGATTCCTACACTCAATTCAAGAACCGTAAATACGTGGAAGAACAGTTGAATATGCTGCTGGTGGATGCGCCGTCCATCAGTTCCGTTTTTCTCTACAATGAGAAGGGGGAAATGATGGTTCTCTCCAAAACTGGTGCATCGGGAGAGCCGGGAACGGATGACTTGACCAGAATAATGGAAAAACTTGAGCCCCATAGAGGGAATATAGTTTGGAGCCGGGTTGAGGCGATCAGCACCATTGATCCGAACGGACGCAGAACAGTTCTGGTTGCTGCCAGAAGGATGCTTAATGAGAAGCTGAAACCGTACGGCACTATGGTGATGGTGATAGAGGAAAGTCTGGTATCCAAGGTGCTGCGGGATCTTATGGAGAACGGCAGCGGCAAGTTATTGCTGTTGGAGCCTATGGGCGGTATGCTCTACTCCAATACTGACCAGAGCGAGACGGAGCAACTCTTGCAACTGGCAAAGGAAAATTATCCCCAACATGTCGAAATGGATGGCATCACTTATCTGTTTGTCCGTCACGAGTTGATACCGGCTGGCTTTACCCTATACGGAGGAGCTTCCTTGCAGGAGATACAGCGGAGAAATAAAGACATCATCCGAATATTGGTATTCGCTGGAATCGGCATAATTCTGCTTAGTGCATTGCTTATTACGATTTCCACCCGGACGCTTCTGACTCCTCTAGCCCATCTGATGCAAGGTTTACGTAAGTTGCGTTCCGGTGATTTCACAGTTCGTGTTAGGGTGAATTCCGGCGACGAGCTGGGATACATCGGAGATAGCTTCAACAGCATGGCGGAGCAAGTGAGCGAATTGATCAACAAAGTATATTTGGCTCAGATCAGCCAGACGGAATCGGAGCTGAAGGCCATCCAGGCACAGCTGAACCCTCATTATCTGCACAACCTGTTCAATGAGCTGTATTGGAAGCTGTACAGCAATGACCAGGAGGAGACGGCGCTTCTGATCCACGCCATCTCGGAGATGTTGAAGTATTCCCTTAAATCTGTCCAGACTGATACGACTCTTGGCGAAGAGCTGAATCAGATCCGCAATTACATCAAAATCCAAACAGAATTATTTACCGGCGAGATTGAGACTATTATTCAAGCTGAGGAGTCTCTGCTGAATCTGCGGATGATGCGATCCCTTTTGCTGCCGGTGGTGGAGAATGTTTTTGTACACGCTTTCCGTGATATGGAAGAAGACCGGGTGCTGCGGATCAAAGCGTTTCTATTAGATGAGGCACTGCATATCGAGGTGGCTGATAACGGATGCGGTATGGATAAAGAAACCCTGAGAACCTTGACAGAGGCGGAGGCTGTGCTGCAGGACGGCAATAAACTGGGGATCGGGTACAAAAGTGTGCTTCGGCGCATTCAGCTGGTATACGGATCCGCATATGGAGTAGAAATTACTAGCAGTAAAGGAAACGGAACTATTATTCACATGACGCTTCCTATTAAATTCGGAACACTGGGGAGTCATGAGGAGGGGAGTAGATGAAGGGTAAGCTGTTTATTGCAGAAGATCAACCTAACTTCCGTAAGGGACTGCTGAAGCTGGCGGGGAAGCGATCCGCCGAGTGGGTAGTGACAGGGGAAGCGACTAATGGTCGAGACGCCTTGTTCATGATGGAGAAAAGTGTCCCGGATCTCTTGCTGACCGATATTCGGATGCCCCATATAGATGGCCTGCAACTGACAGAAGAAATCAGAAATCGCGGCTGGCTGACGAAGATTGTAATTGTAACCGGATTCAAGGATTTTTCGTATGCCCAGTCCGCCGTCAAGTTCGGAGTGCAGGACTTTATCACTAAGCCTTGTGTGGAAACGGATATATTAAGCGTACTTGATCGGATTTATGTGCAGTTGATTAAAGAAAGCCAGTCTCAGCTTTCGTTGGAAGGCTGGAGAAGCCAACTTGAAGACAATGAGCTACGCTCGGCTATTATGGGAATGCCCTGCAGCGGCGAAGAGGTGGAGGTTCTGCTGAAGCGGATGAAGCAATGTGAACTGCACGTTCTCCGTATTCCTACCTATTTCCCCGCGGAGAAGCATTATTCCGACCAAGATGTACCGCTTCTGCAGTTCGCTTTCACCAATATTGCTGGTGAGCTCTTGATTAAATGGTTTCCCGGCAGTTTTCGCCTGTTTCCCTTGAACGCATCGGAGTGGGCCCTATTGGTGGATCGGAGTTCTTTCCGATCGGATATTTTCCGCTCATGGGAGCAGATACTTGCCGATTCGATTCATCGTTATTTGGGACTGACTCTTGAATGCAGCGAACAAGGGCTATGTGCTACCACAGAGGAATTGTACCAGGGCTACAGACGGTATTGCCGCGAGGGGAATCGTGATCACGGTTCTGCCAGTGAATCATTGCTCAACCAGACAGCGCTTTACGAGAAGGAGAGGGAAATTATAACCTGGCTTATGTCAGAGGATAACAGCCGCCTGGGCCAGGAACTGCAGGATCAAGCCGTTCGGATCAGCCAGTTGCCCCCTCAAGCCGCCAAGATCGAAGCGCTGCTGCTGGCTGCTGCCATTCTCCGGCTGGTGCAGGTTCAGTTTCCCGAATGGCAAATGACCGTGCGTTCCATAGAGTGGGATTTTGTCTACAAATGTGCGACGTCGGAGGATATTGCGGCATGGCTACAGGGATACATCGATGAATTTCTGCAGTCTCACAACACCTGGCTTGCCAGCAAGAAGGATAATCCGGTCAAGCAGGCGATCCGGTTTATTGAAGAATCATACATGGGGGTATGCGGCTTGGCTGAGGTGGCGGCTCATGTCCATCTCAACCCCAGCTACTTCAGTAATCTGTTTAAAAAGGAAACTGGAGAAGGTGTAATCGGCTATATTCAGAAGCTGCGCGTACAGAAAGCCAAGCTTCTATTGAAAAGCACAGATATGAAAATATTCGAAATATCCGAGGCAACCGGCTTCAACGACTCCAATTATTTTACGCATATGTTCAACAGGATAGTGGGAGTCTCCCCCAAAGAGTACCGCAAGCAGATGGTTGGCCCGTGACTTTTTTTGATTCTAAATCTATTTTAGTACGGGGAGGATTGTAAATGTTCAAAAATTATTTCAGACATCTTTTATTTTGCCTTGTAGTGTTATTGATGCTGCCGCAAGGAATTGGAGCAGTTGCGGCAGCAGAATCCATGCCGGATTCGCCAGTTTCGATGCTGGCTTCGGCCGAAGGGGGATCGGAAGTGTCTAATTTCTACAATGTTATTATGCAGGTAGGCGCCGACCCTTGGGTGTACAAGCACACGGACGGCTATTACTACAACGCCTTTGCCAACGCCAGCGGCGTTATGATCCGCAGAGCGAAGACCATCAGCGGCATTGAAGCGGGCGAGAGGAGGCTGACCTGGTCACCAGTTAAGGATACCATGTACAGCTCTAATATCTGGGCGCCGGAGATGCATTATCTCAAAGATACCGATGGCGCTTACAAATGGTATATTTACTTCGCGGCCGATAACGGGACCAATGCGAACCATCGTATGTTTGTGCTGGAGAACGCCAATGAGAATCCGATGACCGGAACTTGGGAGTTTAAAGGTAAAATTACCGATTCCAGCGACCGCTGGGCGATCGACGGAACTGTGCTAACTGTAAATGATGAACACTATTTCCTCTGGTCAGGTTGGGAGGATATGGACGGAAGTTTTCAAAATTTATATATTGCGAAGATGAACAATCCATGGACTATCAGCTCGGAACGGGTATTGCTTTCGACGCCTGAATATGATTGGGAATCGTCCCCGGGCAGGATCAATGAAGGACCGCAAGTCACGATAAAGGGCGACATCATCAACCTGGTCTATTCCGCCAACGGAAGCTGGACAGACAGTTATTCCCTAGGGTTGATCACGGTCGATATTGGCGCTGATCTAATGGATCCCGAGTCTTGGATAAAGCATGCCGAGCCGATTTTCTCTAGCGCCAACGGCGTTTATGGTCCGGGCCACCATAGTCTGGTTACCTCGCCCGACGGCAGCGAGGACTGGATTATCTATCATGCCGCCCGCTGGCCGGGATCAGGGTGGACCCGCAATGTTCGCGCACAGAAATTTACTTGGAACGCAGACGGAACACCGAACTTGGGTGAACCCGTCGACCCGAACATACCGATTGCGAAACCTTCAGGAGAGCCGGTACGTCAACGCTATGAGGCGGAAACTGCCGTGCTGAGGAAAGATCCCGCTAGTGAAATCGGCCCTGCTGTACGGCGGGAAGGCAGCGCATCGGGCGGGATGAAGATCGCTAATATCCAAAATGACAGTGATCATATCCAGTTTACGGTCAACGTGCCGGCTGCAGGATTTTATATGATGTCCGTTCGCAATGCCAATGGTTCATCGAGCGGGGGGGATGCTTCCCAAATCATGTCGGTCAACGGCAGTTCCGGAGCTAAACTGAACATCGTCTATTCTGGCTGGAATCGTTGGGGAATCTCTACAGCGAAAATCTATCTTGAACAAGGTGACAATACGATCCGCTTCTCGGGCGGCGTCGGTCTTGTCGAAATGGACAGTATCGATCTGTTCAAGCTTGAAGTAGGATCAGAACTATTATTTGATTCTCCGGGGTACACGCTGGGATTGGGTGAGAGTCGCAGCTTGCCCGTGTATACGGTCGCAGGTACGACCCATTCTCTTGTAGGCAGCGGTGTTTCCTTCAGTTCCTCCAATACCGAGGTCGCCATTGTTGAAGAAACTATTGAGGGAATTGTTATCAAGGGACTTAAGGCGGGCAGTGCCACGATAACCGCAACCTATAACGGGCAAATGGCTACAGCAGCGGTTATTGTTGCTGCTGAACCGAGATCCGTGCAGTCTGTTGCGATTAGCGGATTGAACAACGTCCTAACGAGCGGACTGACAGGACAACTGCAGGTAACGGCACGTTACAACACCTATGAGGAACAGGATGTGACGGCTGATGCTGGCGTCGAGTACTTTAGCAGCAACCCCGACGTGGCTAAGGTTACGAGCACCGGTCAGGTATATGACGCTAAACTGGGGGATACGGTGATTAAAGCCGTATACGGCGGCAAGGAAGCCGCATCCAACTTGACGGTAACACCTGAACCATCTCAGGTTCCGCAGATTGTTTCTCAAGTCAAGACCCCTTCGGGAGTGACACCTAGACTGCCCGGCGTTGTTAACGTCACCTATAATGGGGAGGAGATCACAGCTGGGATCAGCTGGAAGCTGGAAGGTATCCATTTCAACTCGCTTGGCATCGTACAGATACCAGTCATATTGACTCTGAATGGCGAGGATTTTCCTGCAATCGCTTCCGTAGAAGTTGTTCCAGACTGGGGTCTTGATGTTCTTGTGAATGAAATTCGCAGTAGGCTGGACAGTTTCTCATACCCTCTGGGCGAAAGCCTCGGTACTTATAGTCTTACCGCGTACAATACTCTCTTGGCTGCGCTGGTTCAGGCAGAGGCGTTGTCTGCAGATGGCAATCTGACGGAACAGCAATTTAACCAGATGCGAACTTCACTTGCCGAAGTAGAAGCCGCTTTGTTAGGTTCGCTCAACAGTACGCAGGATGGCGTGTTCTACAACGCTTACCGGGATTTCTCCGGCGATGAGACGGGCAAGTTTCCTTTCGGGATTATGGTCAGAGAGCTGACAAATGGTGCTACCGCCACTGTGTTAGAGGAAGATGGGAATAAATTCCTTCGATTGACCACCGCTGCTACTCCGGGCAAAGCTAACTTGTTTCTTCCTTATCTGGATGAGGTGACGGCTACAGGAGATCAGCGCATCATCATCGAATATCGCGCCAGATTGAACAGCAGCTTCCAGTACGCGAATGGCGCTATGGTGAGAAACGACAGCGGAACTGACAATTATTCTATGGTCACGGCTTTTGATCTGGGGAAAATAATCGTGCAGGCTGGATCTACCAAGCATAAAGTCAAAGACTTTGATTACAATGGTACATGGTATAAGTTCAGGATGGAAGCCAACTGGGATGCCAAAACGTATACCGTCTATTTAAACGATGATCCTACTCCGATAGCTGAGAACTACGCCTTCCGTCATACAGGTGGTGATAAGCTGACTGGACAGCTCTTTGGCGTCGACGGTTACGCCAACGCCTCAATTGATTACGACGATTTCAAAGTCATGGTTATCGGAGGAGCGAAGGTTGCGCCTGAGGGGCTTGGGACAGTCGATGAAACAGCCGAAGGTGCCAATGACGGTCGGATCACCGGCGTGAACGCCACCATGGAATGGTCTTCCGATAATGGGAGCGTGTGGTCTGGCGTAGAGGGCGATACCATTGCGAATTTGGCGCCTGGCACGTATTGGGTCCGATATTCCGCGACGGATACTCATAAAGCGAGTTCTCATGTAGAGCTGACTGTTGCAGGCTACCAACCGCCGCATCAAGTCACCGGCGTGAGTCTGGACAAGACCAGTGTGCAGTTGTATATCAATTACGAAAGCTCTACCGTCCAGCTTATCGCAACCGTGGAACCTGCCGATGCGACGTACAAGAGCGTGACGTGGAGCAGTTCAAATCCATATGTAGCTACAGTGGATGAGAATGGGGTTGTTACGGCGATTGCTCAAGGTACAGCTATAATTACAGTAACAACAGATGATAGTGGTTACCAGGCGACAAGCATGATTACAGTGACCAACTCGCCGATTTCAACACCCGATGTAGATACGTTGAGCAATCAGTTGCAAGCGTACGTCAGCTCTGGCGATGTGAGCGGACCGCTTGTTAAGCAATTGACGAATCGGCTGAATCAGGTGGAACAACATTTGTCGGGTGGACGGCATTCACAGGCAGCTAAACATCTGGAAGACTTCCTTAAGCACTTGAATAATCGGTCGATGCAGAGATATGTGACGGAGGAAGCGAAGCAGACGCTGGAATCCTTGGCAAACCAGTTGCTGGAATCTTGGTCATCAAAGTGAGAATAGCCAAGTTGCTAGTGCAGTAAATAGTAATCATGACCGCTTGCATGAACGGCATGCGGAACGAGAAAGCGCCGTACCTCAAGGTATCGGCGCTCTTCTTAATGAGTTGAAGCTTTCGCTCGTCTTCGCTTTATTCCTGTTTCTATATTTCATCGGTAAACGCGCCTGTCCCAAAGGACGGCGTAGCCGTTCATCCTTAATTTAACCCAAACAGCTTTACGAGCGTAAATCCCAAAATCGACAGTAACACAGAACCGATCAGACCGGCTGCGAAAGACTTCATCCCCAATCGGCGAAAGGTTTGGATATCGACATTAAGACCGAGCCCGGCCATAGCCATCGCAATCAGCAAATAGGCTGCAAGTACAACCAGATTAACGATGTCGGCTGAAAAAATGCCCAGTGTGTTGACGCCGCTCATGATTAGAAATCCTAGAATAAACCACGGTATCGGAATGGATTTCCAGCTTGTTTTTTCTGTATGATTGTCTTCCTTGCGCTCAGCCCGGTTCATCCAAATACCGATCAGAATGGCGACCGGTACAAGCAGTGCCACACGCGTCAGCTTCACAATAACGGCCAGATCAACCGCCTCATTTCCGCCTGGCGCTGCTGCAGCAACGACATGAGCGACCTCATGCAGAGTGGCTCCTGAGAAAATACCATAGCCTGCAGCCGTCAAACCTAGAACTGGATATAACACGGTATAAAGCAATGTGAAAATCGTACCGAGAATCGCTACGGTTGCTGCACCGATTGCTGTTTCATCGTCACTGGCCTTTATCTGGGGCGAGATGGCAACGACAGCTGCTGCTCCGCAAATTGCCGTGCCGCATGCAGTCAGCATGCCCAGCCGCTTGTCTACCTTAAAAAGCTTAGTAAGTCCGTACACGACTAAGATCGTAAACGTAATATTAATAATCGCTATTGCCAGTACCTTCGGACCCGCATGGACAATATCTGCGAGATTTAATCGCATCCCCAGCAGAATAATGCCATAGCGCAGCAGCTTTTTGCTGGAGAAGGAAACGCCCGTCATTGCCTTTTCGGGCACGCCGATTACCGCTCTCCAGGCAATACCTAACAGAATGGCGATCACAAGCTGGCCCATGATGCTAAGGAATGGAAAACTCGCCAAAATCTTAGCCGTCACAGCAATTCCTAATGTCAAAGCGATTCCTTGGGTAAAGTCAAATCCCCTTTTCTTATTTAGCGGCATACCCTGTGCCTGAGTCATGATGTTCACTCCCTATATGGTTACAAAATTTTATATTTCATCGGCTGCTGTCAAAGGACGGCGAAGCCGTTTAACGTCTTATGCCTTCACTATAGGGACTTCAAAAGAAGAAGGGAAATACCAATTTGCTATCTGTATCATGAGAAAAACTTATGATTAAATAAAAAGAGGACAAAATAATGGAGAAAGCGAGGCGGTTCCATGATCGTTGAAACCCTTCGGGTTTTTGTCACGGTAGCAGAACAGAGTAATTTCTCCCGGGCGGCAGAAATGTTAAATTTATCGCAGCCGGGTGTCAGTTTACATATTCGCAATTTAGAGAATGAATTCGGGACAAAGCTGATGCATCGATCTCCCAAGCAGGTTAAGCTGACTGAAGCAGGGGAGCTTCTATATAAGCGGGCAAAGGAAATTCTGTCCTCTTACGAGGCAGCGAAGCAAGATATTCACAGACTGCATGATACCGTAACCGGTTCACTTTTAATTGGGGCGAGCTTTACGATCGGGGAATATATTTTGCCGCGAATGATTGCTGAATTTGCAGAGCAGTATCCTCAAGTTGAGATAAGCTTAACGATAGGAAATTCGGAAGAAATCATACAAGCTATCCAGGAAAATAAGCTGGATATCGGTCTTGTTGAAGGGAATGTGGCGCTATCTGATCTGTCGGTAACAACCTTTATGAAGGATGAGCTGATTATCGTAGCTGCTGCCGGACATCCCTTGTCCTTAATAAACAGCATGGAGACTGAATTTCTTCATGATCAAGTATGGGTGCAGCGTGAAAGCGGTTCGGGCACGCGAGCGTTTAGCGACCAGTTTATTCAGCAAGCGGCTCTTAAAGTTAAGCGATCGTATATTTTCAATAGCAGTCAAGGCGTTAAAGAAGCGGTTGCGGCTGGCCTTGGCCTCGCAATTCTATCCCGTTTTGTCGTCCAGAGGGAACTGGAATCTAAAGATCTTGTAGAAATTCCTCTAAATGAGATCCGGATTGAACGGAATTTTTCACTAATCCGCACGGCAGATTCTATAACAACTATGGCAATGGATGTATTTGCGGAGAGAGTGCATGCTGTCAAAAAGCTCATATAAAGCGAGAGGGCCGAATTTTTGATAGAATGATGTTAAAAAAGGAAGTGTTGCACATGAATTTAGAAGCGGTCATGCAGGAACTTGAAGCAATAGGAAAAGAACGAACTAAAAAAATCTACATGTCCAATGGTGCGCACGAGCCGCTTTTTGGCGCAGCAACAGGCCAAATGAAGCCAATTGCCAAAAAAATAAAAAAAGATCAGTCTTTGGCTGAACAGCTGTATGCGACGGGGAACTACGATGCCATGTACTTTGCTGGCGTTATTGCAGACCCAGATATTATGACTGAAGCCGATTTCGAACGTTGGATGGATGGGGCTTATTTTTATATGCTGTCTGATTATGTGGTTGCAGTAACTCTGGCAGAAAC
Organism: Paenibacillus sp. GXUN7292; assembly: GCF_050864975.1. Taxonomy (NCBI): domain Bacteria; kingdom Bacillati; phylum Bacillota; class Bacilli; order Caryophanales; family Paenibacillaceae; genus Paenibacillus; species Paenibacillus sp. GXUN7292. The sequence goes on along the minus strand of NZ_JBOZWO010000065.1, from coordinate 2,077 downwards.
GGATATTGCGCAGGAAGTTGCGGATAAATGGATCGCTAGCGGTGAAGAGCTGCGAATGTCAGGGGGCTGGAGCTGTTATTGCTGGCTGTTGGGCAATCGTCCGGATCATGAATTTTCTGAAAGCAAACTGGAAGCTATGCTTGAAATGGTGAAAAATACAATTCACGATTCTCCTGAGCGTACGAAATACGCGATGAGCAATTTTATGTACACAGTGGCTGTATCCTATACGCCGCTCCATGAAAAGGCAGTCGAGACCGCAAAGGCAGTAGGACCAGTAGAAGTCAACAAGGATACTAAGAAAAGCAAGTTCCTGCAAGCGTCTGAAAATATCCAAAAGGCTGTAGATAAAGGCCAGATTGGGTTCAAACGCAAATATGTAAGGTGTTAATATCCCTCGTTTTCCAGATTTCATGCCTAGGCTAAAATAGCTTAGGCATGATTTTTTCCAAAGGACGACGGAGCCGTTTATCCTTGATAGATCAGTTGTTTTGTATTTTAAATCCTTTGAACAGCATAATGATAAAAATAGCCAGGAAAAAAGACATATGGATATAGTCAAAAATACAGAAGATAGGGATATTATTAGGAGTTGTGAAAGATCTTATGACAAGTGCTAAACTTAATACGGCTACACACATTAAAATTAACTCAGATTTTTTTGAAAAGCTGATTAATAATGTGAAAACTATAATTGTTAAATACAATAAAAAAATGCATGCTGGAAGATAATATCTGGTGAAGTTATCCCTTTTTAAATACACGTCCACATAATTCTGAAATTCATATTCGTTTAGTTCGGGTATTGACCTGCGAAGATCCTTTGGGTTTGCTGCCAGAATAAAGTTTCTATCCAAGTTTCTGAACTGAATGTCTGTATAATACTTTGAAGTGTAGTTACTGGAAGGATCAAAGTTAATAACGATAGTACCTTTGTATGTATCAAAGGGATAATACTTACTCTGACCTTGGAATTCTAAATTAATATCATTTATTGAGTTATATTTGCGGTCCACTATAGGAGCGGTCTCAGGCATAGTAAATACTCTCCTGCTTAATGTGAAACTATGTATCTTCTTTACTATGTTTGTGAGAGGGTCTATTTCTAAGGATATTAAGTATTCACTCGTTTTGTCTGGAAAGTGTTTATCTAAAAATTTATCAATAGCAGGCCTGTGTTTTTCTGATAAAATATTATAATAAGCATTAGAAAGTATAGCCATGCTTGTGAAATTTTTGTTTAAAGGACTTTCTATATCGATATTAATTGTTGCTATTCCATTAATCGGATTAATATTCGTAATTTTAATATCTGTAAATATTGGATTATCCTTGCTCTCGTCCGATTCATGTTCTAATATTATATTGCTGTTTGGTATTTCATCAGGAATTATAGTTATTATTAAGACAATAATAGGAATGACAAAGATTACAAAGTAAATAGATAAAACTAGCCTGGCAAAGTATTTATTAAATTTCATATTTGTCTCCTTGGCTATTTACGAATGGATTTATATACATTTATTCGAAATGTATGCTCTTTATATAATGCATTTATAGTATTATCGGTTTTCATAGATTAAAATAAGAGTATTTGGATTAAAATAGGGCGCCCCAAACGGTCTGAAATTGACCTGAGGGGTGCCTTTTTTGAATCTACATGAATTTATAACTCAACTTTCACAGGTTGTAAGCAGGTAAGCGTTGAAGTAACTGGTGAAACCGGCGATCCATTACTGGAGTCGAGTTGACTTACTTCGCTGCAGAGCATACTGAGCAATGATGAAATTCTAAGAGTTGCCACAAACGCTATTCGTGCAAAAATGATGTTTTAAATTTTCTAACGATTGCTATTGCGCTTAATTTCCCAAAAAGCACTGATTTTGCTCGAGAAAGGGTACAATAGCGCTCATGACAACCATTACATTTTCAAATGGTCTGAAATAATCGAAATAGCCTCTATGGCAACCGTCCCTCGTATTTAAGGGTTTTTCTCACGAATGCTCACTCATTCGCAGGATTTCAATGATGTAGAAATCAGATAAGGCGGCAGAACGTAAGGACTGTAGAAGAACGA
>NZ_JBOZWO010000064.1:0-19039 GCF_050864975.1 Paenibacillus sp. GXUN7292 | reverse complement strand
AGATCGCCGGCACAACCCAGCAGACAGGCCAGCGTAATCGTGCCTAGACCGTGCACACTACGGAGTTGTTCAATGAAAGGGACTTGCTCCAAGAGGGCTTCAACCTCTAGTTGCATCTCGCTCAGTACGCGTTGCGTCTCTTCATAAAATTGTAGCAGTCGCAGGATGTCTTGACGCGCGGCATCACTGGTGCCCGACTTTCCTATACTACATGCCGCAACTGCTAGAAGCTTAGCTGCTATTGCTCTACCACTAGAACCACCCGGGCGCTGCATCCCTTGTTCACGCCAACCTTCTAGTACGCTATCCACGTCCAGTTGCTGCAAATCATCAGGCAATGCAAAGGCCTTTAATGTGGCCAGAGAACGAACACCATCCCATTCGGTAAAAATACTTCGAAACTCTGGGAAGTACAGATCAATCCAACGCACAATGCGGTTGCCTAGACTGATGGATTGCTTAGACCAATATTCGCGCGAGCTCATGACAACTTTAATTCGCTCAAATACAGGCGCTTGCGGTGCATAGTCGGTGTAGTAGCCGCGACTGACCACGTCAGCGATCACAAGCGCATCTTTCGGATCGTTCTTCGATGGGCTATTATCGCGGTTTTCCTTGTTACGATGCGTGGTCACTGGGTTCACTAACACCACTTCGAGATTCTGCTCCAGCAGCCATTCTGCAAGGTTGTGCCAATAATGGCCCGTGGGCTCCATACCGATGAGAAACGAGGATTTGTTATGAGAAGAGCTCACTTCATGCATCCATTTAACCAGCTTCTCAAATCCTTCTCGCGTGTTCGTAAAACTAAGATGACGACGTGCCAATTCCCGCCCGCGAAAATCTATAATTTGAGCAGCGTGTACGTCCTTGGCAATATCGATCCCGACTACGGCATGATTATTGGTAATTCGATCAATCCGTTGATTTATTGCAGCTTTTCCAGTAAACTTCATAATAAGCGCCTCCTGATAGGTTTTTAGGGCATCCGACCCGTCACACCCCTATCATACGAGGCGCCCCTTTTTTTGTCCAAATCTAAAACTTAGCACCTACAGGAATGTTTAGGTAATTATGGCAGTTGATTATAGGGGGTGTTGTGCCATACGAAGCCGTTTATCCTTGTATAAGCTAACTAAGGCACCCTAAAAGTAAACATAGCAGGGTTGTATGAAAACTGAATCATCACTAGGATAATAATGCAGGCTTTTAGAGACCGACACAAAAAACCATCAAACTTTTAACACAGCAGTGTAAGCCATTTAGAACAGCAACGCGTCTTGTAACTTGCAAGCGGTTTCAAGGTCTTCAAAAAGCCTGACTTAATCTTTGACAGGGGAGATCAATTGTGAAAAAAAGTGTAGTGCTTTTGTTAGCTGCAGTCTTGTTTTTATCTCCGTTATTGCTTCAGAGGGGAGAAATATGGGTTGCGGCAAACTCCAATGGTGGCGAGGCTGAGAAGCAGCACTATTATTTGATTCCTAGAAATTTCACGTCTTTTGGCTCTTGGACATTGACTGGCGAGCATTTGACTGGGCGCTCAAGCTCGGCACCTGGCGAGTCTGAAGGAAGCGGCGGAGAACCAGCCGTTGCTGTAGTTAAAATACAATCCGCAGGCAACTATAAGCTATGGGTTCGGGATCGTGATTATGCGACGAATCAGCCAGGTACTCGCACGTTTCATGTAGGGGTGGATGGTGATCTTGTTAATAAGACATTCGGCACCCATGGCCAAGAAGGGTTCCGCTGGACAGAAGCCGGAACCTTCAATCTTGGCAGCGGAATGCATGAATTGACGCTGCATGATACATCGGCATATTTTGCCCGCTGCGAAGGTTTTTTCTTGACTAAGGATTTGAATCTGGTTCCGCCGGAAGATCTGGAAGAGCTTAAACAGCTTGCAGAGCCGGAGGATCCGTTTGCCTTTCTGCCAAGCGCTGCTTTTCCTGACTGGGCTAAGGAAGAGGTACAAGCATTAGAATCGGCCTCCATTGAAAATGAAAAGGTTAAAATCGTGTTTTTCCGCGGAGAAGGCGAGCATGGCGATTTGGTGCAAAACGAAATTTACATTAAAGCTGAGGGGCAATGGCAATTAGTAAAAGCTAAAACAGATGAGCTTGGCTTTTTAATGATGTCGGCCGCTCACAGTGAATTGGCAGGGCAGCTGGGAGAATTTGCACAGTTCAAGCAGTCGCTGAATGTCAATGGAACTACAATTCATTCTGTAGTGAACGATTTCTTCCGCTCGGGCTATCCCGTATGGTTTATTCCTAGCGGATTTGAAAAAGTAAGCGATAATCAAATCAATCTTAGCTTTTCCAATACGGAAGCAGAGCTGTCCGTTCAATTTGCTTTTGACGATCTCAGCTATGAGCCTAAAGTAACCTTGGATGCTCATTTTACGGAAAATGGGGCTTACTCGTTTATGTTCTATAACGGTAACGAGACAGCGTATGAGGATTATGAAACGGTCACCGCTCCTTTGCTGTATGTGAAAAAGACAGTTCCTGACCAGGCTTCTACTATTCCGGAAGCTTATTTGTTGACGCCAATGGCGACGCTGCATTTCGCTGCTGGCAATGAACGTTTTCAAGGAAATGAAATGACGGCAGGCATTGTGATGGACCCGTCTTCCGTTCCCCAGGACTTTGCCTATCCGGATACGTCAACCTTTGGACTGGTGCTGCGCGGACCTAACGGCGATGTAAGGCCGCAGTTCACAGCGCCTATGTTCGGCACGGAGCACAGCTTGTTTGAAGCGGGGGACGATTATTCAGTTTCTTACCGGATTATTCATGAGCGAGACTCGTGGTATAATACCTTCCGACATATTAGCGAGGACTTGTATCAAGTAAAAGATTTGCGCACCAACTATTTTCATTCCTTAAATGAAGCTATTTATAATGCAACTGATTTGATGATGGATGATGATTACGGCGGTTGGGATTCTGACAGCATGGCCCACTACAATATGGAAGAGCGCGATATGACCACATTGTCCAACAGCATGTCAGCGCTGCAGCGTTATTTGTTGACAGAGGACGAGGAGATATTGGATAAACGTGCTATTCCGACGCTTGCTTTTATGCTGAGCAGACAAAACTATCATTTCAAAAAAACTGATAGCAAAGGAGGGGCGTCCTATTCAGATGTATTGCCTACACCTATAGGCGGTCCAATCGAAAAATATCCGGCGCATGTGTATGGAGGACTATACGAAATGACGCAAGGCCGCATGCCATTTCTGCTTGATTATGCACTGCATCATGCATCGGCCAAAGCTAACTTTTCAGGTATTGCCGATCAGGCTATGATGTACAAGTATACAGCCGATGAACAGTATATGGATAAATTGCTGGTGTTGGCTGATCAATATTTATCGAACAACCCGAATACAGGCAGCAATCGCGAAAAAAGATTTATTAGCAATTTTGTTTACGGCGACTATATACCGATGGTCGCGACCCTGATGGCAGCCTATGAGGCAACGGGAGAAGAAAAGTATTTGGCGGGTGCGCAACAAAATGCCCAGCTGCTGCTTACCGGGCTTTGGATGACCGGCTATCATAGTAATTATGCAGAAACGGATTATACCGTAACGCAAGAAAAGACAGGACCGCGTCTTTTGCGGGCAGAAAACTCTACATTCTGGTGGCATGGCGATCAGCAATGGCGGCTTGGCAATATTGACGGGGAAGCAAAGTCCCCTCAGGAGCTGGGCGTTCCGCTCGTTACTGAAACAGCGCCAGGCTGGCTGGGCGGCAGGGTTGGCATGGGAACGGAGCATACGGTAACGCCAGGCCATGGCAATGTTGTCACGATGAACAATTGGGCTGGCATGCTGTCGAAGCTTTCTGTGTATGCGGATGATCCTTTCTTCTATACGATGGCTCGAAATGCGATGATTGGCCGTTTCGGCAATTATGCAGGCTACTATCAGGATCGTATTATATTTCATCAGATGAAAGAGAATTATCCTTATGCGGGTCCTGATTACACTTCAATTTATTGGCACCATTTGCCTGTTTTTATAAGTATGCTGGAAGATTTCTTAATCAATAGCGCATGGGTAAAATCAGAGCAGCATATTTCTTTTCCATCATTGTATCAATCTGGATATGCTTATTTTACAAGTAATCAGTACGGATTCGCGCCGGGCACCTTCTATAATGAAAATGATATGTGGCTATGGCTGGATCGGGGGATTGTTATGCCTGATTCTCCGGGAATTGACTATATTGCGGCCAGAAAAGACGGTGTGCTGGGTCTTGCGTTTATGAATGAAGGAAACGCAGCAATTAACACGACCATTAAGCTCGGTGAGAAAACTGACCCTAATTATACCGGTACAGCTGACTTATATGATGCGGATGGCAGCATGAGCACTATAAATATCGTGAATGGCGAATTTACGATAGAAATTCCAGCTAAGGGCATCCAATCGCTTTTGCTGCATCAAATTGCTAATGTGCAGGCGCCGATTTTTGCAAACGGCAGCTATGCTATATCCAATGATTTGGAAGAGACAACCGCTCAGCACGACAGAGGAAAAGGGCATGTTATCCAGGTTGCTCCTGATCATTATTATGCGTATGTGTATGTATCCGATCTGAGCCCTTCTACAAGTAAGTTGACGATTCATTACAAGCTTGGCGAGCAGACATTTATACAAGAAAAAACTGAGTATCCTTATGAGTTTCTTATTAAGGTGGATAATCCTGCTACACCATTTGAATATGAACTGACTGCAACTAAAAACGGCAGCCTTGAAGGGCTGGGCGGAGGACAATTAAAGCCGTCCGCTTTTACAAATCCGGGAATTGTAATCGAAAATGAGGCTGTACAGCCGGAAGCAACAGTGGAGATGAATTCTTGGGTACAACAGAGCGGTATTAGCAATGGCCTGCTTAAGTTCACGGTTCCAGTAGAGGACTTCTTTCCGATTACTCCACAATCGAGTCAATGGAATGAAGCATTCGAAGGAAAAAAGGTGTCTGGCTCATTAACAAGCGAAATAGACGGGACTGTCAAACAGCTGCGCAGTGAAATTGTTGAGGTTCAAGCAGGGGCGGGAAGCATGGAAGGCCTGTTGACTTTCCACATTAAGCCTACATTAACGGTGCCTTTGGCTGAGTACGCAGATTATTCGATACAGTTGTCCGTTTCAGTACCTGCATCGCATGTAATAGAGAATGTGCCTAATCCTGTAGCTGTCAACTTTGCCGGGATGAACGCTTTGAATAATGAAATCCGTCTAGTCGTTCCTCGTTCGGAATTTCCGCGTGATGTAACGGAAGGCATGTTAAAAGGGATGCGAATTAGCGGCAGCATTATAAATAAAAAGAATCAGTCTGTTCTTTCGTTGGACACACTCATTTTAAATAATGAGGATCGCAACAGCGATACGATTACAATCGTAATAGAGCCTACGCAGGACGTTCCTTTAGCGGAATATAAACGGGATACGTATGATTTTGATCTATTTGTCCACTATCCGCGTTATTGGAACGAGCTTCCTTTCAGTTCACCGCTGGATCAAATTGTTTCCTATGGCGGCACAGGAGCCGATGGCTTGCGCTTCGTCATTCCTCAAATCAATTCACCATATACGTTGGATGAAATAAGCAAAGGGGCATTAAATGGTTTTCGAGTTTCGGGAGAAATTAAAAAGAAAAGTGACGGTACGGTACTGCAGCTGGACAGCTTTATTAAAAATGCAGAGCTTCGGCCAAATAATGGCGGTGTGACATTCATTATTCCTGCTACCTCCCAAGTGGCGCGCCAGCCTTTCAGTGCAGCGGATTATAAAATAACGTTAACGATCTTACCGCAACTGGCGGGAGCATGGACTGTTGTTGAATAGACGTCGTAAAGCCATATAGACAAAAGGACAAGTATCTGCAATCAGCAGTGCTTGTCCTTTTGTTTTTAAAAATGACAATCAAAAGTAAAATTTACCGCCCTAAATGTAAAAATAGTTGGATTGTTGCCGTAGGCGTGGCACAATTATAATAAAATGTAATTTGACAACGTTTTCAAACGGCGCCAGCAATTACTGCTTGGGGGGATTAAACATGTATAGGCTGATGATCGTAGATGATGAGGAAGAAATAAGAGAAGGCTTATCTGATTTAGTAGACTGGTCAAGTCTTGGTTTTATGGTAATCGAGAAGCTTCAGGACGGGCAAGATGCGATCCGTTATTTAAAGGACCATCAGGTAGACGTTATTTTAACGGATATTAAGATGACTTATGTCAGCGGCATAGATCTGGCTCAATACGTCTATAACCAAAAGCTGAATACAAAGGTCGTTATTTTAAGCGGCTTTCAAGAATTTGATCTTGCCAGGGCAGCTATTCGCTATAATGTTTCCCACTATTTGCTTAAGCCTACGGATTTGGAAGAGGTAGCGCTTGTATTTAATAAAATTGGTGAGGAATTAGCTCAAGAAAAAAGGGAACGCGAACAGCAATACCAACAAAAACAACATGTCAAAACGCTTAGACCACTGCTCATGGAGCAGTTTTTTTCCAATCTGCTGCAAAACGGATCTAAAATAAGAAATACAGAGGAATTGCATAGCAAATTGAAGCAAACTGGCTTGTTAGTCGACTCTGTAAACAGCAGATGCTGCTTGCTGCAAGCAGAATGGTCAGATATGTCCAGCGGTCCAGTTAAAATAAAATCAGATATTTATCAATCTATTACACTCGCCATTACGAAAGAGCGCGAGCAAATTTCCTATATTTGCGTACATGCAGCGGAGAGGCAATTTTTTATCATTGGAATTGCGCTGTGCGAAATGACAAATGAACAGTTTCAAAAAAAGGCGGAGCAGTATTTTTTACAAATACAAAACTCTTTGTCCGCATTGCTAAGCTTGTCTGCCCGGCTCGAGCAATTCGAATTATATGCCACTATGCTGGAGCTTATTGAAGCCTGCAATCGTATCTCTGAGCTGAGCGAAGCAGAAAAGGATGCCGAAGAGGAAGGGGTCAAAACCTATACGGATGATCGCATCATTATTCGGCAGGCAAAGCAGTTTATTGATGAGCATTTCGAAACGGATCATTCGTTAAGCGAGGTAGCATGCCATGTAGGGCTGAATCCGGTTTATTTCAGCAGGCTGTTTAAACAAGAGACGGGACAAACTTACTCTGATTATTGTACAGATATTCGCATGAGAAAGGCGATGGACTATTTGAAGGATCCCAAATACAAAATTTACGAAATCGGTTTTTTGGTAGGGTATAGAAATACAAAGTATTTCCATAAATTATTTAAGCGGCAGACAGGGCTAACTCCTTCTGAATACAGGAATCAGCTATGAAAACGCTACCTATTAATGTTTGGCGCTACATTCGTCATTACAAATTCAACAGTATATTGCTGCGCAATTTTATACTTATTATGACGCTGATTAACGTCCCAATGGTGGGAATCAGCGTTTTTGTCTATTCACATAACGATGCCGATATGCGTGCAGAAATCGAGCGCTCGGCGCAAAATGAGCTGGCCGGTATTCGCGCATCTATGGATCTGATTTTGTCTGATGCTGAGCAGCTGTCTGTTCGAATGAAAGCAGACCCTGATGTGCTGCTTTTTTTGAGTAAAAAATTGTCTTCCCCGCTTAGCTACAACGATGCGCAAACGATTTTGCGCATTCAGCAAATGCTGCAAACCGTGAAGCTGACCAGCTCCTATATTGACTCTATATTTATTTATTCAGAGCTAAATGATTATTTGCTAATGGCCAGCTCCGGCACAGCCCAAACCGATGCTTATTATAATTGGCAGCCCAATATGCAAGGCGGCAGCTCTGCTTCTTCCCACTATTGGCTTGCAGCGGCGACGGAGGATGGCCAGAGCTCGCTTCTAAGCTTTATTAACGATGCTTCGGCTTTTCGCAACCGTCCGGAAAATAGCGGCAGTGTATCTATCAATATGAATCTGGATAGCTTAAACGCACTGTTAAGCAGTGTGGAGAAGCGCAGTATTTATTTATTGAACCAGGAGGAGCGTCTCGTTTACAGCCCTGACTCTGGGCTGCTGAACCAATCGCTGCTGGAAGCAGACCCAATGCTTCATGAGCTGCTGCAGCAAGATTTGGAAACTTATATGATCAAGCAGGACGGCTACAGCCAGGTTATCGCCCAGCTGCCATCCCAAACGATTGGCAATTGGAAATATGTTTCGGTAAATTCCTTGGAAAGATACCATTCCGAACAGGCCAGAGTAATAGATTTGACTATAATTTTGCTTATTGTAAGCGTGCTGGCTTCCATTATACTTGCCTTCATCATAGCTGTAAGAAGCTATAGTCCTATTCGTCAAATCTTATCCTTGATTGAAAACAAAGAAAATCCGTTTATGCTGTTAGGCAAGCTTGAAGATAAGAAGAGGAATGAGACAGAGTTCATACTGCGCAATTTGACGGCTTCCTATCATCAAAAGCAAAATGCCGAGGCGCAGCTGAAGGAGAAATATGAGCTGCTGCGCAAAGCTCAGGCCATTGCCTTGCAAGCGCAAATTAATCCTCATTTTTTATACAATACGCTGGAATCTATCAATTGGAAGGTTATGCGGCTGTCGAGCGGTAAAAATGAAGCTACTCAAATGATTTTATCGCTATCGACATTGCTTCGTCTCACACTGGAGACAAAGGATGACCTTGTTCCGATACGGAAGGAGCTGGAGCATGTCAGTCTCTATGTCGAGCTGCAGAAGCTTCGCTACAAGGATAAATTCAGCTTTGAATATAACGTGGAAGAACGTCTAATGGATTGCAAAATTGTTAAGCTTGTTCTCCAGCCGCTTGTAGAAAATGCAATTTACTATGGGATTAAGCAGAGCGTGCATCATGGCCTTATAACGATACGCGTGTTTTCTCATAAAGATCATATTATTGTGCGTGTTCGGGATAATGGGATCGGCATCCCCCGTTCGGTAGTACAAGCACTAAATGACAGCTTTGATCGCGAGCATTTGCAAGAAAATGAGCATATTGGACTTCGAAACGTCAATCAGCGCATCCGTCTGGCATTTGGCGAGCCGTATGGGCTGACCGTACGCAGCAAGCTGGAGGTTGGAACAATTGTGGAAATGAAGCTGCCTAAATTGCATGCCGTTTGAGTCAATTTCGTAATTCCGAAAAATTTGGAAATGATAGTATTTTCATAAAACAGATAATGAAGCAGCCTTAAATGTAAATGACGCAGGATTGTTTGTAAGTTTTTTCAAACCTATCATTGAAGTATATCAAAGCCCGCCACAATGGATGAAGCGACATTAACGAGGAAAGGAGGCAGCGATATGCTTCGTGAAGAGGTAATTATAGCGCCCAAGCCATTAAAGCTGAAAAGAGAAATGACTTTGGGCAAGCATCTAATAAAATATAAGTGGCTTTATATCTTTTTAATTCCTGGCTGTTTATATTTATTGATTTTCAAATATATTCCGATGTTTGGCGTGCTCATTGCCTTTAAAGACTTCAGCCTAGTTCGGGGGATATGGGGCAGCAGCTGGATTGGCTTCGATAACTTTCAATATTTATTCCAATCAGCTGATTTTTACAAAGTATTGCGCAACTCTTTAATTTTAAGCTTTTACCATATTGTATTTGGTTTTCCAGCGCCAATACTGCTGGCCCTTATGTTAAATGAGGTACGCAATATGGTTTTCAAACGAATTAGTCAGACTGTGCTGTATTTGCCGCATTTCATTTCGTGGGTAGTGCTTTCTGGCATGATTATTAATTTTTTATCGCCTTCTACAGGCCCAGTCAATTATGTCATACAGTGGCTTGGCTATGAACCGGTTTCGTTTCTTTTAAAGGCAGAATACTTTAGAACGATACTCGTTTCAGCAGAGGTTTGGAAGGGGGCCGGCTGGGGCACGATCATATACCTGGCAGCCATGACAAGCATCAGTCCAGCATTATATGAATCAGCCAAGCTCGATGGCGCATCACGTATTCAACAAATGCGCTATATTACTTTGCCGGGTATCGCTACGACAATTACGGTGCTGCTTGTACTGCAGCTGGGCCATGTACTGGATAACGGATTTGAACAAGTATTTTTATTGTATAATCCGTCAACCTATGACGTCGCGGATGTATTTGAAACTTATACCTATCGAATCGGCTTGCTGGATGGACGGATGTCCTTTGCGGCTGCAGTTGGATTGTTTAAGGCGGCGGTAGGATTAGTCATGGTGCTGGCAGCCAATCGGGTTGCAAAGTTTTTTGGAAATCAACTGTGGTAGGGGAGTGCATATGACCCGTTCAAAAATAAGCTTCTTTGATGCTCTGAATTATACGCTTCTTGTGCTCATTTGTATGATTATGATTTATCCGTTTCTTAATGTAGCCTCGGTGTCGTTAAGCTCGTATAATGCGTATGTCAATAATCCGGTTATGATATGGCCCAAAGAATTTACCTTATCCGCATATAAGCAAATTATTGAGCATGGCATGCTTTGGCGCAGTTATGCGAACACGATCATTGTAACCGTAAGCGGTGTCGCAATTGGCATATTGATTTATATTTTGACAGCTTACTCCTTGTCGAAGAAGGTGCTGCGCGGCCGAAGCACACTGATGGTGCTCATTGTTTTTACGATGCTGTTTAACGGAGGCCTTATTCCGAATTACTACCTTATGCGCTCGCTAGGGCTGATTGACTCACTGGCAGCGCTCGTCTTGCCGGCACTGGTTAGCGGTTTTAATTTAATACTGATGAAAAACTTTTTTGAATCCTTGCCGGAAGAAATAGAGGAAGCAGCCAAAATCGACGGCGCATCGGACCCATACATTTTGTTCCGCATCGTTGTGCCTTTGTCGAAGCCGATTATTGCAACATTATGCTTGTTTGCAGCTGTTGCCTATTGGAACAATTTTTTTAATGCGATTATCTACATTCGCAGCAGCGAGAATTGGCCTCTCATGCTTTATTTGCGAGAAGTAATAGAAGGCGCCAGCGCGATGGCCCAAAATGCAAATTCAGCAGAGCAAGGCGAGCTGATGACGAGCGAGACGATTAAATATGCGACGCTGATGCTAGTTATGGTACCCATTTTACTCGTCTATCCATTTTTGCAAAAGTACTTCGTTAAGGGCATAATGCTAGGCTCAGTAAAAGGATAAAAAGCTGTTTGCACTTTATGGGCAAGCACCAAAACATACAGGAGGGTTAATGAATATGAAAGCATTTTCTAAATGGAAGCGTTCTTTTAGTCTAATTGCCATTATAGCAGCAATGCTGACTGCGACTGCTTGCGGGAGCGGATCGGCCACTCCGTCAGCATCGCCGGGGAATGGAGCTGCGCCAACTGCGGCTGCGCCGACCGATAACAAGCCCGAAGAGCCAGTAACGATTAAAGTAATGGCTAACTATAGCACACCAGAACAAACAGAAAGCGATAAAAAGTTTATTGCCGAGATTGAAGCAATGAATAATATTAAGCTTGAGTTTGAAGTGCCGCCTGCGACAGGCTATGCGGAGCGGCTGCAGCTTATGCTTACTTCAGGCCAGTATCCGGATGTCGTCATGTTTAATGATACCGCCGATCAAGGCTTCCAAAATGCGGTTAAGGACGGCATTATTATTCCTGTGAATGAATATATTGCGAACGCAAAACATTTGCAGGAATATACGTACCAGGCTTCATGGGATCAGCTTCGCATTAATCAAGATGACAAAATTTACGGTATACCCCGTACATCAGTTGTACGTAACGACGGGTATTTTGTCCGCAAAGATTGGCTGGAAAACATCCAGTTTGACATCCCTGAAAATTTTGAAATTACATTAGAGCAGTTTGAGGAAATTCTTGAGAAATTTACTATTAACGACCCGGATAAAAATAATAAGAAAGATACTTACGGCTATGGCGGCGCTTATGACAACAATAAAGTGCTGAATGTAATCGCACCGGGAGCCTTCGGATTAACGGGCTGGCAAAAGACAGAAGACGGTAAATATATGAATCCAATGTATGACACAAACAGCGATAGCTACAAAAAAGCGCTTGAATTTACGGCGAAAATGTATACAAAGGGCTATTTTGATCCGGATTCTGCCACCAATGACACCACGAAACAGCGTGAGCGCTTCGTTAGAGGCTTGACCGGCGTATACCCTGGCTTTTCTGGCCATTATGGCGGTATTGTAAATGATCTTAGAAAAAATGTGCCGGATGCGGATCTCGTTTATTTGTTCGTTAAAAATGAGCAGGGAGTAGTCGAGGGCGGTTCTTTGGAGGCTGCTTCAACGGGTCTTTGGGGATTCTGGGCGATTACGTCGAACGCAAAAAATCCTCAAAAAATTGTAGATTTCCTAAATTCCTGGATATCCGACGAGATGTGGGAGAAGACGTCCGATGGCTACGAAGGCATTGATTACCAGTTGAAGGATGGCGCGAAGGTTAAAATGGATGAGCCTGCCCCGCCAGCTCACTTCCGCCGTTCGTCCATGCGCCGTGCCAATGATATAAGCTTCTTCTTGTCTGTAGGCACGCCGAAGGATCAGCTTGACAAAATTGTACCATGGTTGGAAAAATCGATTGAAACGGTTGTACCGGCCAAGGATAATGCTTTTGTTCCTGAAGCGGCGAGGCAGCCGCGTTATATGGATTATACGAAAGTATGGCAGCAAACGACTATGAAAATCATTATGGGCGAAGAACCGGTATCTAAGTTCGATGAGCTGCTAGAGGGCTGGTATAAAAATGACGGTGAGCAATACGTAAACGAAATGAATGCATACATTTCGCAAATGGAAGGTTCTAATTAAATCAATAAAGGAAAAAGGGAGAACAGCCGAATGGCGTTCTCCCTGTATGTTAATTGGACCTTAAAAAGCTCGGTGGAATGCCCTCAGGAAGATTGGGCTTGATTATAGACAGGGGTGAAAAGGTGATGAATGCAACAAGCATTGTAATAGATGTGCTGGTGGCAGGCGGCGGTACCTCCGGCTGCAATGCTGCGATAGCGGCAGCCCGAGAAGGTGTGTCTGTATGTATGGTAGAGATGGATGATGCCGTCGGTGGAGTTGCAACCCGCTCAAATGTAAGCGGCTATCACTTCGGTTCGCGCGGCGGGCTGCAAAATAAAGTAGATAAACGAGTGATGGCGCGTCAGCGGGTGATAGGCGGCAGAGATTCACTTTCGCATCCTGAAGCTAAGCGGTCCGTATACAGCCAATTGCTGCAAGAGTGCGGCGTTCAAGTACTGCTTGGCCATATTTGCTGCGAGGTGCTGATGGAAGGAAATAAAGTGATCGGCATTGCAGCTGCCGGACCTAACGGACGGGTACACATTTATGCCAAGGTTATTGTCGATTGCACATCGGAAGGCGATGTATGTGCCGCTGCCGGCGCTGCTTATACGACAGGCAGGGAATGGGATGGGGTGACGCATAGCTATTCACTAACCCCTCGCATTATGGATGCAAATGAGAAAACAGGCGAGCTGCAAATTAGCCTCCGCAATTTTGATGCCGGCTGGGTGCAGTCGATCAGCGTTCAGGACGTAAGCCGCGCTTATAGGGAAGGACGGGAACGGCTGCTGCATTATTTGACAAAAGGGAATGGGGCCGGCAGACATCTCGCTTCGATTGCTCCTAAATTAGGTGTAAGGGAAGGGCGCCATATCGTTGGCGATTATCAAATGAATATAAGCGATTTTTTGCACGATCGCCATTTTGATGATGTGATTGCACGTTCTTATTCTCATTATGATACGCATGCGAGGGATCTTGGCAATGAATCTGATTTTGCGCAAATGTGGCTGATCGTATTGGATATGTTCAAGAAAAGCGGCTATTGGTGTGACGTCCCTTACCGCTCCCTGCTTCCTCGCGGCATTGAAGGCTTGCTTGTGGCAAGCCGTGCTTTATCCGTCGACCGGGATGTATCGATGGCGGTACGCATGCAGCGTGATATTCAGAAAATCGGCGAAGCGGCAGGAGTTGCAGCTGCAATGAGCGCGCAGCAGTTTATTAAGCCAAGGCAGCTATCTGTCAAGCAGCTGCAAAAGCGACTGGTTGAGCTTGGTGTGCTGAATGAAACGGATATAATGAGATCGCAGACGACAAATTTGCTTTTCCAAAGCGGCTCTCTTGCAGCGATGCCTTTGACCTATGATTATGTAACAGGATTAAATGAAGGGCAGAAGCAGCAGTTAGCCGAGCAGCTTTGCGAATATTTAGGATCAGAAGAAGAGGGGGCAGCGGTTTGGTGGCTTTGGACGATAGGCGAGTCAGCTATTAAGCCCCTCTCAATTGTGCTAGAAATATCGGATCAGTATGCCCGCCGCCGAATAGCTGCATTTGGCTTGGCTTTGCTGGGCTCGGAAGAGGCAATTCCGGTGCTGCTGGAGGTGCTGCAGGCGAAGGATAATAGCAGCAGGGAACATCCGCGTTCGCTTCCGCGCTGGGTAGCTGCAATTGTACTCCTCCGTTTTTTAAATAGCAGCGAAGGAACAGAGCATGCGATAGCTGCCTTGGAGGAAAACCATAACGCGGGCATTAGCAGCTGCATGCTGCAATATTTGTATCATACCTGCACGCTGCTCGAGACAAGCCAGCAGGCTTTGCTGATGGAACGTTTAAAGCGCTGGGCGGCTAGCCCTGAAGCGGGCAGCTATTATACCCCGCCGGAGTCTAATGCGGTTCTTCATACGAAGTGGCTGGTGGCGCTATGGACGGGTCTTATTGCTGCGAAATGCCGAGACTCGAGCGCTGTACAATATTGCGAGCCTTTTTTGCAGGACAGCAATGAAATTATTAGACAGGCAGCACAGGCATCTCTGAAAAAGATAGAACATTTATTGGCGTCTGAGGAAGCCTGGGAAGGAGGCCAAGCGGATGTTTAACAAACAGTATGACGCTGCAATCGCCGGAGGCGGGACGGCAGCTGTATTGCACGCTTGTGCGCTTGCAGCGCAAGGTCGAAAAGTCATTATACTGGCTGACAGCACCTCATTGATGCACGAATTCGGACTGTCACGACTGCCGCTGCATGCCGCAGTACAATTAGCTGCACGTTATCCGATCGTTAAGGAATGGATCGAGCTGCTAAAGGCTTATGATGCGATAAAGGATGAACGGATCGAACCGGTCTTTGCTCAGCTGCTTGCAGATGTATTCGTGCAATCCTATGGCGTAGATGTATTGTTTGAAGTTATTCCTTTGGAAATTAAACGGGGCGATGATGAGGCGGGGGAAATAGAAGGAGTAGTGTTCGCTAGCCGCGAGGGCTTCCAGTTCATTGCTTGCAAATCGATCGTTGACTGTACGGAGCAAGCTATATTGCTGCGAGGGCTGCTGAACGAGAAGCAGCTTGATTCCAGCTCTGTTGCAACGTTGTGGACATTAACCTGCCTGGAGCTAAAACGGCCAATCAGTGTGGAAGAGCTTACGATATATGCAGCCAATAGCCGGTATGAGATTCAACTAAGCCCATCCTATTGGGAAGGCGAGCTGAATATTGCTATAGCTGCCTGCTCCGACAATATTGAAAACGGAAAGGAAATCGGATTTATATCTGATTTGGAGGGACTGATCGTGCAAATAAGAGAGCAAGCCCATTGCGGAGTCGGCTCGCTTATTCATGTCAGTGAGCGGGCCTGGAGTACGCCTTCTTTTCTGCTGGAACAAAAAACAGATAGCCCGATTACGATAGCAAAAGGAGCTTGGGTCGCTTCGCAAGACTATTCGCTTGTTGGAATCGGCTGTTGGACAGAAGCAGGCCATCATTATCTTAATGAAATATGTGTAAGCGATAAAGGAGGGGCCGCTCTTTCTTTCTTAATAAAAGGCGCAATGGAGGCAGCAGAGGTGAGCAAAAGATGACATTACCATTGGAATGGCGCAATCGGGTGGAAATGTGGAAGGAAGAGCTGACACGCCATTATTACTCCGTTTTAGGGCATATCGATCTGGAAGGCTTCACGACGTTTGAGCGGCTGTCGGCTCAAGAGGCTGAGCAGCGGTCGTTTAAGCCATATCCTGAAGGAACAAGCTGGGGAGCAAAATGGGAGTATGGCTGGTTCCGGGGCTCTATTGAACTGCCCGAAGAAGCGGAAGGACAAAGAATTGCCGTTCATTTGGAGCCTGGCGGCGAGAGTGCGGTATTTATAAATAAACAGCCGGCAGGCTGTGTCAGAAGATTTGAGGATTGGCAAAAGATTAATCCTGCGCATCTGAATCGCATTACTTTGGACCGCAGCGGAAGCTACGGTAAAAAGTATGATCTGCTTATTGAATGCTATTCCGGTCACGGCATTCGGGTTGCGCATGCAGGGCCGACTCCTCCGGGCAGATTGACGATACCCGAGCCGCCAAGCGCCCAGGTGAAAGTAGGAAGCAGCACTTTTGGCATATGGCATGAGGAGGTTTATCAGCTGTGGCTGGATGTAGAGACGCTGTATCAGCTGCGAGAGCAATTGGAGCCATCTTCCTTGCGTGCCCAGCAAATTGATCGAGGCTTGAAGGATTTTACGCTATTGGTTGACTTTGAGCTGCCTTTTGCACAGCTGCTTGAAACGATTCACCAGGCTAGAGAGCGACTTCAGCCGCTTCTTGCGTGCCGCAATGGCTCGACAGCGCCTATGATGTATGCCTTCGGTCATTCCCATTTGGATATTTGCTATCAGTGGCCGCTGGCGGAGGCTAGAAGAAAAACAGCCCGCACCTTCTCGACGCAAATGGCTTTAATGGATGAATATCCTGATTATCGGTTTATTTTAAGCCAGCCTTATCTGTATACGATAGCCAAGCGCGACTATCCGCAAATGTACGAGCGCCTTGCAGACAAAGTAAGCAAGGGTCAGATTATGCCGGAGGGAGCTATGTGGGTAGAGTCTGATACGAATCTGCCCGGCGGTGAAAGTCTGATACGGCAATTTATGTACGGCTTAGCCTTTTTTAAAGAGGAATTTGGCATAAAGAGCGAGCTCCTTTGGCTTCCCGATGTTTTTGGCTTTAGCGGCTCCTTGCCGCAAATAATGCGCGGCTGCGGTGTATCCTACTTTTCTACCTCCAAGCTTATATCCAACTTTGTAAGGGGAGAGCGATTTCCTTATCACACGTTTAGATGGAGGGGAATTGACGGGACTGAAGTACTCGCAACCCAGCATTTGAATTATTCTGCTCCAGTTGGACCGGAAGCGGTAATGACGGCCTGGAAGGAAAGAACACCGCAGCACGATGTACTGGACTCTCTTATTTATCCATTTGGCCATGGTGACGGCGGAGGCGGGCCAACGCGCGATCATTTAGAGTTTTTCTCCAGATTGAAAGATTTGGAAGGGGCTCCGCGAATGCAAATGAGCCATCCAGTGCAATTTTTTGAGCAGTTGCAAGTACAGCAATTACAGGAGGCCGTGTATACGGGCGAGCTCTATTTAAAGGCTCATCGAGGCACATTAACATCGCAAGCCAAACTGAAAAAGGGCAATCGCCGCAGCGAGGCGGCATTGCGGGAAGCCGAGTTTTGGAGTGCCTGGGCTAGCTGGGCCGAGGAGTATGCGTATCCGCAGGAGCAGCTTGAGCAGGTGTGGAAGGAAGTACTGCTGAATCAGTTTCATGATATACTGCCAGGCTCCTGTATTAAGCAAGTAGCAATAGAGGCGGATGAAAGCTACCGGAAGCAGGAGCAGGCTGCACAGCAAATTAAAGAGGCAGCTATTAATGATTGGATCAAGCCTTCGCCTGACAAGCTGACCGTATTCAACAGCTTGTCATGGGAGAGAAAAGTTTTGATAGAGCTGCCTTCGGATATCGTTTCACTGCCTGGCTGCCAGATTCAGGAGCTGGACGGCGCTAAATATACTGAGGTGGATTTACCGGCTGCCGGCTGGATTACGCTGGACGCTGCTGCTGAAGCTGGCATTTCATACAAAGGTGAAAATGCTTCACAGTACAGCTTAATTGCCTCAGCCGAGCATAGAAAGCTTGAAAATGAATGCATTGCAGTAACATTTAACGAGTTTGGGGAAATTACTAGCTTTATAGAAAAAGCTACAGGACATAATATGGCTGCGGATAGATGCAATGCTTTCCGTATGTTTAAAGATGTCCCGACCATTTGCGATGCTTGGGAAATTGAATCGATGTATGAGCAGCAGCCGGTTGAGCTTCCGGAAACAGCAGTCATAACAGCGGTTGCTGCGGGACCTTTGTTTGCAGCACTTAGAATCAGACGGAAGCTGAACCAATCGTCTATGACTCAGCTGGTTGTATTGAGACGCGGCTGCAATAGCCTGGAGTTTCAAACGGAGATCGATTGGCAGGAGAAGCATAAGCTGCTGAAAGTATGCTTCCCGGTCGATGTGCACAGCAGCGAAGCTATGCATGAAATTCAATTTGGGCATATAAAGCGGCCTACGCATCGCTCAAGGCAGCACGATGCGGATCAATTTGAAGTGAGCCAGCAGAAGTGGACAGCTTTGGCGGAGCCAAACCGCGGGGCGGCGCTGTTAAATGATTGCAAATACGGGGTGAATGTGACCCAAAACAGCATTAATCTAACTTTACTGAAAGCTGCGCTGGCCCCTGATATGCATGCGGACATTGGGCTTCACCAGTTTACCTACGTTATGAAGGGCTGGTCTGGATCGTTTGCTGATAGCGGAGTTATCCGTGCGGGCTATGAGCTCAATCATCCTGCCTTTGCGATGCAAGGCGATGGCGGGTTCCGCTCTTTGTTCAAGTTATCGGCTGGTCATATTATAATTGAAACGATTAAGCTGGCGGAAGATCGCAGTGGCGACCTAATCGTCCGGATGTATGAAGCAGAAGGAACGGGCGGAGGATGTGTTGTAAATACTGATTTTTCTTTCAGCAAAGCCTGTTTGGTTAATCTGATCGAAGAGTATGTACATGAGGCAGAAAGCAGCGAGCAGCAGGTCCAGCTTGCATTTCGTCCGTTTGAGATTAAAACGCTTCGCTTTGCGAAATAGAATACTTTTTAATGAAAGGCTGCGCTTAACGCGGGGCGTGTCGATTCATTGTGAATAGGGGTAACAAGCAATAA
>NZ_JBOZWO010000063.1:0-19477 GCF_050864975.1 Paenibacillus sp. GXUN7292 | reverse complement strand
TTCTTTTTAGCCGATAAAGTTTATAAATCCTGTATATTCGGCTAGGCCCCCTTAATCTGGAGTCTGGCCCACCAAATAATGTTCAATTTTAGAATTGCTTCATATTTCACTAGATTACAGGACTCGATGAAACTCTGTTCGATCTTCCAGCTCCATGACCCACTGCGAGAATTCCACTGGCGGCATGCTTTTTAGGCTACCGTGCATTCTGCGGTTGTTGTAAAAATCCATGTAACGATCGAGCTCGTCATAAGCTTTTTCAAGTGTCATGAACTCAGTTAGACTGAATAGATCACGCTCAAGCAAGCTGTGAAAAGACTCAATGTATGCGTTCATATTTGGACTACGTGGCGGGATACGTTCGTGGTATATCCCTAGGCTCTCACACGTGTCACCAAATAGCTTGCTAACGAATTGCGGTCCATTATAGTAGGTAAAGCTACTCCAGGTTCCAGGCGATCCTGTAGAGCAAGGAGAAGTGTCTCTACGACGTGCTTTGCCTCACACGCAGGACCTCGATGCTGCCCGACGACTACACGGTCAAATACATCGATGATGCTAAGCACGAAAAAGAATCGTTGACATCCCAACGCGTATCCGTACTTAATATCTATTTGCCATAGTTGATTAACCCCGGTTACCGTCCGGTTTCTCGGTATTCTGCGTGGATGCTTGTTCTTTTTCTTCCGTTGTTTCTGAAGAATTCTTAACTCCTTGCATAGGCGGTATGCTTTCTTTTTGTTTAGAATTAAACCACGCTGTCTGCGGAGGCACAGAGCTAGATTCTTGTACCCATAAATATGTTCTTCTCCTTCAAGGAGTTCGAGCAGCCATTGTTTAATCTGTTCATCGTCGACTTTTTCACCCGTGTTCGTAAGGGAGAATCCAGGCACAGGACGCCCTTTTTTTCCGCATGAGGTACCTTGTTCGGTCTTGGATGCATCTTGCGTCTTCCGGTAATAGTAGGTTGATTCATGGACTTCCAGGATGCGCAGAACTTTAGCTGTTGAGTCCCCCCGCTTAATAAATGGTTCTGCTACTTCAAGTTTTTCAGATAAGCGGGGTTCTTCTTTTTTACGAGTTCTCGAAGAATCTCGATCTCAAGCTCTTTCTCACCAAGAAGTTTTTTTGCCTGTTCGAAGCGTGCCTCTATCTCTTGAAGTCGACATAGTTCCTGTAGATGCTCATCTGCTGTCGGAATCTCCTCTAGACTGATTTCGTCACGGTGGTCTCTTACCCATGCACGTACGGTTTCAGGATGAATACCGTACATGCGGGCGAGTGTCCCCACCTTAACACCGGCCAGTGCTTCCTTTACGATTTTCAACCGTGTTTCTTGATTCAAGTGCTTCTTCCTCATGCCTCTCGTCCCCCTCTAATAACAGCTTAAATTATTGGGTCAGGAAACTCCAGTTCAATTAGGGGGCCTAGGAGTATTTGCAGGATCCCCTCTTAAACTGTACTAACTCCCGAAAAAATGATGTACTTTTGCAGGATTCATCCATGAAAGGTCGCACTCGGCCGCACCAAATTGCAATTCCCACCATTTCCTGGAAATTGAGTTATACACTCCTGGTACATGGAAAAAGAAGTACCCATGGGCACTCCTTATTTCCGTCACGTTCGCGGCTCTCTTATTCGCTCTATCCGTATGTTTATACTTTTAGCGTCCTTCATTCTTGATCGTCAAAATATTGTATCGTTTTATGAAGCGCGAACATAAGCCGATCAATATCTTCTTCTGTATTGTACAAATAAAAACTTGCTCGCGCTGTAGCTGCAGCTTGAAAATGGCGCATAAGCGGCTGGCAGCAATGATGCCCGGCACGAACCGCTACACCGTAATTATCCAGTACGGTGGCAACATCATGCGGATGTACATCATTCAAATTAAAGGTTACCAGCCCCATTCGTCTATCCTCCGGGCCGTAGATGGTTAAACCGTCAACCCGCTTCAAACGCTCCACCGCATATGCTGTTAGTTTCCGGTCATGCTCGACAATATTGTCCATCCCAATTTCTTCAAGAAAATCGATGGCCGCGCCAAGTCCGATTGCACCAGCAATAATAGGCGTTCCACCCTCGAATTTCCACGGCGCCTCCTTCCACGATGAATGATGCAGATCGACATGGTCGATCATTTCTCCGCCGAATTCAGCCGGTTCCATTCGATCAAGCAGCGCCTTCTTGCCATACAAAACACCGATGCCGGTAGGCGCACACATTTTATGCCCCGAAAAGGTGTAAAAGTCACAGTCGAGTTCCTGCACATCAACCTTGATGTGCGGAGCGCTTTGCGCCCCATCAATAAGAATAGCTGCACCATGCTTATGAGCAATGGCAGCCAGTTGCTTGACAGGGTTGGCGACGCCAAGCACATTGGATATATGCGAAGTCGCTACTATTTTGGTACGGCTTGTAATCGTTCTTTCCGCATCCTCAAGTGTAAATGTACCATCCGGCTGCAGTGGAATATATTTCAGTTGGGCGCCGACAGCTTTAGCTGCCTGCTGCCAAGGGAGTAAATTGCTGTGATGCTCCATAGCCGAAATGACGATCTCGTCGCCTTCCTGGCACACTGCCCTGGTGTAGCTGTAAGCAACCAGATTTATAGCAGAGGTTGTACCGCGGGTAAACACGATTTCCCGTTCGGATTTGGCATGAATGAACCGCGCAGCTTTCACCCGCGCACCCTCATAAGCATCGGTTGCACGCGCTCCAAGCGTATGCACGCCGCGATGCACATTTGCATTATCGTTTTCATAATAATGCTTCAGCGCTTCAATAACCTGAACAGGCTTTTGCGCAGATGCAGCGCTGTCCAGGTAAACAAGGGGCTGGCCATGAACCTTTTGCTTTAATATTGGAAATTGAGCGCGAACATCCGAAATGTTCATAACTCCCCCCTCATTTCCTCGCTAATTTTTAGTAAAGCTTTATAGTGGGCATTAATCGCAAGTTCAATATCGTTCTCAGAATGAGCGGCAGATACAAACATTGCTTCATAGGGAGTCGGCGGTGTCAAAATGCCATATTCAAGCATTAAGGCATAGTATTTTTTGAAAATATTCATATTCGATAGCCGTGCCGTATCGTAATCAACGACATTCTGCTCGGTAAAATAAGCACATAGCATCGAACCAACCCGATTTACCTGGAGCGGTATGCCCGTCATTTCGGAGTTTTCAATAAAGCCTTCCGCCAATCTGGCCGATTTTTGTTCCAGTTCATAGTAAATATCCGGCTGGCCCAGAAGCTGCAAGGTCGAATATCCGGCTGCCATCGCAAGCGGATTGCCCGATAAAGTTCCAGCTTGATAAATCGGACCTATCGGGGCGATCTGTTCCATAATAGCCCGCTTGCCGCCATATGCACCTACTGGCAGCCCGCCGCCGATAATTTTACCAAGACACGTCAGATCAGGCTTAATTCCGTACAGCCCCTGCGCGCCATGATAATCTACACGATACCCAGTCATGACCTCGTCAAAAATAAGCAAGCTTCCATATTGCTCTGTTATCTTTCTCAGTTCCTGCAGAAATCCCGGCAAAGGCGGCACAACTCCCATATTTCCCGCTACCGGCTCAACGATTACCCCGGCAATCTGCTCGCCAAAATGCTCAAAAGCAAGGCGGACGCTGGCTATGCTGTTGTAGGGAACAGTTATCGTATTCGCAGCTGCTTCTTTCGGCACGCCCGGACTATCCGGCAGCCCCAATGTGGCGACACCCGATCCTGACTTAATGAGCAAATCATCAGCATGTCCGTGATAGCCGCCTTGAAACTTCACAATTTTGGACCGCTTCGTATAGCCTCTTGCCAGACGCATTACGCTCATGGCCGCCTCTGTTCCGGAATTAACCATGCGTACCATTTCTATTGATGGAATGGTTTCGCAGATCAATTTGGCCATTTTAGTTTCTATTTCAGTCGGCAAGCCAAAGCTTGTGCCTTGCATTGCTGCATTGCTGATCGCTGCGACGACCTCCGGATGTGCATGCCCCAATATGAGAGGACCCCAGGAACCGATAAAATCAATAAATTGATTGCCGTCGATATCAAATACACGCGAGCCCTGTCCGCCTACAATAAAAACTGGTGTCAAACCGACCGCAGAAAAAGAGCGAACCGGACTGTTCACTCCACCTGGGATGACCCGCTTTGCCTCGACGAATGCCGCTTTGGAAAAAGCATCTTTTCTTAACAGATTCAATGTCATGAACGCCACCCTTCTCCTTCCCTATGCTTGGAATCGTGCGCTTTTCCGTTTAGTATAGTCGGTCGGGAATCATTGTTCAATCCAATAAATAATATCATTTCGATAGGATATTCCTATTATTAAATCAATATAAACAGAAGCTTGGAGATAGAGCAATGGCAATTGTTCAATTGCCATTAAAAGGGGTATGCTCGGGGCATTCTTTGAGAGAGGCTTCATGTGAAATATATTTTTGAACGAGCTTGCAATAATGCGGATTATCCGAATCCTCAGCATTAGACATAAAATGAATACAGCCCAAGCAAGGCTCCGACACGATCAAATGCCCCCGTCCTTGCATCGCTGAAATAATAGCGCCAAGACCAAGCTCGAGATGAGCTAGTGCTTCCTCTGAGATCTGCTGCAGCTCAGTCTCCAGCGATTGTCCCCAATGCTGAAGCTGATACGCCACTTCCTCGCCTTTTGAAGTTAACTCCAGCAGTGTAACGCGACGGTCGTCAGCTTTTTGAACCTTGGCAACAAGCCCCTTGCCCACTAAACCATTCATGATCTTTACTGCCGTAACATGCGAAGCGCCGATTGCTTTCGCAAAATTGCCAACCGTTGCGGCATCATTTCTAGTATGGGAAGCAAACAGCAGCGCTTGAATTTGTGCAGGTGACAATCCAAGCGCGTCGCTTTCCGCCTGTGTCAGTTTTTTTATAGCTTGCGACATGCGGAACAAAGCCATGCTTATGCGCGCCGACCGGCTGTTATCACGATGCTGTGAGTTAAATATCATAACCATCCGTACCTTCCCTTTACATTCTTTCATCCATTTTACATGTAAACAGGAGCAGTTAAAAGCACGAATGAAAAAGAATTAGCAACAATATTTGCGTTACATTTTTTCCATCTATTCACTGATTTGTTGATAAATAAACAAAGAATACATGTACATATTAACCGCTTAAAGGTATAGTAATGTATATGAACGTTTAATAAGGGTGATGACACTATGTTAGTTATTGATAAGCAAAGTCCAGAACCACTATATATTCAAGTACAGAATTGGATCAAAGAAAAGATCGAAAGCGGAGAATGGGGCCCTAAATATAAGCTTCTATCCGAAACAGATCTTGCTGCATCGCTTGAAATTAGCAGAGGTACTATTAAACAAGCTATTAAAAACTTAATCGATGAAGATGTCCTTATTCAAATTCATGGAAAAGGCACGTTCGTTGTTGGCAAGCAAATCGAGTCGGCTGCTGCAGAACGGCTTGTATCGATTTCCGAGTCACTCTACGGCGAGAAAATTGATTTCTCAACAAGCCTTTTAGGCATGAATATAATAGAAGCAGCCAAACCGGTCGACAAACACTTAGGTTTATCCAAAGGCGACCCTATTCACTTTCTGCAGCGTGTCCGATCCATAGATAATTGCCCATTTGTCTATCTTGAAAACTATTTGCCAGTCAAACTCTTTCCGAACCTGGACAGTTATGATTTTGAAAAAGAAACGCTCTTCTCGATTATTGAGCAAGATTACGGCTTAGCTATTCATCACGGCAAGCGTTCATTCGTTGCGCGCGGCTCTGACGAACGAATCTCCTCTATATTTGGAATAGATATAGGAACTCCACTTATCTTCTTGGAGCAGATTACATATGCTGCGGATCATACACCGATCGAGTATTCCGAAGTGTGGCTGCGCAGCGATCTTATGAAATTGACCTCAATTCTTGAGCGCTAATGGTCATCTTTCAAATGCAACACCTCCTCTTGCAGGAGGTGTTTTTTTGTTTCTAGTCAATATTGAAATTAAAAAATCTAAATAAGCCAATTGACAATTTCAAATTAGTTATGGTAATCTTCAACTAGACGTATATAGAGGTATATATACATTATTGTACAACTATTAAAAACCACCTCTTACTTTCAGGCGTCTTTTTCATCCAAAATGTGTGAATAGAGGTGATTGATGAACACTGATGCGAGTCTGCTCTATATAGCATCTTTAACTTGTGGCAACGTTTTAAATGAAGATTGACGCTTAGAAATGTAAGCGCTATATTGAATCGTGTAATTGGACTATTGTCGGATGGGCTGTGCAAAAATAAATGTTTAAAGAGAGATTCATACTGACAGTAAATTTTAGGAGGCACTTTCCATGAAACAACATCCAAACATTACGGTAGTAGGCAGCAATATGGTCGATCTTCTATCTTATCTTGAGCGTTTCCCACAGCGCGGTGAAACTGTTTTTGGGCGCGGGTTCGCACAAGGCTTCGGCGGAAAAGGCGCAAACCAAGCGATAATGTCAGCCATACTTGGTGCAAAAGTATCTATGGTAACCTGTGTTGGCGATGATATTTTCGGGCCAAAATGGTTTGAAGAATTCGAGAAGAACAGCGTTAATACCTCGTTTGTAAAAACAATACCAGGCAATTACAGCGGCGTAGCAGCGATTTGGGTGGAACCATCTAGCGACAATCGAATCGTGCTTGGCGCTGGTGCCAATGAAAATGTTTCACCTGAATTAGTTGATGAAGCGTTCGATCAGCTTCCGCGTCCTGATGCAATCATCTCCCAGCTAGAAATACCTCAGCCCACTATTTTGCGCGGCTTCCAGCGAGCCAAGGCTGTAGGCGCAACGACCATTTTGAATCCAGGCCCTGCAGCTCCTGTCCTAAAAGAAATTCTGGATCTTACAGACTGGCTTATCCCAAATGAAACAGAGTTTGCCCTTATAGCAAACGAAATGGCCGGCATTGATCCTGCAAACCTGCATCAAGCTGTGCGGCAATTTGGTGATTATACTGGTGTTAATCTGGTTGTTACACTAGGCGAAAACGGCGCTTTACTCTATATGGCTGGCAGCGGACAAGAAGTATTAGCTATGCCGGCGCCTATCGTTAATGCCAAAGACACAACAGGAGCTGGAGATGCCTTCTGCGGCGCTTTCTCCTACGGAATAGCTGCCGGGCTTGAGCCGATCAAAGCCATTGAATTAGCTAATGTGCTTGCCTCCGATAGCGTTACACGCTCCGGTACACAAAT
This sequence comes from Paenibacillus sp. GXUN7292, assembly GCF_050864975.1. Classification (NCBI taxonomy): domain Bacteria; kingdom Bacillati; phylum Bacillota; class Bacilli; order Caryophanales; family Paenibacillaceae; genus Paenibacillus; species Paenibacillus sp. GXUN7292. The sequence continues at coordinate 12,219 of NZ_JBOZWO010000063.1, read as the reverse complement.
CTCTTATGCCCGTAATGAACGCTTGAGTGAGCTGCTTGAACAAGTGCTTGAAAAACAGGAGCAATAGGAGGGGAACAGGCATGGAAACCAGTTGGCTGAAAAAATATGCAGGCGAAGCGCTCGGCGCTTTTTTACTTATCCTTTTTGGCTGTTCAGCTGTTGTCATCGCCGTTATTTATGGGCAAGCATCTGATTTGTTCAGTGCAGGGCTGGCATGGGGATTTTCTGTCGGTATTGCGGTCTGGGTTGCCGGATCTGTTTCTGGCGCACATTTTAACCCTGCAGTTACACTTGGCTTTGCAGTTATTGGACGTCATCCATGGCGTCAAGTCCTCCCTTATTGGACGGCTCAGGTAACGGGCGCTTTGGCGGGAGCAGCAAGTGTTGTACTCGTATTCGGTGATGCCATCCGCGACTTCGCGGTACGCAACGGGATTGTTATTGGTGCGGCAGGCAGCGAGAAAGTTGCCATGATGCTTGCGCCCTACTCTCCGCATCCTTGGATTGTCGGCATCGATGCGCATGCCTACTCGATTGTGCCTGTGTGGCGTGGATTCACTACCGAATTGCTGGCTACAGCCGTGCTTGTTATCGTCGTACTTGTCTTAACGGAAGCACGTAATGGCCACTCACCGGTCTCATGGGGATTGCCGCTTGGATTAATTGTGCTTATCACTATGCTGACGGTGTTAACAGCGGCTCATACGATGACAACGCTTAATCCGGCCCGCGATCTTGGTCCAAGAATCATGCTCGCCTTCATGGGCTTTGGACCCGCAGCATTCCCTGGGCCGCGAGAAGGGCTCTCCATGCTTATCACGATTGGCGGACCGATAGCTGGAGGCATAATTGGGAGCGTTCTATACCGCTATGTTGTATCCCGTCTATTCTCCCATTCCCAGCCCAGTATTACGCTGGAGAAAGTAAGGAAAGATGAGATTATCGCTGCCAAATAGGAGCAGAACCATACCGCTTAACAAATATCAACTACTGCTTTTTTTGAAAGTGGTCAGAGAGGTGACGACATGACAGTTACAAATCAATATACAACTTTAACAGGCCTTGGTTTTCAGCGAAGGCTGTCCAAATTGTTTCGCAAAGACGGCAAAGCTATGGTTGTTGGACTGGATCACGGATTATCTGCAGGAGTGAAGCAAGGTCTGCATGACCTTGGAGCGATAAGCAGCACCTGTATCAATGGCGGTGCCGATGCCATTCTGCTGGGACCTAAAGCTAGTCTCTGGGCCGCATCAAGTCTTGGTCAATCGGAGCATTCGGCCTTCTGGCTGCGGCTTGATCGTACAAATGCATTTGACCTGCCAACACCGCAGCACTTAAACATTTCCGCCATAGCTACCGTTCAGGATGCGCTACGTGTCAATGCTGATGCAGCCGTTATTTGGTATATACGATCTAGCGGTGTACCTGAAGATCAAGATGCTGAGCATACCAGGCATGTAGCAACGATCGCAGAGCAATGCCGAGAATCGGGAATGCCGCTGGTAGTCGAGGCTTTTACACTAGGCAGTAATGTTACTGGGGCTGAAGTTGTAAAAACAGTACGGATAGCATACGAGTTAGGGGCCGATATTTTAAAAATCGATTACCCGCAGGATGAGGGAGTTTTGAAGGAAATTTTGGCAAGCGTTAATGCGCCGGTATTTTTGGCGGGAGGACCGCAAACTGACAATTTCAATGCGTTCCTGTCCAAGATGGAGCGAGCGATGCAATTGGGGGTCAAGGGCATCGTCATCGGACGGAACATATGGCAAGCTGCGGATCCCGCACAAGCACTTATGCAATTTAATTCTATCGTGCACGGTACCTCTTTGACAAGGGCGTAACGTTGTTAATAATACGGCAATTTTGTGCGATGGCAATCGGGTTGGGGGACCTGGTTGCCACTTCACATCTCAATTATTGTGTATTTGCACAGAAGGAAGTGTATGTTTATGACCTATAAAGCTGTAGCTTTTGATTTGGACGGAACACTGATTGATACTGAAAAAGCTATTACTCTATCACTTATAGAAACTGTGCGCAATTTCAAAGGAATTGAGATCAGCTATGAACGGATGGCACAAGAATTTGGTACGCCAAGCGCACGAACCTTTGCCAGCTTTGGCATTAGTGAACATGAATTGGAAGCTGCTTTAAACAGCATGTCTATTTATTTCGCGAAACACAATAATTTAATAAGCGTATTTCCAGGAATTGAAGATATTCTTTCAGCTATTGCATTAGTGAATTTTCCTATGGGAATTGTCACGTCAAAGACAAAAAAGCAATTTCAGCATGAGTTTATTCCGCATGCATTGGAGCGTTTTTTTGCGCATGCTGTATGTGCAGACGATACTGAACGCCATAAGCCTCACCCCGAACCGCTTCTGAAATATTTGGAACTGGCCAAGCTGAGTGCCCATGATGTGTTGTATATCGGAGACTCTGTGTACGATATGGAATGCGCCAAGGGTGCAGGTGTTGATTTCGCATTAGCTGCTTGGGGAGCGGTCGATAAAAGCTTGCCGGCTGGGCATGTTTTACTGCGTCCCAGTGATATTTTAAAAGTAATTGGCCAGGCTTGAATTTCAATATGACTTTCATCAAATAGCTTACAAGCAGTAAAGACACTCGACATCCATAAGATGCGGGTGTCTTTCATTAGTGACTTTCGAATATCGTCTCGCCAAGATCGTTAAATCCCGTTATATCTAATCCGGGCATACTCCCATAATATTTATTGCTAATTAAGTACCATACTTTATAGCCATAAGGCGTATCGAACATATATACTTCGCCATCTATTTTCCGATCACCTATATATTTTATTTCTACCTTTGTAATGTTTGGATCATGTACAATTCCCCAAAATAATTGATACCCTTCGCCCGCCGCAGGTAAATGATCAATATTAACCCATTTGCCCGTTACGACTTGATCTGTTGAATAGGGTTGCAATAAGTCGCCAAAGCCTCTGATCCATTTGTTTGACTTTTTTCTAATTAACGAAGCGCCAACAACTTGATCTTCTTCTTCATAGAACAGAAAAACCCCATCAGCAACTTCAACTTGTTCTAATATCTTTTTTGGCGGAGAGTTTGTATTATTCAGAGCTTTTTCAGGTGAAGAATAGCCGCTTGAGGAATAGGACTGTGTGATAAGAAGACTTACAATAATAATAAAAATACAAAATACGAGGTATTTAGATCGCAATGTTTTGCCTCCTCTCGATCATATTAATTTCAAGATTGCTTTGGTTAGCATTTGTTATTGTTATGTCATCAAGAGAAACAAGCTTGCAAATTTTAACACGTATTAATTATATATAATTAACGCGTCCTTTATATTTCTCAAGCCAGTAATCGTTTTTCTCTTCGCCATTTTCAACATTAGCACTAACAAACACAGGAAGCGGCTTTCCACTTGCTGCAAAACGTCTAGCTACCTCTACCATTATCGTTTGAAGAAGCGCCGTACCTACAACTGTTGAAGTTGGTCCTACTTTTAGATCGGAGCCCGGCAGCCCAATTGCAGCATCACCGAACTCTGCATAGTTATCCAGAATAATATCAGCCACCTCGTAAAGTCGAAGCCCGCTATTATGCCGTGATGGCTGCATGGAGGAAAAGGCTACTGAAGTCAAAGCGACTACGGGAATATTTTTTGCTTTTACAAACATTGCAATATCGATAGCTAAAGCATTTCGCCCGGACACAGAATGTACCAACAAAACGTCCTTGGGTTGAAAGTCCACACCTTCCAATACAATTTCCGCATACCCATGAAGACGTTCCAGTGCAGATGTTTTTGTAATTGGTTTCGTATTGAGCATTAGCCCTTCTGCAAATATAGGATTGACTGGAATCCAGCCTCCAGCACGATAAAATAATTCCTCTGTTATAATACCTGCATGACTTGCACCAAATACATGCAGCACTCCGCCATTTGAAAAAGTATGATCAAGTAAAGCTATTACATCCTCAATTACTTGCTGTTGTTCCTTCGCTGCACGAGTTAACATTTCTTTCACTTTTTCCAAGTATTCAAAATAAACCATTATTTACTCTCCTTAATCCGTACTTGCTTTAAATTTGCTAGATACTTCATCAAATACTGACCTTTCGCCTCTAGCTGGAAGCCTGCTGTACAAAGCCCTCCTTAAAATCATCTTTCGGATCCCAAATGGACCATGCCGCTTCCAGTAAATTCCCTTCATTATCTCTAAAATAAAAATACTTCGCTTCCCCGGCGCCAAGGGTGTGCAGCTCGTCAACCTCTGTTCCGCTGCTCTTTAACAATTGATATGTATATTCAATATCCGGGCAATTGATGGCCATGATTGGGAATGGTTTATCGTTTCTCGTAATCTCCAATGGGTTGCTATTCTGAGTCTCTATTAAGAGCAGGGCGATAGAATTTTTATGCGGATGATGCATTACGGCCAATAATGAACCTCGATCCTCAAATTTGTTCATTAATTTAAAACTCAAGTTCTTTTTGTACCACGCAATAGACTCATCGATTTTAGTTGTTGGCACATATACGTATCCAATACGTGAAAATGCAAATGGTTGGCTCATTGGACTGCACCTCTTTGGTTTTTATAATTCGAACTACCGCTTCGCTGAGTGTCTTGTTCAAATAGCTGCTGCAGCACGCCAAGCCGAACTATGCTCGATTGAGCTGTTCTCATTAGGTAGTCAATTTTTTCATCCCAATATAGTTTGTCATTTGTATGCTCCTTCATGCCTATTTCGTTAGCTATTATCTGTTGAGCATGCTCCAGGTCGTTTGTATCTGTTCTATTTAATCGTGTCGTATAAATCGATATGCTCTTCCCCTACATCTTTTTTTCCCCATTCTTCAGCAATTTCCAGATGCCAGGACCTTTGAATTCTTTCAAATCCATTATCTTTAATCCATTTATGAAGAAGCTCATACGTATTCCTAATTTCATGCTTAGTTCCAGTATGAGTAATGACTGCATATTTCTGCTTAGGAACCAATAAAGAAACCATGCCTTTGGGAACATCTCTAACTTCATTTACTTCTACACATACCCAATAACCATCTTCTTCTTCCGTAAAATCACCGGCAATAAACGCTCCAACAACTCTTGCGGGGCTTACCACATTCCTTATTTCATTCAGTCTTTCTTTAAGCGCGTGGGAAGCCTTTGGAATTTCATACACGTATTGATCACCGGGACACACTACTCTAATTCCAATCAGCTTCATTTCATTAAGCACGACCGTTTTCAATGGCTTCATCCTTTATTCTTTCGTATTTTCCTCACTCAAATCGGCTGGCAATCCTTCCTGGTACATTCTTAAACCATCCGTATAGGCCTCTAATGTTTTACTAATATCCGGGTGGGGCTCATCGAAGTTAGTAGTGTAATCTTTTTCACCGTACGCTGCTCTGATTGGAAAAGCGAGCTGCTCTTTATGAATCGAAAATTGAGCATTAACGCCTTCCTTGTTGCCTCTTGCATCTAACCGTATCCATTTATTGTATTCTTTTAGATATACCGTATTTAAAGCATGTATACAATACCCGTCTTCCGGCTTGTCATACAGCGTTAATCGTTGGTAACAAATACCTGAAGGTATGCCCATTCCTCTCAATAGCGCTGCCAGCAGATGTGATTTGGCATAGCAAATGCCATGTTTATTTTCTAATACCTCGGAGGCTTTTCTTGTTACTGTATTATTTTTAATATCATAAGAATGGCTTATCTCATCTCGGACATACTCAAAAACAGCTCTTATCTTATCGATCTCATGTTCCTGTGTAAAAGTAGCTATAAGCTGCTGTATTCGTTTATCAAAATAATCAATATATGCTGATGCATGAAGGTAAGCATCTAAAGGTTTATGTTTCATCGCTCATTCTCCACATTCTACATTTTATTAGCTTTCCATATATATCTGTATTCTTTCATTCCAAGTTTTCCATTAACAACATTCTCACGAATTAACTTGTTTAATTCATCTTTAAGTTCTGGTTTAGTATAGTCGGGATTTCCTGGTATTCCGGAAATAAACTTGGCAAACTCCATCTCATCAGGGAAGTAACACGTAGCATTGTTAAATTCTTCAATTTCAATATTTATAAATCCGTTGCCATGTAATCGTTCCTTCACCATTTCTAACGCCCCCGAGTGGATGCCAAATACCGTGCCTCCTGAACGCAGAATTCTACTATGTTTTAATATAGAGGTTGGTCCTCTTCTGTTATAAATCAAGTCAAACTGCCTGTCTGAAAATGGCAAATCTGTTTTGGTAGTAGCATAGACAAAATTTACATTGCTTGCATTGCTTTCTTTAAGAATAGCTTGAGCAATCTTAATCATTTCAATGGAATTATCAAATCCGACAATAGATCGCGAATATTTTGACATCTTGAGCGTAAACTCCCCGTGTCCGCATCCAGCATCTAAAACGGATTGGGATTGGAATAGTTCTTTTCTTAACCGCTCTTCGAAAATTTGTTCAGCCGAGGTTCCTTCGATTGAAAATACAGCCGTATTTTTATAACCACCGTTCTTCCTAGCGATCATGTCATACCATTCAATTCCCATAAACAGCCTCCCGGAGTTAAAGTCTCTTCTTAGCTACAAAGGTAATGCAGTCTGTCGTTAATTCTACACGCTGCCCGTTTCTATCAATTTCATATTGCAGCTGTTTTACAAATCTATTTTGAATTTCCCATCCAGTATATTGTTGGTCGAGTAATTCCAGCATGGTTTCCGTAGGTAAATTAATTTCAAACATTGGATCTAATTCTAGTCCGCTTTCTAAGCCTACTTCCCGGATATTAGATCCAATTATTATACAATTGGCTCCGCCGTGCTTGGTTCCCAGAACCATTTCATTAAGCTTACTCATTAATGCCTTTTCTGAACTCACATGCTCTAAGGCGGAGACAGCTACAATAATATCGTATTTATGCCGCTCAATTATAAATTGCTCAATATCTGATAATTTTGACTCAATGAATGGTTCAACCCCATATTGCTTGCTGTATTCATTCAATTTGTTAATGGCGGACTCTAAAATATCCACGCAAACTACTTTACCATCTCGATTTTTCATAGACTCGGCTATAGGAATACTATTCCGGCCAATCCCAGCCCCTAGATCAAGCACACTAAGGTATTCTTTGTTATTATATTTCTGTAAAAGATCGATAACCGTTTTAACTGGTTTATGCAGCCATGTGCCTGGCTCAAATAAATGATATTGCTCGTAGCAGAGATCATGATATTTCTTCTCTTCTGCTCTAATATTAGCTATTCTGTTCATTGGCGCATCCCCTTCCGCACTATAAAAACCTTACTAGTCCCCTAATATCCATAATCTCTGCAAATGGAAAAACACCCATCCTATTCATTTTCTCAATATCGCCTTGATAGGATATAAAATTAATATTTGCTCCTCTAGAGGCTTTGCCATCTATCCATGAATCTCCAACAGAAATCCATTCTTCTGCCGGAATATGGTCATACTTTCTTAATATATAATGAAACCCGTCAGGAGACGGCTTTAATGAACCCATAAGTCCCCTTCCAACAACACAATCAAAGTAATGTATGATTTTATTATTTTTTAGTGCCGTTTCTGCAGCTTCGATGGCGTTATTGGTTACAATAACCATACAGTATTCGCTGCTCAATTGCTCTAAAAGCTCTATGGCGCCAGGTTCAAGATCCGCGTCTAACATTCCTTCAGTTTCATACCTAGTTGGAATTTCCCACATTTTTTGAATTAACTGTTCAGTCATCAAGTTAGTATTTATAGCTTTCTCAATGATTGTCGCCGTGGTATGGTTGTTAAGTATTATATTTGGTTGAAGTATCCCGTGGGATACAAGAAACTGAAAGGTATCATTTTTCATCGAGGCAAAGTCAATTCTTGATCGCAGTATCGTGTTATCCATATCAAAAATAATCCCTTTAATCTTGTTCAATTTTTATCCCCTCATCATATATAATAAGACCCAGCCTCTGATAACACTCATCTTAGACTGGGTTTTGTGTACAATACTACTAGTAAGCGGGAAGCCGTCGATTCGTTGTAGAAGTTAAATAACCGAGCAAAAGTCGTAATGCCATCTGTTTAGGATTGTAACGGAACTGAGAGGCTCTATTTAGCAATAAAAAGGTGTTTTAAAACTGTAACGGAACTGTGGAGCGCTATAGGTAATCTTTTCCTCGTTTAGATAGTGATTTTGAGTAAATAAGGTTTCTCAGTTCCTTTAGACTTTAGAATAAGCTGATTTCCGTACAATAGCGTGTCTCAGGAGACTGTCGATTAATTGTGGTTAAGACAACAAGCAATAAGAAGGGGTGCCACTGCGATCAAGATTGGGATTCCGACCGCTGTTGTAGTCCAATTTTTCTTAATAAATAAACCCTGTTGAGGATAAAATTGGCCTACAAAGGCGGACGCTGCCGCTTCTCCATTCCCATTCTTGCTCTCCGTTTCCCCTTTCTATTGCTTTTTAATAGTTGCCCACAATTAATCGACAGTCTCCTCAGTTCCGTTAGCGTTTTTCAACGGCCTGAGTTTTTCCCCTTAGAACTGCAAATAAATAAAATTCCATAAAACCAACTACTGGAAATACAGTTAGCTCCAAAGGCATATATCCTCTTTAATTTGCGATCATTTTCGAAAAATCATTAAAAATTTGACTGTGGCCATTCATCCAACGTCATCGTTTTCGTGTATGTAAAACCTAAATATTTATATTTTACTTTTACATCTATAATTGGCTCATTGCTAAACAAGCGTATTCCAAAATGTATAGGATAATCTTTGCTTTCAAGTTTTACAGTTCTTTCTTCCGGGGTCAAATCAGGTTTGATTTTATGTTCTGTAATAGGCACAAACTTAATATCCGGATCCTCATCGAGTCCTCCACCTGCTACTGCATGAAAGGAATGACTAACACCTAATTCAACTTTTTGCAGGTCATTATTGTTGTTAACCATAACCTCCACTAACTGTATATCAAAATCCCCCTTATTAATAACCTCTAAAATAATCGCTTTATTTTCTTCATTTTCTCTTGTAATGCCATTTACTTTGAGGGGGCTCTGATTAATTACAAAAATAATTGATACCACTAGCACAGCAGCAAGTACAGCGCCTGATATTAGCCGCCATTTATTTCTGCTCAATGTTCATCCCCCTTTCGAGTAGTGATTTTTGTGAACAGCCTCTTGCATTAATATTATCTTTTCTCATATAAATGAGCACTCCAGCCTTCTGAATCCAATCTTCTAACAAACTGATATCCTGCATCTCTGTAATATTGATTTAGCCTATTATTGTCAGCCATGCAATCCAGCCTTATATATTTTTTACCCTTGTCTCTAATTTGCTCTTCAGCAGACCTTAAAAGCTTTGAGCCAATTCCCTTGCCTTTAAATTTTCTATTCACAGCAAATTTATGGATGTAGCCAGCGTCGGAATTATCAAGCTCTTTCCATATGAAAGGGTCTTGCCACGTAATTAAATAAGTTCCCGCAATTTCGTTATCAATTGTTGCAAGATAAACATCTGATCCGTCATTCACAAATTTAAGAACTTGCTCTAAACTGAAAGCCTCTGGGTTCCATTGCTTTATATTATTCGATTGAAGCCACTCAGCAGAACCCTTCCAAAGACTTAATATGATTGGAGCGTCGTCTATCGTTGCATGCGTAATAATTAATTCTTGGTTTTCAAAATCCATAATTCCACCTCGTCTATTCTGTTGCTGCCAGACTACGTAACTATCACTTTTTTCTTCATTTTTATTTAAAATAAACCATCCTGTAAAAATTTATTTTTTCCTATGATCGATTTTATCGTAGCTTTTGTATTGGTTCTTTTAGGAAGGCTGAACAGTCTGTTTAATAATATCCATCGTAGGCAAGCAATTGCTTCGAATACCTCTAATTCTTCCGCGCTATAATTGCCAGCTGAAATAAAAGCAGACCGATAAAGGTTACTGTTCCTTTCGCTTACATAAATCCACATCAAAATAATGGACCAAGCAATATCATATCGCGGATCGCCTAATTGAATATTTGTCCAGTCAATTATGGTGAACTTGTTATTGTTCTCAACAATATTTCCCAGGTTATAGTCGCCGTGAATAGGAGAGCTATTTTTCATGTTCGACATTTCAACAAGTGGAACCAGTACTTCTTTAATGTCCAGATGCTCATCAATTCTCGGATAGAAGTAAGTAATAAAATCACATTTAGGAATTGTGCTAAAATCAGTTTTTTCTAGTTCAAGCTTATGTATGTCCACCAGCATTTTAGCAAAGTTGTTTAGCTTTGAAGAACTAACCTTTCGAATGGGCATACCATCATAACTGGTTAATAATACGCCATTGTTATTTTTATCAATCCCCCAGCCATAAGGTCTAGATACAGCAGCACCAAGATTAAACAAACTATCTAAAAACTTATATTGAATGGAGAGATCCGGTTTCGAGCTCCGGTTCCATACTTTTAAAACGTACTGTGCATCCTTTGTATCAAGCTGGAACACGTCCGCTTCCAGACCAGCAGCTAGTGGGGAAACACTCACTTCTGTATTTAAGGAAGCTGGAAAATCATTGCTCTTTTCTTGCCAACTAATAGTTCCAATTAGTTCGCTCATTAGGCACATCCTTTCTAGTAAATATAAAAAATAACCCAGCCTTCAATTATGTTCATTTCTGGCTGGGTCACTAGTTGTAGGAAGTATTTATTTATAGGGAGATTGAAAGCATAATTCCAATAAGCGATGCTTCCTTGTAATCTATTAGCTTCATATCATATGGTTTAAAGCCTTGTTTATAATAAAATAATAAAGCCTTGGTGTTTGTATTATGGCAAATTAAATTCAAAGCATTAGCTTTATATTGTTCAGCAGCCTTTTTCTTCATCACTTCAATCAAGTAGCTGCCGACTCCACCTTTTCTATAATTGGGATTAACGATGACATTGCCCAGCCAGCATTCTTTCCCTTCGTTAACTTCGTAGAAATTACAATAGCCTGCTACTTCGTCCTTATGCAAAATTACGGTTGGTGAAAATCGCACCGATGCAGCCTCCTCAAGCTGTTCAGGAGCTACTGGAAAAGTCGCTTTAGGAAAAAAGTAAAAAGCTTCTTCTTCATTCTGGGCAAACGTGGCAATGATCTTAAAGTCTTCTTGTTGGGCATCTCGAAATTGAAAAATAGAAAGCACCTCTAATCGTCGTTATTTTTCTTCACTAGGATAAGTTAATAAAAGCTCCTCAAGTTTTTTGACCAGCCCTTTTTTATAAGCAGAATCACTGAAAGATACTGCTTCCACCATTTCTTTAATTAAGAATCTAAAAAAATTAAAAAGAATAATAACGCCTACTAATGTAAGAGCTGTGTAAATTAGTAAGCTTATAGCCTCACTACTAGTTACATTTGCAAATAATCTAGATAAAAATTGAATCCATAATGGGACAAATAATGAAATGAAAATACCGGGAGCAATTAAAGATGGTATCTTATTTCTCTCAAGATCTTTATTAATAGATGTTATTAAAATTTCTATTTTTCCTTTATGATACAAATGATTTAACTTTAAATATTCAATTAATCTATGATTTTGCATCTGATCAAAATTATTGCTTCTCCATTGACCAGATTCTGGAGCAATATTATATTTGCTATGAAGTATTTTCTTAGCTTTTTTATTAATAAGTTCTAAAAAAATAAATATAAGAACTATAAACGTTCCGAATATTAAAAATAGCCACATCGTTTTTAAATACTCTTTACCGTATAGGGCATAAAATAGTATTGGAGATAACATTATAATTGACATACAAAATAAAGAAAACAGTATTAATGTACTAAAATAATAAAACTTCAAGTACTGAAACACAAGGCTATAGGGCGTTATCTTTTTCTTGTAAAATTTAACAATTTGATTTAACATACAGACTCCTTTAAGTCTTCCTCATCATTTACTGTTTACTATGTTACTAATCCTTCCCCTTCACCATTCTACCATGATATGCCAATTCCTTAAAGAACAATCGTTCGTACTTTTACGTTGAGAATCCCTTTTTAGAAAATGTAACGAATGTCAGAAGCGCTATCAAGCCAAAAAAGCTTGTTTTAAATTTCTAACGAAGCTGAGCAGCCTTATTGTTGGCAAAAGGAGCCTAAAAACGTGTTTTGTTCACACATAGAG
>NZ_JBOZWO010000062.1:0-20764 GCF_050864975.1 Paenibacillus sp. GXUN7292 | reverse complement strand
TGCTTCAAAACTGCGATTTTGGGTGTAATAACGGAACGACTGACCAGCTAGGGAATGTAGTTAGCGAGTAGGTAAACGCGCCTGTCTAAAGGACGGCGGAGCCGTTTATCCTTGCTTATCTACAGTTCGTTTATTTCCGGCGCGCGACAAGAGGGAATAATCCGCCGCCGAACGGCTTGCCTGCTTCAAGTCCGGCGTTGTCCGTAACCGGATGGCTTTTACCGCTGTAGACGGTGCCATCCGGCATGAAGATGATCGCGAGCACACGGCGCGGCTCATCACTGTTGTTGGCATGCGCAAAGTGGAATGTCAAGCCGTCATGAAAGGTGCAGCTGCCTTTTTTCAAAGGAATTTTAACCGGCTTTGTTTTCTCCAGCTCCGTACCCTCAATCTGCTCGTAGATGTCCTGCGGATTAGCTAGATCGATGCCTGTCAGCTTGCCAATTTTGTGCGAGCCAGGGACAAACATCATACAGCCGTTATGCTCATCGACATCATGCATCGGAATCCATACAGACAAAGCGCCCGGCTCTGTCATCGGCCAATAAGGAAAATCCTGATGCCAAGCTGTCGGCTTGGAGTCCTGCGGCATTTTCCACAATCCGTGATCGTGGAACACGCGAATGCCCTTTGCGCCTGTAAGCTCCATGGCAATTTGCGCAAGCTTGGGATGGAAGCTGTAACGGCTCATGCCGCCGTGGTCGCGCCAAACATTAACCTTTTGATTCAATACTTTATAATAGCTTCCGCCCTTTGCAGAAGTAGCGAAAGAATTAGTCCCCTCCTGTGTCATAGCCTCTTCCAGAAATTCAGACAGCTCATCGAGCTCTTCCTCTGTCAAAATGTTATCAACCTGTACAAATCCGTTTTCCTTATAAAATTCGATTTTACTTTGCTCCAAGTAATTTTTCATAAGTTGGACTCCCTTTCGGTTTTAGATTTGGTAACTGACTATAATGTAGCAAAAATCGATATGCCGAAACTTGGCTTTTTTTATAAAATCATAAGGCGATTTTGCAAGATGTGACTTTTTTAACTTATAACCATCTTATAACCATTTAAAAGCTTTGCAGCGAAGCCGTTTCTTTTTAACTTTTCTTTATTTATAAGGGATTGGACGCGCTTTCAAGTTCAAATAGTATTGTGATAAGCCAGAAGATTATTTTGCAATTCAATTTAAAAACCATTCGATACAATGAAATCAGAGGTCAGGAGGGATAATCATGAGTGGAAAAATTGAAGTGGATTTGAATGATTACAGCTTTTTGGAGCAGGATCGCGAGCTGCGCAGGGGAATGCTGCGTCCGATTGATACAGCGGCATTATTAAAAACATTTTACTGGCTGGAGTTTGAGCTGTCGCGTATGACAATGGGCTGGGCACCTTCCTTTGCGGATTGGGATATAAAAGGGAAGCTTGTTAGAATGTCCTATCTTCATACGACGCATATGATGTTTTTGGAGGAGCGGATCAATGAGCTGCCGGGCTCAAATATCGGGCGCAAGGATTGGACGCCGGAAGCAATGCGGGAAGCGTTCGAGCGTATTTCGATCGCCCCGTCTACTGAAGCTTTTGCGGCCGCGTACAATTATGCAGCTGTTCAGCTTTATGACCGTTATGCCAAATTAACGAGATTACTTGATCAAATATTGGATGCCCCAACTTTAGAAAGACTGAAATATATAGAAACGGATCGTATTGAGCTGACGCAATGGGGAACAGAGCATGCCCAGTTCGCCTTTATGGATGACATGGCCGCGCGCGCTGAATTTTTTAAATGGCAGGATTATGTGCGGGATACCTGGAAGATCATGGAGTTGAAGCTGGATCATCAAAGCAAGGGGAGTGCCTTGCAGTGGCCGGCATTTACAGTGGAAAACCCTGTCGGACCTGTCCCTCCGAAAGCTGCCGTTGACCCGCGTTACCCGCTTGTTGATTTAACAAAATTTAAAAGTGCAATGTTTGATCCAAAATCACCTACCCATAACAGCGTGAAGCATATGGTATTTATTAACGCTTCTGAAATGTCAGCGGCTGAAACGATGACATATTTGTATTATGGAGTGCAGCGCATGCCTATGGAATTTTACTATGATGTTGCGCGGCATACTTGGGATGAGGTGCGCCATAGTCAAATGGGCGTTCGACGTCTGAAGCAAATGGGTTACAAGACGGAAGATTTCTCCTGGCACCCAAGCACAGTCCCGTCCAAAGAAAATATGGATACAGCCTTTCCTGAATTTTATTCCGCGTTGACGATGGTTATGGAGCCCTGCTCCTTTATTAAGAAGCGTAAATCTATTGACGCTTTCCTTGATCATGGAGATCCTATGTCTTCCATTCAATCGGAGTTTGATATTGCTGATGAGCGTCTACATGTCAACTTTGGCAAGAAATGGGGAGCAAAGCTGTTTGAGCATATTGATGACTTTGAAACGGCGCAATCCGTAGAGAAAAAAGCGAAGCAAATGCACTTGCAGCGCATGGGCTACGAGCAGGCGGAGATCGACAGTGTGTTAAATAATTTCCCGGAGTTTTGCGGCTTTGCTACGATGGACTTGAAATATGATCAATACTAAAGCGGATAGATAGAATAGCGGATGACAGCCGTCTAGTGCTCTTTCAAATAGGAGTGTTAGGCGGCTTAATTTATATTTGCGATGGTTGCATAGCTGGAAGCTTGGCGCAAACTTCTAGCTTAGCAATGAGAAAAGGGGAACGGAGAGCAAGAATGGGAATGGAGAAGCGGCAGCGCCCGCCTTTGTAGGCCAATGTCGGTGAAATATAGGAATAGGTATAAGGTGAAAACTTAAAAAGCAGTCCCGGTCATGTTCATGACTTATGGGACTGCTTCTTCACTAAAGCTTCATATTGCTGCTGTGACCGGGACTAAGCTTGGCGTTGGGATCAACATATACTTTTGCGTTGTTGACAGCTGTAGGAGCTTCTCCAAAGCCGACTGCAATCAGCTTTACTTTTCCCGGATACGTCGTTATGTCGCCCGCAGCAAAGATGCCCGGGACGTTTGTCTCCATGCGGCTGTCCACTTTAATCGAACCGCCCTCGATATGTATGCCCCAGTCAGCGATTGGACCTAGAGTGGAAACAAATCCGTAATTGACGATCACGTCATCAACTTCGAATTGCGCTTCCTCCTTAGTCTTTACATTTGTGAGAGTAACACGCTCTATACAATCAGTGCCGTGCACATCAGTAATTTCTGCAGGAGTAACAATGTTTACATTAGATTGGAGCAAATTCTCCACACTATGCTCGTGGGCGCGGAACTTCTCTCTTCTATGAACGAGCGTAACGCTTTTGGCGATGGGCTCAAGCATTAAAGCCCAATCCACTGCAGAATCGCCGCCGCCGCATATAAGTACCCGGCGATTGCGGAAAGCTTGCAGATCATTGATGAAATAATGAAGATTAGCTTTTTCATATTTTTTTGCTTGCTCTAGCTCAAGCCGCCTTGGCTCGAAAGCGCCGACGCCAGCCGTAATAATGATGGCTTTGGCATAATGGCTCCCTTTATCCGTTACGACCTCGAAATCTCTTTCGTCATGCTTGATGACGTTGATCGCCTTTTCTTCCAAGCACGCTTCTGTTGGAAACAAACTGAGCTGCTCGATTAATTGATCGACTAATTGCTGAGCCGTAATCTTAGGAAATCCTGCAACGTCATAAATATATTTTTCAGGATATAAGGCGGCTAGCTGGCCTCCTAGAGCTGGCATGCTTTCAATTATTTTTACAGATGCTTGCCGCATGCCTCCATAAAACGCAGCGAATAATCCAGCTGGGCCTCCCCCAATAATAATTAAATCCGATTTGTTTTTTTCCGATTCTGCTATCAAATCGACACCTCCGTTAGTCACTTCCGAAAGATTATAGATTCATTGCGGTTGAGCCGTATTACGAATGGCCGCCTGCAATAAATCAACTCTATACGGTTCCATTATATCAGTGCCTTTCCCTGCCCGGAATAAGGTTTTACAGCAGTCGTTAAATTGAAGATTATAGTTCAATAAAAGAGAATTTCCGCGCATATTTGGCAGAGTTTGCAGGCATAAAATAAATAACACCCGCTCCTAAGCAATGAAATGTTTTAGGCAGCAGGTGTTATGATTTAATTATTTTGCTTATTGATCCACATTCGTTGTTCTTTGTTGTTCCGCAACTAGCGGAAGCGCTGGCGGGGCTGCCGCCTCTTGTTCCTGCTCTTCTGTTTCCTGTACTTCAATGACATTTGCGCTTTTTTTCTTTTTCTTTAGATATCGGCGAACTAATAAAAATATTACGATGACCGGTATCCCGCCCAAGAAAATATAAAGGGAAACATCCTGCACCATATGCTCTGCTGCACGGCCATAAAAGTAGAACAACAAGCCTACAGCATAAAATTTGACCGCCCTGCCTAATGCGGCATAACCGATCAATCTCCAAAGCGGAAAGTTAAGGCAGCCGGAAAGAATAGTGAATACTTTGAATGGAATAGGAGTGAAGGAGCCGATTAATATTGCAGCTTCGCCATTTTCCTGAAACTTTTTTGTGGCGGCATCGATCCATTCTTTTTTTAGAAACTTATACAGAACGGATTTGCCCATTAGTTTGCCCAGAAGATATCCGATTGGCGTCCCAAGCAAACAAGCAATATAACCTAAAGTTGCAAGTAAAAGTGCTGAAGAAGGATTAAGCAAGCTTAATGAAACCTGCAAAAAGAAGGCTGGGATTGGAAAAATAATAGCATCGAAAAAGGAATGGATAAATAGTCCCCAGGGGCCAAAATCTTTTAAAAAATCTACAACGGCTTGAATCATTCGCAGGCTCCTTTATGTTTGACTGACCTGCTCATTATAACATATGAATTAAGCATTAGTCTCCTAGACTTCCGTACAGGAATGACTGTTAATTTGAACAGATTTTATATTAAACTAGCACGCTTTAATACAACTTATGCATAAAAAAGGCTGGAATGACTATGATGTTCATTCCAGCTGCACAAAATTTACAAAAATAAAATAGTAACGGACCAGCCAGATCAAGTATAGCTTCTTCGGGCAACTCCACTAGCTTGAGCTGCTGCGATAACCTTATTTCTGATTACTTCAACGACCTTGCTGTTGAACACGCTTGGAATAATGTACATCGGAGTTAATTCTTCCTCAGGAATAACAGAGGCGATCGCTTCTGCCGCAGCCAGCTTCATTTCTTCATTAATGACAGCGGAACGGCTGTCCAGCGCCCCTCTGAAAATCCCCGGAAAGCAAAGCACATTATTGATCTGATTCGGATAATCAGACCGGCCCGTGGCGAATACGGCTACCAGGTCAACGGCCTGCTCCGGCAATATTTCGGGCTCCGGGTTCGCCATTGCAAATACGATCGGTTTTTCAGCCATGCTTGCAATATGCTCTCTTGTCAGTATGCCGCCGGCAGATACGCCTATAAATACATCAGCTCCCGCGATAGCTTCCCGTAATCCGCCAGTAAGCCGCTCTTTATTCGTATGCTCTGCATACCAATTCCAGTTGGAGTTGCTGTAGCTGTTGCCAGCAGTTAAAATACCGACGCGATCAACACCAATTATATGTCTGGCGCCTCCTGCAAGCAGCATTTTGGTGCAGGCAGTTCCCGCAGCTCCAATGCCGCAAATAACAATTCGACTATCGGACAGCGTTTTTCCAGTAAGCTTAAGCGCGTTAATCAGACCGGCATAAATAACGACAGCAGTACCATGCTGGTCATCATGGAATACGGGAATATCCAGCTCCTTGCGCAGTCTTTCTTCAATTTCGAAGCAGCGCGGCGCAGAAATATCCTCCAGATTAATGCCGCCAAAGCCGGGAGAAAGCTGCTTGATTGTCCGGACAATTTCATCTGTATCCTGTGTGTCCAGACAGATTGGAATAGCATCCACATCAGCAAATTGCTTGAATAGAACAGCCTTGCCTTCCATAACTGGCATAGCAGCATGAGGCCCTATATTCCCAAGGCCAAGCACAGCACTGCCGTCGGATACAATAGCAACGGAATTACGCTTCATCGTAAGCGTATAGGCTTTTGTCTGATCTTCTTCAATTGCTTTGCATACACGGGCTACATCAGGCGTATACACACGAGATAAATCATCGCGGTTTAGAATCGGCGTTTTGGGCTGCATCGCTATTTTACCGCCTAAATGCAGCAGAAAGGTGCGGTCAGACATATGAATCAGCTTGATGCCCGGAACGGACTGCAGCGCACCATTCAGCCTTTCCATCGCATGCTGTCCGGGAATCGTAACCGTAACATCTCGAATCGTTTTGTCGCGTTCGGAGTGAATCATGTCAATCGCAATAATATCGCCTTGAAGTTGTGCAATTGCTGCAGCAGCATTGCTGAAATTAGCGATCTGCGTATCAATTTCAAGCCGGACAATAATATTTTGTGCAGCCAATTTCATCGCTCCTTTGTGAAAAGAAAGCCGTCATTGCAAAAGTTGCAGGACGGCTTCTGGACAGCTTTTTGGATTGTAATTGGAATTTCTGATTTCAAGAAGCCGGTCGCGGAAACGCTCAGCCTCGCCTTGCTCATGTATTAATCTAAACCATTTGTCGACAACATGATTGGAGTCAAGCATCTCTCCAAAGCCAGCCGATATGAAATGATCGCAATTTTCTTCCTCTTGCCCTGGAATCGGCTCATAGAACAACATTGGAAGCCCCTTGCTCATTCCTTCGGTGCACGTCATCCCGCCTGGCTTTGTGACGAGCAGATCAGCAATATCCATCAGCTTATTCACTTCTTTTGTGAATCCCAAAACTATAATGTTAGGATGCTGAAAGATCGGATCGGCAAGCATTTTTTCTTTCATCTTTTCATTAGAGCCTACGCAAAAGATAAGCTGAGTCGACTCGCGCCATTTGGTCATGTAGGCTAATGCGTTGTCTTCATATAGAATACCCCAACCTCCGCCCATTATGAGTACCGTTGGCATATTTTTTAAATTAAACTGTTTACGTACCTGCTCCTTGTCATTGTCTTCCCAAAAATTAGGATGAACAGGGATTCCGGTAATTATAATACGATCGGGACTGACCCCTTTAATAACTAGCCGTTCCTTTACAGTGGCCGAGGAGACGAGATATTTGTTCACCTCTTGGCCAATCCATGATCCATGCGCATCATAATCCGTAATTAACGTATATAATGGAACATCTTGTCCAAGCCGCTTTAGTCTGGCTACTACGGCGTTAGGGACAGGATGAGTGCATATAATGACATCAGGCTTTAATTGTGAAATTACTTGTGAAGTATGCGTATAAAATACTCGGTGCAAGGCAAGCTGTGTAAAACGATTCAAAGACCTTTGATAATTGCTGCGGTACATCATGCCTACCATGCGAGGCTGATTGCTTACCGCTTTACGATACGCGGATACGATTAAAGGCCCTACAACCGGATTAAGAAATTTTCCGAGTTCAATTACGCGTGTTTGAATGCCTGGGCATAACTGCTTCAGTCCCATTGCGAGCGCATTTGCGGCCTGTGTATGTCCAGAGCCGAATCCCTCTGATAGCAGAAGCACTCTCTTTTTGCGCATATAGTCACCTACTTTTCTTAAATTATAAGAAGGAATAAGTTTGTTCTTATAATTGTCCGAGAAACTGGACGTCCTCAGAAAAGGACACAGCGTTTCTTCTTGTTCCATATTACTGCTCGTTGAAATACAATACAAGTCAAAAATACAAGTCTTGTTAATACTATCCCGTTAATTTACAGTAAATATTATAAGCTTTCAGATATAATTTTAAGGAAAAATATATGGAGGAACGTTCTAGAAGCGCTTGCATATAAGTAACTATCCTAGGAGGAATTGTAATGAGTGAGCACGCAAAATCAGCAGTCTGCCAAGAAGGAGATCTCGTGTTGGCTGAGGTAAGGACCGGACGTTATATAGGCGAGGTCGTGCAAGTGAACAGTCCGAGGGCCGTCGTGAAGGTGCTTGCCGTGCTGAAGCATCCTGATCAGGGCGATTTGCACCAGCCCTATAATCCCGATGCAGCTATGTTCCATGAGCGGCGCGCGCTTAGCTATACTGAAAAAACAACCGTGCTGCTTAGAGATTTGAAACCATATAGCGGCAGTGTGCCGGATTATCGTCAGTCCTTGCTGCAAGCAGTAGATGCAGAAATAGCAAATTTGGATCGCTTGCAGCGCTGGGCTGTACAAGGGCTTGAAATATTGAAGGAGCTAAAACAAGAATATAAACCGGATTGAAGCTGTACACCGCTTTATGGGCAGCTTATGCCGAACAGAAATTTTAAATAGCGCCTTCCGTTCTAGTATAAGCTGCCTGTCCTTGTTTATTCGTTAATAAATGCGGCTTTCAGTGTATCGCGATATACAACCTGAAGGCCAAGGCCTTCTGACAAGGCTGCCAGAGGCACATACGTTTTGCCTGTATTATTGATTTTGTGCATAAAAGCAGGTACCGCATTCAACGGCATTGTTTCACCGTCAATACGAATCGTGCTTGCTCCGATTGTAATATCGACTGTTCGATTTTCAAGCGTAATTGCGGCCGTTTTTGTAGCTGCATCCCACTCTAAATCAGCCCCAATCGCATCCGTAATGTCGCGCAGAGACAAAAATGTTCTGCCTTTAATAATGACAGGAGCATATTGCGTAGACAACTCCTTGCCATTTACGATGATGGATATCGGTACATCCGCAGCTCTAGGCGCAAGTGTTAAATAGTCACCCCATATCGCCTTGGAGTAAGCCTCGCCGAGCGCTTTGTAGCCGGAAGCATTCGGATGAATATCCTTTGCCATAATGGAAGTCAGCAGAAACTCCTTGCCTTTAATCGCTTTGTCGGCATCGGCAATGACCATTTTATGCCCTTGCTTGTTCCATTGGGATGCGATGCTTTCCAATTCAAGCCTCAGCTGCTTGACGCCCTCTCTTAGCACTTCAGCTTTGTTCGGATCATATTCGTGGATAGATCCAGGCGACGGTATTGGCAAATATTGATCGGCTATTGCAATTTGCGCGCTTGGATTGAGCTCCCAGATCTGTTTAAGGATATTGTCCACATTAGCGCTATATTGCTGGAGAATAGTATTTATGCTGGAAACGACCGAATCTTTTATTTCATCTTTAAACGAGCTGCCCTCAATGTTGTCTAAATCGGCTATCAGCTTAGTAAAATCATTGCCGCCAATTGAAATCAGAATTAAATCGGCTTTGCTGATGGAGGCTGTTAGCTTGCTAGTTTCTTTAATTATTTGCTCCGCACGCGGGTCAGCCAGATTAGCTTGTACCTCATCAGCTGCAATAGTTGTGCCATTGGCAGCAGCAAGCAGCCAGTTATACAATCCTTCGGATCTTAGGCCAAGAATGCCGAAGTTACTGTATTCCGTTCTAATGCCTTGAAATAATGCCTGCTCGTAGACGTGCTCCGCAAACCCGTAAGGCACGGAAGCTTCAGTAAAGCCCCTTTCGTACCCTGCTGCCAAAGAATCGCCAATCACAACCAGTTCATAATTTTCCTTTTTCAAACCGTCAGTATTTGTTGCAGCTGCCAAAGAGCTGTCGGCCAAAGCAGAAGGAATAGCCAGCAAAAGCCCCGTACATATAAGCAAAAAGGAGCGAAATGCTGATATCTTTTTTAAACTAAACAAAAACGGCACTTCCTTTCTTTTAAAAATAATCTTCATAAATCTATCAACTCTATTCTATGATAAAATAAAAGAGATATGTGAATAATTTTCAATTTAATTGATATAAGTAATTTTAATTTTATACATTGAGAGAGGTCGCTCAATATGGAACAACAAGAGAAAAATAGCCTGTCAGTCCGAAATGCTTATCCTGAAATTTTTGGCAGCAGCTTGATTGATATGGGCTTTGCAGTCCACATCAAAGCAAAGCGATCCGCCAATGTAATAGATCAAGCCATTCAAATGCTGGATGAAATGTCCGCCGCATATTCTGAGGCGTATTTAAGCAGCTTTGGATCGGCTGTTATGCTGCAAATACCGCATAGGCTGCTGGCAAGCGAGCTGCAAAATAGCGGCATTTCGCTGCCGGAGGAAGGAAAATATGCGGTAGCTATGCTGCATTTGCCGCAGGATGCATTCAGGCGCAGGCAAATCGAGCAAGCGATAGAGGAGCGGCTGAACGGCTCGGATAAGCTGGCTGTAATCGGCTGGAGGGACGTACCGGCCGCCGGGGAAGCAGCTGCGGCCGAGATCGACAGAATTAGAGCGGATCAGCCAGTTTATCGGCAGCTGATAGTAGGCAGCAGCCCTCAGCAGACGCAGATCCATGCGACGGAGCTGGAACGGGCTGTATTTGCTGCACGCAGGCAAGCGGAGAATATTTGCGCAGAGCATGGATTAAACAAAGGCGCTGTAGCAAGCTTCTCTTCTACCCGTATTGTTTATCAAGCGCCGCTTGCGGGAAGCAAGCTCGCTTCGTTTTTCTCCGACCTGAGCAATGAATTGCTGGAGGCGGCGTTCGCGCTCGTCTTTACTTACCGCTACAGCGATGAGCGCTTCAGCTGGACGCTGCCGCTTGCCTGCCACTACATGCTGCGCAGCGGTAAAATCCATTCCCTGCGCAGCAACCGCAGCATGCTCCAAGTACGGCAGCATGCTTTCGAAGGCTGGTGGCATGAGGATACAGAAGATAGGCTCGATTTGGGCTATTTGGATACGATTTTGCCGCAAAGCTGCGGAATGTACGGCACGATTTTGGCCGATCGACTAGCCGAGCAATATTACTTGTCGAGCTTGCCGGTCGAGCAATGCGCGCTGCAGATGATGCCTAATCTGGCCTTGTCTGCCTCGCCGCTCAATAAGCAATTAAGCGCATTTTATCAATATTGCAGCACGCAGATGGAGCCTTGGGAGGGGCCTGCTGTTTTGCTGTTTACAGACGGCGAGCGGATAGGAGCGATGATTGATCGCAACAGCTTCCGCTCTGTCCGCTATTTGATTACGAATGATGAGCTTGTTCTGCTCTCTACCAGACCTGCATCCGCCAATATCGATGAAGAGCAGATTGCTGTGAAGAACAGGCTGCGTCCCGGCAGGCAGCTGCTAATTGATACGAGGCTGGGCGCAGTTGTGGCAGATGATCAGATCAAGGATCGTTTATCGGCTCAGCACCCTTACCAGCAATGGATTTCGGAACAGCTGATTCATATTGATGAGCTGCCCGATGCCTTATCCAAAGAGGAGCTGGATGCTCAAGAGCTGTTCAGCACCCATATCCGGTTCGGCTACACGGCTGAGGACGTGCATCGCATGGTGGAACAGATGGCTGGAACAGGCCAGGATCCGATCGTATCGATGGGCTTTGATGCTCCGATCGCATTATTATCGAATCAGCATCAACGCATCTACAATTATTTCAAACAGCAATTCCAGCAGGTGCTAAGCCCTGCGATAGACCCTGTTCGCGAGGAAGCGTCAACGGCTACGCAATTGACGCTGGGCGCGGAACGCAGCCTGCTGCATGCAGAGCCGCAAAGCTGCAGGCATATTAAGCTTGATACGCCGATGCTGCTGAACAATCAGCTGGGCAAGCTGCGCCGCTTGCGCAGGGCAGGGCTCAGAGCGATGACGCTGCCTATTTTATTTTCGATTAATGGCGGTGATGCAGCGCTTGTCGAGGCTCTAAGCAAGCTTGGACAATCCGCTTGCCGTTTAGTTGAAAAGGGGCATGCCCTGCTTATTCTGTCCGACCGGGACACGTCCAAGGAACAGGCGGCCATACCTGCGCTGCTTGCTGTATCTGCGATTCATCAGACTTTGATCGACAATGGCCTGCGAGCGAAGACATCCTTGATCGTGGAATCTGCCGAGCCGCGTGAAACCCATCATTTTGCATTGCTGTTAGGCTATGGAGCGGATGCGGTTAATCCTTATACGGCGCTTGATACGATTGAATCATTAATTGAAAGCGACGCGCTGAAAGGGATATCTGTCGACAAAGCCCTGCGCAATTATATTCAAGCGGCTACAAGAGGCGTCGTGAAGGTGATGTCACGGATCGGCATCGCTACTGTTCAGGCATACCGAGGCTCCGGCAAGTTTGAAACGATCGGCCTGCAGGCGGATTGGGTAAATGAATATTTCAAAGGAACGACATGCCATATAGGCGGGTTGAGCTTGTCCGAGCTTGCGGTAGAAACAGTTCAGACACATCTAAAATCATATGAGCTGAACGATGAGGACAGCTGTGAGCTGGAAAGCGGGGGGCAATATCAATGGCGCAAGGATGGCGAGGACCATTTGTTCGAGCCGCTCACTATTCATACGCTGCAAAACGCTGCCCGAAAAAATGATTTCAATCTGTACAAAAAGTTTTCTTCGCTTGTGCATGGCGAAGGAAAGCGGCACGTAACTTTGCGCTCGCTATTCGAGCTCAATACCGAGGAAAATGCCAGCATACCGCTGGAGGAGGTTGAGCCGGCTGCAAGCATAGTGAAACGATTTAAGACAGGCGCAATGTCTTATGGCGCAATTAGCAAGGAAGCGTATGAAAGCTTAGCAATCGCCATGAACAGATTGGGTGCAAAATCGAACAGCGGTGAAGGCGGGGAATGCGCGGCGGCCGGGCATGAGCGCTCAGAGGATGCGCGCAGCAAGGTCAAGCAGCTTGCTTCAGGCCGCTTCGGCGTAACGAGCAGCTACCTGGTGCATGCGGAAGAGATACAAATTAAAATTGCACAAGGGGCAAAGCCGGGAGAAGGAGGCAGGCTGCCTGGATTGAAGGTATATCCTTGGATTGCCGAAGCTCGCGGCACTACGCCTGGCGTTGGTCTTACGTCCCCGCCCTCCCATCATGATATTTATTCAACTAGAGATTTGGCAGGACTGATTTACGATTTGAAGCAAATTAACCCGCAAGCGCGAATTAGTGTAAAGCTGGTTTCGGGAAGCCAGATTGATGCTGCCGCCATACAATCTGTCATATATGGCGCAGAGGGCGTACTGATCAGCGGGTATGAAGGCGGGACGGCAGCCTCTCCCATCGGATCGCTCAGGCATGCTGGGCTGCCTTGGGAGATTGGTCTAATAAAAGCCCATCAAGCGCTGAAGGAAACGGGCTTGCGCCACAAAACTGTACTGGAAACTGACGGCAAGCTGATGACAGGCCGCGATGTGGCGATTGCCGCGCTGCTTGGGGCAGAGGAATACAGCTTCTCGACAGCGCCGCTTGTTGTGCTCGGCTGCATCATGATGCGCGTATGCCAGCTGGATACTTGTCCGGTCGGCATAGCTGCTCAAAATCCTGATTTGCGCAAAAAGTACAGCGGCGATCCTCAGCATATCGTCAATTATATGACCTTTATTGCAGAGGAACTGCGCGAAATAATGGCCGGGCTTGGCTTTAGAACAGTCGAGGAGATGATAGGCTGCTCCGACAGGCTAAAGCTTCAGCAGCTGTCAGGAAAGCACAAGCTTGCTGCGCTGCAGCTGGAGGAGCTTATTCAGAGAACCGATAAGATTGACTGCTCGGCTGACAGTGAATTAGCAGCATCATTACTGGCGATTGAAGACTGCGGGTCTTCAATCGACCGTGAAGAGCTGATTCCAAAAGCTGCGGCAGCGTTTGAAACAGGCAGCAAAGTCGAAGCGGAATTCAAGCTGTATCCTCATATGCGTGCGGTAGGCACTGGATTGGCGGGTGAAGTGACGAGAAGAAGCACGGATGCAGCCCTTACAGAGGATATGATTCATTATCGCTTTAATGGAAGAGGAGGGGACAGCTTTGGCTCCTTCCTTCCAGCAGGCGTCACACTGACAGTAGACGGGGATTGCAATGATTTTTACGGTAAAGGCCTATCGGGCGGCAAGCTAGTTATAGCGCCGCCTGGCGCAGCCAAATACGATGCCAAGCAGAAAATTATAGTCGGCAATTCAGCTTTATACGGTGCTACAAGCGGAGAGGCCTATATTAGCGGCGTTGCAGGAGCCCGGTTTGCTGTTCGCAACAGCGGTGCTGTGATCGTTGCCGAAGGCGCCGGCGATCATGCCTGCGAGTATATGACGGGCGGCTGTACGGTTATTTTAGGCGAAACGGGACGCAATTTCGGCTCAGGCATGACAGGCGGAATTGCCTATATGTACGATGAGCTGGGCGATTTCTTTTATCGCTGCAACTTGAAATCGATCGTGCTCGAGCGAGTGGAAGAGGATGATGATATTGATATGCTGCAATCAATCGTTCAAAAGCATTTCAAATATACGGGAAGCCAAGCGGCTGAACGCATACTTGAGGGATGGGATGAGGCGATCGATAAGTTTGTCAAAATAATTCCAAAGGATTACAAGCGCCTGCTGGAGCACACAGCCCGAATGGAGCGGCGCGGCATGGCAGCGGATGTCGCTAGATACGCCGCATTTGAAGCAAATCGGCGTGAGGTTGCCCGCATGCTGAATAAGTAATGTAAAAAGATTGCGACCTTTCTTGTTACGCTCCGTATGATTACTAGCTGCAATGTTTAGGATAAGATTAATGATTAAATGCGTTCAGGGAGGATAAGGAATGGAACAGGTTTTAGTCCAGCTGCAAAACGTAACCAAGCGTATTGGCAAACGAACGATTATTGATTCGTTGACACTTGACTTGCCGCCAGGCGAGGTATTCGGATTTCTGGGACCGAACGGTTCTGGAAAAACAACTACGATCCGCATGATGGTCGGCTTAATGTCGATTACTTCAGGAGAAATAAAAATTGACGGATATAGCGTAAAGAACGAATATGAGAAGGCCATTCGTCATGTAGGCGCTATAGTTGAAAATCCGGAAATGTATAAATATTTGACCGGCTATCAAAATTTGATTCATTTTGCCCGGATGGTTCCGGATGTAACGAAGGAAAGAGTACAGGAAGTAATCAGCCTCGTAGGGCTTAATGCGCGAATTCATGATAAAGTGAAGACATATTCGCTTGGGATGCGGCAGCGCCTCGGTGTTGCGCAGGCACTATTGCATCGGCCAAAGCTGCTTATTCTTGATGAGCCGACGAACGGGCTTGATCCTGCCGGCATTCGCGAGCTGAGAGATTATTTGCGCCGCCTAAGCAAACAGGAAGGAATCGCAGTGTTTGTATCCAGCCACTTGCTGTCTGAGATGGAGCTGATGTGTGATCGGGTTGCCATAATTCAAAACGGAAAGCTGATCGATATTCGCGTTATTCAAGGGGAGCAAGGCAAAGCGGCGAGCCATGCGATTCAAATAGAAACCGATAATCCTCAGCGCGCGGCAGAGGTGCTGACTGCGCTGGGCGCAACCGTTCAAATTAACGATAATGGCATGCTGCTCACTGCGGGAGACCGCCAGAAGCGGGCGGAGTATAATGCTGCGCTTGTGCATGCAGGACTGCTTGTATTCAGTATTAGAGAAGAATCGAAATCGCTTGAGGATCAATTCTTGGAGGTTACAGGAGGTGAGATGATTGGGTAATTTTTTGGCGCTAGTGAAAAATGAAAATATGAAAATATACCGCAGGCCTAGAACATATGTGATGATGGGCATTATTGTTGGACTAGTCCTGCTTATTTCAATTTTATGGCTAAGCTTTGGCGGATCGGATACATCGATGTGGGAGGTAGCTTACTTAGAAACAACTATTTTGTATATGCTCGTCACAATATTTGCTGTAATTATTGCGGCAAGCATAGTTGCGGAGGAATTTTCAACGGGCACAATCAAGCTGTTGTTAATTAGACCGTGGTCCCGCTCCAAAATATTATTGTCTAAATATATTGCGGTGCTCCTGTTTACACTTTTATTCGCCGTATTGCTGCTTGCCGCCACATTGCTCGTTAACTGGCTGTGCTTCTCATTGTTCTCGTCTACCAGCACAAGTTCTGATATTATGGGGCTTGCCAAGGATGAGTCGCCGATCAGCTACCTGCTTAAAACCTACGGGCTTACGTTTATATCTACGATCATGACAGTGACAATGGCATTTATGCTGTCAACGATATTCCGCAGCAGCGCGCTTGCGATCGGAATGGCGCTATTCCTGCTGCTCGTTGTTAATAATCTTTTGATGCTGTTGGCTGCCCTGAAATATAAGTGGATTGATTACGTATTGTTCATACATTTGAACTTAACGCAGTATTTGTCAGATTTCCCGATGCGCGAAGGAATGACACTGCAATTTTCACTTATTGTGCTGGCTTGCTACTGGGTCGTATTTGTCGCTCTTACTTGGTATATATTTAACAAAAGAGATGTTGCTGCTTAATTTTACTTTTTTAAATAGGACAAAAGAAAGGGGCTGTCCAGAAAGTCAGTGAAAACCGACTTCTGGTCTGCCCCGTTTCTAATTGTTTAACGTAAATGACGATGCCGATCAATTTTCAATTTGTTCAATTTGTTCACTTTTTTCACTTTTTGAATGTCCTACATCCAGCACATCCATTAGGAACATAAAGATCGGAATCCCAATAATCAATCCCCATATGCCCATGTAGTATTGAGAAAATATAAGAATAATAAAAGTATAGAACATAGGCAGCTTTGTTTTTTGCGCATAAAGCTTCGGATTAAGGAAATAGGTTTCAAGCGCGTGAATGATTAAAATCATAATAACAGCCCATAGCACCATTTTCAGACCGCCGATTTGATAGCCGATAATGCCAATCGGTATGAACGAAATGATAACGCCGGCTACTGGAATTAGGCTGAGCAGGAAAACCAATATCGTAAGTGCAAACAAATAAGGGAAGCCTAAAATCCATAATCCAATAATCGTAAAGACAGTGTTGAACAGTGCGATCATGAGCTGAACTTCAATAACCTTGCCGAAGGAGGAAGTAAACTTTTGGCCAAAGTATTTGAATTCATTGTAGAGCCAGCTGATTTTGCTGTCCCCAAGCTTTTCAGTAAATTCAACGACCTTGTTTTTCTGCAGTAAATAGAAAAAGCTGAGCACAATAACAAAAATAATAATTTCAAGCCATTTGCCGAATTTCAAAATATAATTAACGATATTGCCCCAATATTTCTGGAACTCCAGCTTGCCAAGAGCAGAGGAAATGATTTCGGCAACTTCGTCTGATTGCGATGTGTTTAGAAATCGCAGTATAATATTGTACATTTCGACCACTTGATTAATTAGTTTAGGTATGTAATTGGTAAGGCCATAAACTAAAGAAGAAACGAGCAGTGCATACAATACCGTGTTGACGATAATGGGAGAAATGGGGAATAATTTTGAAATTTGCTTCGTAAAAAATCGTTCCAGCCTGCCCATGACAAAGGTAACTAAAAATAAGAGCAGCAGCAGATTGAGCATATGCCTTAAACTGTATAAAAGCACGACGACAATTAAAAGAAAGTTAATTCGTTTTACAATAGGATGCGCAAAAAATTCTCGCAAAAAATTCATAGGTTCCCCCCACTTGACTATATAATAATCTGTCTGTTCTTTCTATTATAGAATACTATGAATCCTTATTCCACATGGGAGGAAGCAGCATCCTGCTTAGAGGATGCTGCTTTATAGATGTCTTTTTTCTTTGCTGCACTACGATTCATCTTGCTTTTCTGCTTTGAAGCTTTCAACGCTATCCTTGCGTCGCTCATTTTTAGCTTTAATGATTTGCTTCTCGGTTGCTGAAATCTCATCAGCATGCTCAGCAAGATAGTTTTCAGCTTCGTGAAGATTAGCAATTGTATGGTTAATATGTGACTGCAGATGCGTCGCATTGTCTTTGCGGTTATCAGGCTTTGCCAACTTTATCCCTCCTGTCTGTATATGATGAGTTATTAGCTTCACCTGATTACTGGCATGTTATGCGGGCTGTCTGTATGAATAACTTCACTTCATATATGTCATCATAACCGTATTGTGAATGAAGGAGGGATGCCCGATGGGCAAGTCTGCAAATAAGCCGCGGCATGCTGAAAAAAATAAAGAGCAGCCCACAGCCGGCTTTACGGAGGATACTGTATTTGAAGGCAGGGATAGTGCGGATATGGATATTGACCGGATGGTCAATGAAGGGCTAGGTGGAGGCAATATTACGCTGCATAATGGTTTTATCGATCACTCCACAACAGATACGATGACTGAGGAAGAATAGTGAACGTGATTTGACCAGATGATGCAAAGGGACAGTCCAATAAGTCATGTATATGACGAAGGATTGTCCTTTTTGAAATTATAAGACCTTATAAGTTTTTACTTGTGAGGCAGCAAGGAGCTCCTATTTGACTTGCGCGCGAAATTCTGTCGGGCTGCAGCTGTTTTCTTTGCGAAAGGCTTTGGAGAAATGATTCGTATCGGGAAAACCGACTTGCTCGGATACTTGTTTAACGGTTAGCGAAGTGGTGCTGAGTAAAGATTTGGCTTTTTGCATTCGCTTGCGATTCAAATATTTAAGAGGTGATACGTTAAAATGCTTGTTGAAGTAGCGTACCAGATAGTTTGGATGCAGATGGACATGCTTGGCAATTTGCTCCAAAGTAACAGGCTCCGAAAGGTGATCGGTTATGAATTGCTCAATCGCTTGAAGCCTTTCTAAATCCTGCGCGCGTCCGGATACGAATTGAATTTTTGAATCCGCCTCTGTCAAGAAAGCAGCGATAATCTCAAATAAAATAGCCTTTTCTCTTATCCGTGATGTAAGAGAAGGATCAGCGTGAAGTGTTGCAAGCTCCCCGAACAGCTGCTGTATTTGCCCAAAGTTATGTTGAACATCCAGACAATAAGGAACATCGAGCCATTGAAATAAATCAAGCCCTCCCATTGTTGCTGTGAAGTGGCACCAATATTTGCGATACGTATTTTCATTTATGGCAGAGTAGGATTGCTTAATATGAGCCGGCATTAAACATAGCTGACCAGCTGTCGGATAGAATTGCTTGTCTTGAATTTTTAGCCAGCCCTCGCCATCGCAAATGAGATAAAATTTATTGTATGCAGGCACATAGTCAAGCTCCTGCCACTCCGGATAGCAGTGAGTATAATGAGCGCTTGCCAAATGAACCTGCAGATTTTGCAATAACTCGGTAATGAAGCTGGATTCCGTGTTTAATGTGATCACAAGCTCACCTCAAGAAGTTAATCTAATCCCCAAACAAGCTAATTGCTTGCCTATTGATTATATCAAAACGTTGCTACACTGTGGATATCTCAAAAAAAGGAGGCAAAAACAGTGGCATCATTGATAGAGCAAAGATTAGAAAGAACAAAATGGTTTCTAGAGGACCGTTTCGGGATGTTTATACATTGGGGATTATATGCGATCCCGGCAAGAGGAGAGTGGGTAAGGAGCATTGAAAAAATTAGTGTAGAGGATTATCAGGTTTATTTTGACCAGTTCGATCCACAGCGCTATAATCCGCGGGAGTGGGCCAAGGCGGCTAAAGACGCCGGCATGAAATATGCGGTGCTGACAGCTAAGCATCATGACGGCTTTTGTTTATTCGACAGCCAGCTAACGGATTATAAATCCACCAATACGAAGGCAGGACGAGATCTGGTACGTGAATTTTTGGAAGCCTTCAGAGCAGAGGGCTTGAAAGTGGGCTTGTATTACTCATTAATTGATTGGCATCATCCTGATTATCCGGCATATGGCGATCAAATACATCCTATGCGGGAGAATGAGAAGTATAAGCGCGATCCGCTGCATTTCGATCGCTATTTGACTTATATGCACGGGCAAGTAAGGGAATTGCTTACGAATTATGGCAAGCTGGATATGATGTGGTTTGATTTTTCCTATGGTGAAATGTCTGGTGAGAAATGGCAGGCAACGAAGCTGATTGAAATGATGCGCTCGCTGCAGCCGCATATAGTAATTGATAACCGATTGGAAGTTAATGGAGAGCGGAGCAGCAGTGTTTATTCCAGCAATCCACAGCTATATGCAGGCGACTTTGCATCTCCTGAACAGATCATTCCGCCGCAAGGCATAACGGATGAAGCTGGCAATTCCATTCCGTGGGAAGCTTGTGTGACGCTAAACAATAACTGGGGCTATGTCGCAGCTGATGCAACTTATAAATCGGCTCGCACCATTATCCGAAAGCTGGTCGAATGCGTCAGCAAGAATGGCAATCTTCTTTTAAATGTCGGACCCGATGCCCAAGGGGAAATACCACGGCCATCGCTGCAAATCCTTGAAGAGGTCGGCAGATGGATGCAGCGTAACGGAGAAAGCATCTATGGCTGCGGACAAGCAGATTTGCCAAAGCCTGATTGGGGACGTTATACACGCAAAGGCAATACGCTATATGCTCATATTTTTGAAGAGTCGATTGGCCCGATCAATTTGTCCGGTCTGGCAGGCAAAGTCAAGCAGGCTCGTACACTCGCGGATGGTGCGGAATTATTCGTATCGCTTCCATGGAATGCAAAGCTGTACCCGAATGATGCGTTTATTAATTTTGCAAAGCCGGAGAGCTACAGCTATCCGTTGCCGGATTCGAATGATACGGTAGTGGAACTGATACTGGAGGACAACGCCGGAAGAGAACAATAGCTCATTAATCGACAAGCAAGGGCTGCCGGCATATCGATCCGGCAGCCCTTGTGATCTGGAATGGCTGCCCACAATGAAATTACTGTCTCAATAACTGTAACGATTGTGAGAAGTGCTATTTAGCGAAAAATCGGTGTCTTAAAATTTTAACGGTTGTAAGGAGCGCTATATGTGTATTTTTACCCGTTTATGCTGGGAATTTAGGCAAATAAGGCCTCCTGCAACCGTTAGATTTTTAAATGAGCTGAATTCCTTAC